>JBCBGX010000201.1:0-4151 GCA_038526325.1 Pseudomonadota bacterium | reverse complement strand
CGCCTGCTTCGACCCCGATGATCCGGACGTCTTTGTCATCAAGAAAGGGATAGAACAGGCCCATTGCATTCGATCCGCCACCGATGGCAGCGATGACCGTATCGGGCAGACGCCCCTCGGCGGCGTGCATTTGCTCTTTGGTTTCTTTGCCAATAATCGCCTGAAAATCACGGACCATCGCAGGATAAGGGTGCGGGCCAGCGACTGTACCGATGCAATAAAAGGTGTCGCGAACATTGGTCACCCAGTCACGCAGCGCATCGTTCATGGCATCTTTAAGCGTTCCACGGCCAGAGGTGACGGGCACAACTTCGGCCCCGAGCAGCCGCATCCGGAATACGTTTGGCGCCTGACGTTCCACATCATGCGCGCCCATATAGACCACACATTTCAAGCCAAATTTTGCGCAAACGGTCGCCGTTGCAACCCCGTGCTGTCCCGCGCCTGTTTCGGCGATGATCCTGGTCTTGCCCATGCGGCGGGCCAGGATGATCTGGCCCAAGACATTGTTGATTTTGTGCGCGCCGGTGTGGTTCAGTTCGTCCCGCTTTAGGTAGATCTTGGCGCCGCCCAGATGCGCCGTCAGGCGTTCCGCAAAATAGAGTGGGCTGGGGCGGCCAACATAATGTGTCCACAGATCGTGCATCTCGGCCCAGAAGCTGTCATCGGTCTTTGCGTGTTCGTATTGCTTCTCTAACTCCAGGATCAGCGGCATCAGGGTTTCTGACACGAAACGGCCGCCAAAATCACCAAAACGGCCCTTTTCGTCGGGGCCTGTCATGAAGCTGTTGAAGAGATCGTTTGCCATCAGAACACCTGCATTTTTTCTGCCTGCCAGCACTATCGTCTTCGCCTGAAATGGTAAAGCGCCAGGCTGCCGCAGGAGGCCATAAGGCTTCTGAAAAGCCATATCAAATTCCTTTCAAGGAATTTGGCTACTTGATCAGCTGCAGTGGCTCGGAATTGCAGAAAATGACATTACGCCCGGCACTTTTTGACAGCGCGGAACCAGCGTCTTCGTAGTTTTGAACCAAACCGATGGTCGCCTATCAGCCGCTCAACATCCTGTACTTGCCGACAGATTACGCCACCCTTTCAAGCGGCCTTGGCTGGAAACATCTGCTTCAACCAGTTTTCGGGCGTTATAAGAATCGAGACATGTTCCATACTCAAGACGATGAGGATCCTTGATTGATGCGGAATTAAATCGCCCGCACCGCGTCCATGAATGTCTTGATCAGGGTTGGATCTTTGACCCCCGGTGCCGTTTCGACAGCCGACGACAGATCGAGCTGGCGCGCGCCAGTGGTTGCCACGGCCTCTGCAACATTTGTCGGCGTCAAGCCGCCTGCCAACATCCAGGGGACTGGCCAGCGGCGCTTTGCGATCAACGACCAGTCAAAAGTGGCGCCATTGCCGCCTGGCCTGTTGGCCCCTTTGGGCGGCTTTGTGTCGACGAGCAACTGGTCTGCGACTTTGCCGTAAAGCTCTAGCTGTGCGAGATCATCTGGACCGCCGACACCCACGGCCTTAATCACCGGCAAGCCAAAGCGCGTTTTGATGT
Organism: Pseudomonadota bacterium; assembly: GCA_038526325.1. GTDB lineage: Bacteria > Pseudomonadota > Alphaproteobacteria > Rhodobacterales > Rhodobacteraceae > Yoonia. The sequence goes on along the minus strand of JBCBGX010000201.1, from coordinate 2,587 downwards.
CATTGACCCTTTCGGGAGACTCGTGCCCGTGCAACTGAAGGATGTCGAGCGGTACCCGGCGGACCAATGTGTCAAGTAGCGCATCGTCGGCATCGACGACTAGTGCCACCTTGGCAATGCCAGCAGGCACGGTGCCTGCCAGCTTTGCAGCATCGTCTATGCTGATGTTTCGAGGTGACTTCGGAAAAAATACCAACCCCAGATAGGCAGCGCCTGCATCAACGGCAGCTTTTACTGCGGAGCCGTCGCGCAGCCCGCAGATCTTGACCCGAATGTCAGACGACATCAGCCAGTCTTTTCTAGCAGTGCCAGCACGTCGTCGTCGCTTTTTGCACCGGCGGCAGCGCCCTTTAGTTGTTGCACCTCGCGCTTGAGGTTTTCGACTTCACGCGTCTTGCCGCGGGCGTCGGCGCGAATGCGATGTTCGCGCACCCACTCCCACAAGAACCCGATCATCAGACCAGCCCCGACACCTAGGAAGATCACAACAAAGAGCGGCAGTTGAGCATCCGGTGACAGGCTCAACAGTTCACCTAGAGCTTCGGGCATTGCACGAACAGTTACGATATCGCGGTTCGCCAAACCGATCAGGATAAGACACAGACCTACGATGGCCCAAAATGCATAACGAATGGTTTTCATACGACTCATCTAGCGCATATTGCGCGGGAAATGAACAGGGCCTAGTTTCCGTTCAGTCGATCCCGTAGCAGTTTGCCGGTCTTAAAGAACGGTACGTGCTTTTCTTCGACTTCAACGGATTCGCCTGTGCGGGGGTTCCGACCAATGCGTTGATCCCGTTTTTTGACGGAAAATGCGCCAAATCCGCGCAGCTCTACCCGGTCGCCGCGCGACATGGCGTTGGTGATCTCTTCAAAGATAGTGTTTACAATTTTTTCCACATCACGCTGGTAAAGATGCGGGTTCTCGTCTGCAATTTTCTGGATGAGTTCGGAACGGATCATAAAATTGGCCTCCCAATCAGTAATTTATATCTTAATGCGCGTTTGTTCCCGCTTTTCAAACGATTATAGGCAGTTTGACGCTGTGGTGAAATACCACGATACCCCTCTTTTCGGCTTAAAATTGGCCTGGTGCAGAACTAATTTCAGGCATTTGCATGGATTGATGCCAAAGGTGACAGCGGTGAAGCGCGAACAGGTTCGCCACGTGAGCTCCGATTCGGAGGGCAACCTTGCTTGCAGGTGTGATCGAAGGGCTGACGACCCGCGGCTGTGGGTCATCGCGAAATTGTGTCAGGCGCCTGGTTGTTCGCGACAACTGCCGCACTAGCTTCCCCAGCGTAAGCTATCATCTTGGGGGGATAACATGAAACGTGTATTTGTATTGGCAACGGCCGCTTTGGCTTTGCCGATGGTCGCAGTCGCAGATGGTCATCGCAGTCCAGCGCCGGATGGGGCACGGGCGTATATCGTCTCGCCAACCGATGGCGCGACGGTCAGCAATCCGGTCACAATCGTCTTCGGATTAGAAGGGATGGGCGTCGCCCCGGCGAATGTAGAAATGGATAATACAGGCCATCATCATTTGCTGATCAACACTGATCCCGAGACCTTGGACATGGAGTCCGGTCTACCAGCAACCGACCAGATCATGCATTTTGGTGGAGGCCAGACGCAGGTGACCAAAGACCTTCCCTCCGGGACGCACACATTGCAGTTGCTGTTGGGTGATTGGACCCATGTGCCTCATGATCCGCCTGTTATGAGTGAGGCGATCACTATTACCGTGAACTAGATCAGGACAGGTCGTCTTCCATTGCATGTGCGCGCAAAACGTCAATCGGCACGATATCCAGTGCGCGGACGTGGGTGGCGTGCAGATTGACCTGCGGTGCGCAGCCTTCTTCATGGGCTTGCAAAAAACGGCCGGCGCACAGGCACCAACTGTCGCCAGCCTTGAGGCCAACAAACCCATATTCCGGGCGCGGTGTGCTTAAATCGTTGCCAACATATTTTGAAAACGCGAGAAACTCGTCCGTCATCACCGCGCAGACAGTATGGCTGCCCTGGTCGGCCGCACAAGTGTCGCAGGCACCATTGCGGAAAAAGCCTGTCAAGGGATCCGTTGAACAGGGGGCGAGAGTGCTTCCAAGAACGTTGAAGGACGGGTCTTTTTCCATATCAAAGGCTTTCTGCAATCAGGCGAAACATGGCTTCGTTCTGGCGGTGCACGCCGGGTTCGCGAAACAGTCGATCCGCGCCATGCGTGGCAATAACCACATCGTTCACCTGATCTACATAGAGGTATTGGCCGTAAATGCCACGGCCCAGGAATTGTCCTGGTTCTGATCCGTCAGGGATCCACCACTGATACCCATAACCGATTTCTCCGGGTTCGGTTTTCGCGCTGGCGCGAGTAGAGGTGGTGACCCAATCCTCTGGCACGATCTGACGTCCATTCCACTCGCCCCCATTGGCGAACATCTGGCCAAAGCGCGCATTGTCGCGGGTGGCGGTATTCAGGCCCCCCAATACGAAAGCGGTGCCAAACCCATCTGTCAGGTAGAAAGCGGGCGCTTGAAGGCTAAGCGGTGCAAGGATCTTTTCACGCATGAGGTCGTGAA
>JBCBGX010000200.1:0-4173 GCA_038526325.1 Pseudomonadota bacterium | reverse complement strand
GCGCCCGGTGCCCGCATCGCCACCAGCCTGTCATCGCCGTTTAATGCCAAATCCAATTGGTCCGCGCCGGGAAAGATTGAGGCCGTGTGCATATCCGCTCCCATCCCGAGCAGCATAACGGATATCGGCAATTCAGGCGTAAGCGCCTCTGCCAAAGCGGGCAGCTTTTCTTCTGGGGTGTCAGCCTCAGCGTAAAGCGGCACATATTGCGCCACAGCAGCCCGTTCGGTCAGAAGCCGCTGCCGCAACAACCGTGTATTGGACCGGTCAGAGCTTTCCGGCACCCAACGTTCATCCGTCAGCATGACATGAACCCGGGCCCAATCCAGATCAGCCGCGCATAAGCTGTCAAAGATAGGACCTGGCGTCGTGCCGCCCGGTACAGCCAATGACGCATGGTCATGCACCAGCAGGCAATTCTTCAACTCCCCCGCCAGCGTGTCTGCCAGGTCCATCATCATCATTTCCGCGTCCGGATATTCGATCACATTCATAGCGTGGCCTCCTTACGGCCAAAGTCTACTGAGGGTAATAATGTCCGCATTCCGACAAGGTTGCTAAGCCTTGATTTCACGCCACTTGCGGTCATCGCGATGTAGCAGCATCATGGCATCTTCTGGCCCGGCAGAGCCGGCATCATAATGCTTCGGCACATCATTGCGCGCCTCCCAGCCCTGAATGATCGGGTCGGTCCAGGCCCAAGCGGCCTCTACCTCATCCCCGCGCATGAACAGGGTCTGGTTGCCGCGGATCACATCCATAATCAGCCGTTCATAGGCATCGGTTACGTCTTCGACCTCGTCACCAAGCGCCTCTGCAAATGTCATATCCAGTGGGACATCAATGAGGCGCATCCCACCTGGCCCGGGCTCTTTGATGGTCACTTGCAGATCCATTCCCTCATTCGGTTGCAATCGAATGGACAGAATATTGCGATGGCGCGCCTCGTCGCCTTCAAAGATCGTATGGCCCAGATCCTTGAACACAACCGCAATCTCAGACGCTCGGGCCTTCATTCGCTTGCCCGTGCGCAAATAGAACGGCACACCCGCCCATCGCCAATTGGCGATGTGACAGCGCATAGCGACGAAACTCTCCGTAAAGGTACGGGGGTTTTCAGCATCTTCGCGATAGCTTGGCCCATCAGGCCCCGCATCATATTGGCCACGCACAATGTGATGGTAATCAATAGGTTGCAGCGCGCGAATAACCTTTAGCTTTTCATCTCGGACGGCATCGGCCTCAAATTCACTGGGGGGTTCCATCGCGATCAAACACAAAAGCTGCATCAGATGGTTTTGCACCATATCGCGCATGGCGCCTGATTTGTCGTAATAGGCCCCGCGTCCGCCAACCCCCACCGTTTCCGCGACGGTGATCTGGATGTGATCGACATAATGGTTGTTCCAAAGCGGCTCAAACAACACATTACCAAAACGGACTGCCATAAGGTTCTGTACCGTTTCTTTGCCAAGATAATGGTCGATCCTGTAGATCTGGCTTTCGTCAAAATGGGCAGCGAGCGTCTTGTTCAATGCGCGGGCGCTTTCCAGATCGCGCCCGAAGGGCTTTTCAACGACGATCCGCGACGTGTTGTTGGCGATCTTGTGGGTATGGAGACGCTCTGCAAGGTCACCAAAAAGCGATGGCGCAACTGAGAAATAGAATGCCTGCACCACATCCTGGCGCACCGCCTTGGAAAGATCCGCCCATCCGCCCTCACCTTTGGCGTCAATGGCAACGTATTCCAGGCAGTTTAAAAAGGCGTCCAACGCCTTTTTGTCGCTTCGTTCTTCGCCACCAAATTCGGCAACCGCATCAGCAATCAGTGCCCGATACCCCGCTTGATCCAAATCAGAGCGAGCGGCCCCAATAATCTTTGATCCGCCCGGCATTTGCCCGGCGCGAAACCTGCGAAACAGGCCAGGCAGGATCTTACGGCGCGCCAGATCGCCCGTCCCCCCAAAGATCACCAGATCAAATGTTTCCACAGGGATGACGCGAGAGACCATGGCTTTTTCCGTTCTGAGGCAGTTACGCTAGCCCCAAGACGTTAGCGCTAACGCCACTTTCCTAACGCGGCGCGATGAGCAAGTCTAGCGCCAGACGCTTCTAAGCCTCTAACTCCGCATCCCAGTATAGGAAATCCAGCCAGCTTTCATGCAGATGATTTGGCGGAAATTTTCGGCCCACATTGTGCAACTGCTCCGGCACAGGTTGTCGTGGCGGTTTTGACAGGCTCATCCCTGATTGCTTGAGAGATCTGGACCCTTTTCGCAGGTTGCAGGGCGAGCAGGCTGCGACAACGTTTTGCCAACTTGTTACCCCTCCGCTTGCTCGTGGCACCACGTGATCGAAGGTCAGATCACCCTTCGCGCCGCAATACTGACAAGTAAACTCATCGCGCAGAAAGAGGTTGAACCGGGTAAATGCTACCTTTTTTTGTGGCCGCACATAGTCCTTTAGAACGACAACTGATGGGATCCTAATGATCGTCGACGGGCTGCGCACAACCTCGTCATACTCGCTAACGATATCAACCCGGTCCAGCCATGCTGCCTTGACCGCTTCCTGCCAGGGCCAAAGAGACAACGGGTAGTAGCTTAATGGGCGGTAGTCGGCGTTCAGGACCAGCGCTGGAAAATGCTTCAAGGCGCCTGGCTCTCTGACAAAATCCGACCTGAAATCTGCTTGCGTCATAGTCTACGTTCCACACTGCCCGGTGCGGGAACTTTGCCGAACGCGGCATTCCCGCTATTCATTACAGTGTGGACTATATATCGCGTCAGATTTGTGACAACCCCCACAATATGCGGCAAAATTTGCCAGTCATCAGGGGGCGTGTCAGGCTGGAACGACAGGTCGCATCATCACATGAGCCGGGCCGCGCAACTTTGCCAGATCAAGGGCCTGTTCTACGCTGCGCATCAACTTGTCTTGCGACGTCCAGCCGTCTGCAATCACCATGCCAACGGATACAGATGCATAAACAATCCCGTTGGGTGGCACCACATGGACCCCTTTGCTTAGCTCGTCTGCCACATGTCGCCCGCGTTCAATCGGCGCACCCGGCAGGTAAATGCCAAAGACAGCATCGTCCAGACGGCCCACGATATCGGTGGTGCGTGTGATTTCGCGACAGCGCTGTGCCAAGGCCATCAGGCACAAGTCTGCCGAATGCGATCCGTTAACTGCACTGACCCGTTTGAAATGGTCAAAATCCAGCATCAGCAGAACACCGCTTTGCGGCAAAGCACGTTCGAAACGATGCAAAAACGTCTGTTGGTTGGTCACCCCTGTCACCCCGTCAACCTGGGCAATCTTCTTCAGATGATGGCCATTGCGTCGCAACCGGAACAACATCGTTACCGGGATTGTCAACAACAAGGCCGCAACCAGAGCCAACATGACCAACTTGACGACCAAGGGATCGGGCCCAATCCGTTGCGCAATAAGGCTAATCGCAGTCGCAAGTGCAAAAAGGGCGATAAGATAGACAACCCTGTCTTTGGACACACGTGGCGCAATCGGAGGCAGGCTTTGCAATGGAACCATCAAACAAACTCACTTATTGAACAACACAGCAATACCGAAGTTATCAAAGAAAACTCCTAACCAAATTGTTAATTTTCACAGGCTACTTAAAATAAAATAGCCCTAAACACGATGTGCGACGCCAATCAAAATCGACGCCTAAGACAACCCTAACCTATCACGCATAAATGCTAATGCAACCTGAAGCCCATCCGGTGCGATTCCGTGCCCTGTGCCTTTCATGATATGCGCATAAACCTCTTTCCAGCCCGCGTTCTGCAATGCTTCGGCGGCCTGCGGCAAAGATTGCGGCGGCACGACATCGTCTTGATCCCCATGGATCAGCAATACGGGCGGGCGGCTCACCGTCTCGTCCGCCAACAATTCCGGATCAAGTAGACGCCCCGAAAAAGCGACGACACCGGCAATCGGATCTTCGCGCCGGGGCACCACCTGCAACGCCATCATGGTGCCTTGCGAAAACCCAAGCACCATCACCTGTTCAGGCAAAAGATCCTCATCAATCATCACGCCATCAAGGAAAGCGTCCAGATCTGCCGCTGCCCGTTCCAGCCCAGCACGGCTTTCTTCCTCGCTCGACCCGTCAATCCACGGGATCGGAAACCATTGAAAGCCCAT
>JBCBGX010000199.1:0-4176 GCA_038526325.1 Pseudomonadota bacterium | reverse complement strand
GCGGCTTTTTCTTTTTTCAGTGCTGAGTCCCGCGACTTCGTAAGAAGAACAAAGCGCGATCTCGTTGTGTCAGTTTTGTGCCTATCGGAAACTCGCGTTCCTGCATCGTTCTGCACCTGCCTACAATTTTTTGCATAGCAAGTGCCTTTGCCTGTTGCTGTTTTTACTGGGGTTCCGTATGTCCGGCGGTGGGACACCCTTCCCCAACGAAGGGCGCATATCTGTGAGGATACACATCGATGGTATTGACCAAACCGGCAGCGCGGCCGGCCAATCCGCGTTTTTCATCTGGCCCATGCGCCAAACCCCCAATCTGGAAACTCGACGCGCTCAGCGATGCCGCACTTGGTCGGTCTCACCGAGCGGCCGTCGGCAAGGCAAAGCTTGCAGAGGCGATCGATCTGACCCGCGAGATCCTTCGCGTGCCTGCCGATTACCGCATCGGGATCGTTCCTGCGTCTGACACTGGCGCATTTGAAATGGCGATGTGGTCGCTTTTGGGCGAACGTCCGGTTGAGATGGTCGCCTGGGAAAGTTTTGGCGCAGGTTGGGTGACAGATGCTGTCAAACAGCTTAAGATCGACGCCACCACGCACATTGCGGAATATGGCGAGATCGCCGACATGACCGCACTGAACTATGACCATGATGTCTGCTTTACATGGAACGGCACAACGTCCGGCGTGCGTATGCCCTCAGGCGATGCGATTCCAGAAAATCGTGATGGCCTGACGCTGTGCGATGCGACCTCGGCTGCGTTCGCCCAAGATTTGCCTTGGGACAAGCTGGATGTCACGACGTTCTCTTGGCAAAAGGCGATGGGCGGTGAAGCAGCCCATGGCATGCTGATCCTCAGCCCGCGTGCCGTTGAGCGGTTAGAAACCTATACGCCACCCTGGCCGTTGCCCAAGATTTTCCGTCTTACCAAAGGTGGGAAACTCATCGAAGGGATTTTTCGCGGTGAAACCATCAATACGCCATCGATGCTGGCGGTTGAAGATTATGTGGTCGCACTGAAATGGGGCCGGTCTATTGGCGGGCTTGATGCACTGATGCATCGGGCTGATGCGAATGCGCGAGCAATCTGGAATTTCTGCGCCGACAAGGCGTGGATCGAAAATCTGGCGGTAGATAAGGCAACGCGGTCCAACACCTCTGTCTGCCTGAAGTTCACCGACAACCGGATCACCGACGGTGCGACATTCGCAAAGGCGGTCGCAAAGCGGTTAGAAGCCGAGACTATCGCGCTCGATATCGGTGCCTATCGCGACGCTCCGTCGGGTCTGCGGATCTGGTGCGGAGCAACCGTCGAGACCTCGGACATCGAAGCCATGCTGCCTTGGCTTGAATGGGCGTTCGAGACGGAAATCGCAGCCCTCTAACCCAAATTTTCTCGGAATTTTGGCCGGTGGAACAAATTCTAGAAATTTGTTCGCGCTTGGCCACCAAAAAGGACATCAAAAATGGCTCCTAAAGTACTCATCTCTGACAAGCTCTCACCCGCCGCTGTACAGATTTTCAAAGATCGCGGCATTGACGTGGATTTTCAGCCTGACCTGGGCAAGGACAAAGACAAGCTGCTCGCAGTCATCGGGCAATATGACGGCCTGGCAATCCGGTCAGCTACAAAAGCAACCGAAAAAGTCATCTCCGCCGCCGACAATCTCAGGGTTATCGGGCGTGCAGGCATCGGTGTCGACAATGTCGATATCCCCGCGGCCTCAAAAAAGGGGATCATCGTGATGAACACGCCCTTTGGCAACTCCATCACGACAGCCGAACACGCCATTTCCATGATGATGGCGGTGGCGCGGCAAATCCCCGAGGCCAACGCCTCGACCCATGCCGGAAAGTGGGAAAAATCCCGTTTCATGGGGGTGGAACTGACAGGCAAGACCCTTGGTGTGATCGGGGCGGGCAATATCGGCTCTATCGTGATTGACCGGGCGCAAGGGCTGAAGATGAAGGTCATTGCCTATGATCCATTCCTTTCCGAGGAACGCGCCGTAGAGATTGGCGTTGAAAAACTGGATCTGGACGATTTGCTCGCACGCTCAGACTTCATCACGATGCATGTGCCGTTGACAGACCAAACCAAGAATATTCTGTCCGCCGAAAATATCGCGAAGCTAAAGGCAGGTGTGCGGGTCGTAAACTGTGCCCGCGGCGGGCTGGTAGATGAGGCTGCTTTGGCAGCAGCATTAAAATCCGGCCACGTGGCCGGGGCCGCGTTCGACGTTTTTGCCGTCGAACCTGCCACGGAAAGCCCGCTTTTCAACTTGCCCAATGTCGTTGTGACCCCGCATCTAGGGGCCGCAACCACCGAGGCACAGGAAAACGTCGCTTTACAGGTAGCCGAGCAGATGTCGGACTATTTGCTGACTGGCGCAGTGCAGAACGCGCTGAATATGCCATCGGTTACGGCTGAAGAGGCCAAGATCATGGGACCCTGGATCAAGTTGACTGGACATTTGGGCAACTTCATCGGCCAAATGACGGATGAGCCCATTAAAGCGATCAACATCCTTTTTGATGGGGAAGCCAGTGACATGAACCTAAGGGCTCTCACTGCAGCGACCATCGCGGGCATCATGACGAAGGCGAACCCGGATACGAACATGGTCAGTGCGCCCGTGATTGCCAAGGAACGCGGCATCAAGGTGTCTACCACCAAGCAGGACCAGTCCGGTGCGTTTGAGGGCTATGTGAAGGTGACAGTCGTTACAGACAAACGTGAACGGTCTGTTGCGGGAACAGTATTCAGCGATGGCAAACCGCGTTTTATCCAGATCAAAGGGATCAATATCGATGCCGAGATCGGTGAGCATATGCTTTACACGACGAACGAAGACCGGCCTGGTATCATTGGCTCCTTGGGCACAACGATGGGCCAGAACAACGTGAATATCGCGAACTTTACACTTGGTCGCTCTGGAGCACATGGCGAAGCGATCGCTCTGCTTTATGTCGACGAACCTGTGCCAGCCCCCGCGATTGCCGCTCTTGAAGCGACAGGTCTGTTTCAGCAGGTCAAACCGCTGACTTTCAACGTCTAAATGACCGATCCGGTTTATGCCATAGGCGACATTCATGGCCAAAAAGCCATGCTGGATTCTGCGCTGGCGCTCATCGAGGCCGATGGCGGGCAGGATGCACAGATCGTGTTCTTAGGCGATTACGTAGATCGCGGCCCCGACAGCCGGGCCGTGATCGAGACACTCATTGCGGGCTCGGAAGCCGGGCGGCGCTGGACGTGCATTATGGGCAATCATGACCGCATGTTCACCCGCTTTGTGCGGGACGGGACGGAACATGACCCAAAAGTGCGCTCCGGGATCAATTGGCTGAACCCCCGATTGGGTGGTACCGCAACGCTTGGGTCCTATGGTCTTAAAGGTGGTACGGGCCCTTCTTTCCTGCATCCTAAGGGTGGTGGTTTAGAAACGCTGGTGTCCTATGGTATCGCTGCAGGTCAATGCGAACCGGCGCAGATCCTTGATCTGGCACAGCAACACGTGCCGGTGCATCACCTCGAATTTCTCGAATCTCGCCCGCTCTATCACGCGACAGATGAGCTTATTTTCGTACATGCAGGACTGCGGATGGAACTGCCGCTCGAATGGCAGGACCCCGAAGACTTGCTTTGGATCCGCGAAGGGTTCCTCGACAGCCGAACCAACTATGGCAAACTGATCGTTCACGGGCATACCGCCTTGGACCATCCGCGACATCATGGCAACCGGGTGAATCTTGATGGTGGCGCAGGCTATGGCAATCCGTTGGTCCCGGCGGTTTTTGAGGGCCGGGATTGTTGGCTGCTGACCAATAAAGGACGCGTGCCGTTGGCGCCTTCATAACCAAATTTCTAATCGCGCCGGATTACACCGGTCACTGCCGCAGCCCCGATCGCTGTCACAATCCAGCCCAGCGCGATGAGCCACCAGCGGACCCACCATAGCACCTTACCCCAAGGACCACGCGTCGTGGACGGTGCCCAAGACGCCTCTTGCCCCAGCGCCACAATAGGGACCACAAGGTCAACTGCATAAGCCACAGCGTGGAATGTCTCGTAGTCACGCCCCGGCGTCAGCACCGGGTCCCCTTCCGGCGAAAGCATATACTTGTCCGACCAAACCAAAGCCGGGTTCGTAATCCGCTCATCCGTGGCCAGTTCCT
>JBCBGX010000198.1:0-4205 GCA_038526325.1 Pseudomonadota bacterium | reverse complement strand
ATCCGTGGCCAGTTCCTGCCAGCCTTCTGACATTAGGACCGGGCCCATGGTAGGTGCGAAATCCCCAGCCTCCCAAGCTTTTGCCGCGAGAAACCAACCCACGGCGACAAGCGCCAAAAGCATATAAAAGCTACGCTCTGGCTTGTGGCCATAGCCCACAACCAACCCAAAAACCTTGTCAGCAATCAAACTGCCCGCATTGCGCCACAAAACCCGCGTCTTAAACCAGCGTTGTTCATCGCGAAATTGCTTTTGTGCATAGGCCAGCGTCATCGGTGCGAAATCAGGGGCGACCTCGTCGGGTTCCAACAGCTTCAACCGGGCGAGATGTTCATCATTCGGGCGGCGTGCTTGCAAAGCGGTCAAAGCCTCTTCCCGTGCGTCTGGATCAGCAAGGCTCACCTCAAGCAGGTCATCCCGCCACGCCCCTTCACGGCGCCATCTTTCGCGCGATGCTTTGCGTTGTTCCTGTTCCTTGGCGACCATGATCGCACGAGCATCTGACCTGTGGCCTGTATCTCGCAAGAGCTTTGCCAATTGTTCATATGGTTGCGGGTAAAATTCGCGCCGGGATATCGCCCCTTTCTTTAGCCAGGCAAGACGGTCTGGAACATTGATGCCGCCATGCAAGACGTCATAAATAAAGCCACTCAGATAAAGCGTATCGCACAATGCCCAGCTTTCCGGGTCATCCCACAAATCGCCAACATGGGCAGAGATAAGGTCGACAGCGCCAGACACCCCTTTGATCCGACGCCAGATAAATCCTTCGCGCACGATGAGCCGTTGCGCGTTCAGCGCCTGTGCGTCCGGATTGCGCATCGTGGCGTGCGTGCAATCCAGTACACCCCCCACTTCGGCCCCTAAGAAGCTAACCTCGCCGGTAGTATCCGCATAGCGCAGAAACGCATCACCGCGTATCTGGATGCTTTGTGCGTTCAATGCATGGCCCTGTGGATTGTGGAAACTGGCCCCTATGCAGACCAACTGTCCACCAATCCGCGACCCAAGCAAACTGACCTGGCCTGTTGCAGTTGTTCCTTCCAACAAGACGCTGCTGACAACCGTGAGGCCTTGCGCTTTGAATGCGGAATGCCCCTCGTGACGCAAAGTGGCCTGGGTGCAGGACAGGTGCCCCTTGATTTCCCCCCCTGAGAGCGAGATTTTTCCATCCACCCGGCTGCCGTTTAGCGTCACATTCCCGCTGATCTGTAAGCGCGCAGCGTTCAGCCCGTCCACCATCATACAGCCGACAATCGCCAGGCCGTCGGCGGTCAACTGAACCATCTGCGGCTTTTCCGCGATATAGCAATTGTAGAAATCGATTGGCCCGCGCGCGGTGGTAAAGCTTAGATCCAGGACGCCGCCGATCCACGCCCCGACCAATGTGATCCCCGATGGTTGCGTACGAAAATCCTTACACCCGCCAAGTATCAGATAGCGCAGCAATGCGGCTCGGACCAGGACGGTTGGCGCCTTAAGGTTCGGCACCGTTAGCCCGATACGAGCACGCTCACCCTTTTCTGCCGCCTCCAGCAAGATCAGTTCAGCAGGCGTGAGCAGATTATTGTCCCGCAATTGCACCACTTGGGCCCAGTGTGTGATCAAATGCAGGTCATCATAACTCATGGCGTCACGCTAGGGCGGAGTCATAAGGCTCGCAATGGGGATTAGTGCAGGCTGGTTCAATCTGTGACCCAGAGAGCAGCCCTTCGTATCTGGACTTCCTTGAAGTGGCAAAAAACACATCTGGTCGACCAGTCACACTAAAGTCTCCTTTATACAATCGCCGTTTGCCACATCTCACCGCAGTGAAGAAAATACCCATCCTCACAGCGACATACCTTGCGCACGGCAAGGGTGCAAAGTTGGCAAATGCCGCAACCGGCAAAGCAGTATGATCTGACTCAGAAGAGGCCTTGTTTCCTAAGCGCAGCAGTCTTATCCACGCGTTCATGCCGCAGGAATTTTCCACGCTTGACGCACTTCTGGCCAATGGTTTTGACAGCATCATAGATGTCAGATCGCCCGCCGAATTTGCCGAAGATCACATTCCAGGCGCTGTAAATCTGCCCGCACTCGATGATGCGCAACGCGCTGAAATTGGAACAACTTTCAAACAGATCAGCCCGTTTGATGCGCGTAAACTGGGCGCCGGAATGGTGATCCGCAATGTCGCAGGCCATATTGACGGACCGCTCTCGGGAAAAGATGGCGCCTGGCGGCCGATTTTGTACTGCTGGCGTGGTGGTCAGCGCTCGGGGGTGTTTGGCACGATTTTATCCGAGATCGGCTGGCGAGCCCAGACGATCAAGGGCGGGTATCAGACCTATCGGCGCCTTGTGTACCGGTTTTTGTATGAAGCACCTCTGCCCCATCAAGTTGTCTTGCTGGATGGATATACGGGAACGGCGAAGACAGCTCTTCTTGAGCGCCTTGCCAAACGTGGCGCACAAATCCTCGACCTTGAAGCACTGGCCCATCACAGAGGATCACTTCTTGGCGGTTTGCAGCATGCCCAACCCATGCAAAAAGGTTTTGAGACGTCGCTCGCTGCCGCGCTTCATGCACTAGACCCGACGCGGCCCGTGATTATTGAGGCCGAAAGCAGCAAGATCGGCAAGATCACACTGCCGCCTAGCGTATGGAAGGCGATGCAGTCAGGACCGAGGATCGTCTTGGAAGTTCCCCGGCCGATACGAGCGGCCTATCTGGCGCGCGCCTACGAAGACATTTTGTCTGATCCGACAACCCTTGCCGCCCGGTTAGAACCGCTGCGCAGACTTCGCGGACATGCCATCGTTGACCGGTGGGTAAAGCTGTCACAAGACGGCGCATTACCAGAGTTGTCTGCCGCGCTGATCACCGAGCATTATGACCCCGCCTACGACAAATCGCGTCGGATCGCCGGAAATACTACCGTTGCCAACGTCAAAGTCGAAAGCCTGAACGATGAAGGCCTTGATATAGCAGCCGATCAGGTGATGATTGCAGCGGACGCAATTCAGGTGCAACTATCTGCGCCCGCAACCTGATTTTCCTGCGGAAGACCTGCTTCATAGCGTCTTTTTGATCCTAAACTGCTTGACCTTTTGGACCTTGGCAGGTTGAACAGCCACCAGACTTTAATGCGGATATGGGCAGCTTTAGATGGACGACCAGAATAAGAACCTCATCCTAGCGACCTTGCTAAGCTTCTTGGTTATTATGACCTGGACAGTGCTATTCCCGCCAGAGGACCTGCCGCTTGATCCGACGACGGACGCCGTCGTAAATGCTGAGGATCCGACTGTCCCAACAGCCGATCCGGCAGAAGCAGCTGCCACGATCCCCACGGAAGCCTCTGATGCGGTAGCCGAGGCCCCGCGCGTCGCGATTGAGACCGGTGAATTCAGCGGATCATTGTCACTGCTTGGCGGTCGTATCGATGATCTCGCGCTGACCCAATACCGTGAAACCATTGAGGAAGGGTCTCCGATCGTCCGGCTTTTGCGCCCCGTTGGCGAACGCGGTGCCTACTTTGCTTCTTTTGGATGGACAGCAACCGACGGCTTGGATGCCAGCATGGTACCTGGACCTGACACATTGTGGTCACTGGAAACGGGCGACAGCCTGACAGCTGAAACCCCTATCACCCTCGTTTGGGACAATGGGGTCGGACACATCTTCCGGACGGTTGTGTCGGTCGACGACGAATTCATGTTCACCTTCGAGCAAAGCGTCGAGAACACAACGACCACACCCATTTCAGCGCGCCCCTATGGCCTGTTGCGCCGCCATGGCCAGCCCGATGATCTAAAGAACTTTTTCATCCTGCACGAAGGTCTTGTGCGGATGACCGACGGCGAGCTGGAAGAAACGGGTTACGGCGACATCACCGAATACGAGATTGATCCACGCGAACGGACCCAGGCCGAGCGCTTGGATGTTCAGGGTTCGGGCTGGATCGGTTACACAGACCACTATTGGATGACAACGCTGATCCCGGACCAGACGGCACCCTTCCGCTCGACCTCAAAGTACTTTGACAATCGTGACCTGTTTCAGGCCGAAGCTGTGATGCCGATTGAAACTGTCGCAGCCGGCGGCACAGCAACCGTCAACACTCGTCTTTTCGCCGGCGCCAAGGAATGGGAAGCCATTCGCAATTACCAAAACGACGCCGGTGTAGCCGGGTTCACCTTGTTGTCCTTGTAGAGCTTCAT
>JBCBGX010000197.1:302-4227 GCA_038526325.1 Pseudomonadota bacterium | reverse complement strand
CTTTTGGTTCATTTTTGCCAAAGTCGCCTTGCTTTTGGCCGCCCGCTTGGAACTGACCTGACTTGGTTGCGCTAACATGGAAATGGTTGCGCTAACTGTGCTTAGACGCACTATCGGCCTCTTAAAAGTTGATGTTATGCAGGCGCATCGCAGGTCATACCGGACACATAAAAAAGGAGCGAACCGATGGACCAAGGTACGGTCAACCCAACGATGAAGCTTGAACATCAAGGCATCACAGGGCTCGGATATGTGTATTACAACCGCTCCGAAGCCGAGTTGCAGGATGCAGCCGTTGCGGCCGGCGAAGGCGTGACCGGCAAGGGCGGCACATTCCTTGTGACAACCGGTAAGCACACGGGCCGGTCGCCAAAGGACAAGTTCGTGGTACGCACCCACTCTGTCGAAGACACCATTTGGTGGGACAATAACCCGCCTATGCAGCCTGCTAAATTCGATACTCTTTATGCCGACATGCTGTCGCATATGAAGGGCGGCACCTACAATGTGCAGGATCTGTTCGGCGGGGCTGATCCGGCCCACAGGCTGGATGTGCGCGTCATCACCGAGCTAACCTGGCATGGTCTTTTCATCCGCCACATGCTGCGACGCCCGGATGCGTCAGAGCTTGAAACCTTTACGCCGGATTTTACGATCGTCAACTGTCCAAACTTCAAAGCAGATCCCACGCGGCACGGATGCCGGTCCGAAACAGTGATCGCATTGAATTTTGACAAAAAGCTGATCCTGATTGGCGGCACGGAATATGCAGGCGAAAACAAGAAGTCAGTGTTTACGCTGTTGAACTACCTTTTGCCTGAGAAAGGCATTATGCCAATGCACTGCTCTGCCAACCATGCGACCGGCAATCCGGTGGATACGGCGGTGTTCTTTGGCCTGTCAGGCACCGGAAAAACGACCCTATCTGCCGATCCGTCGCGTACGTTGATCGGGGATGATGAACATGGCTGGTCTGATCGCGGCACCTTCAATTTCGAAGGCGGTTGCTATGCCAAGACCATTGGTCTCGACCCTGAGGCCGAGCCGGAAATTTACGCCACCTGTTCCATGCCACATACGGTCATCGAAAATATGGTCTATGACGAAAAGACAATGGAACTGGATTTTGAGGATGACAGCCTGACCGCGAATATGCGCTGCGCCTATCCGCTCAACTATATCTCGAACGCCTCGGACAGCGCGCTTGGCGGGCATCCCAAAAACATCATCATGCTGACCTGTGATGCGTTTGGCGTTCTGCCGCCGATTGCGCGGCTGACGCCGGCGCAGGCGATGTATCACTTCCTATCCGGTTTCACGTCTAAAGTGGCGGGAACCGAGCGTGGGGTCACCGAACCAGAACCCACATTCAGCACCTGTTTCGGCGCGCCCTTCATGCCGCGCAGGCCCGAAGTGTACGGAAACCTGCTGCGGACCAAGATCGCCAGCCATGGGGCCACCTGTTGGCTCGTCAATACCGGCTGGACGGGCGGGGCTTATGGCACCGGGTCGCGGATGCCCATAAAGGCGACGCGTGCGCTGCTTGCGGCTGCCCTCGACGGCACATTAATCGAAGGAACATTCCGCAAAGACCCGCATTTCGGCTTCGAGGTCCCTATTTCGGTCGATGGTGTTGACGACGGCCTTTTGAACCCACGCGATACCTGGGCTGACAAAGAGGCCTATGACGCGCAGGCGGAAAAGCTGGTCACGATGTTCAGCGATAACTTTGAAAAATACGTGCCCTTCATAGATGAAGATGTAAAAGCCGCCGCAATCGGATAAACTCTGGTCCATGCGACTGACCTCATCTTACTTGCTATGCGCCGCGGGACTGTCGGTGTCCGCGGCGTTTGCCTTGGCGGACGCGGCTGTTTCGGTGGTCCCCCTAAGCCCCGATATCTCAGTGATCGAAGCCGGGATCATTTGCCCACCGGAAACGGTTGGCTCTAGCCCTGCGCCTGACACGATTGCGGGCACCACACATTTGATTGATGAAGAGCCGCCATTCGTTACCACCACACGCGTCGTGCCAGCGGTGATCAACCTCGGATTCGGTGTAAAGGCGCAGACCCGGATTGCGGGTGGCATCAACCAAGTCACCATGGTTGTGACGCATCCGGAAATGGGCGCAGAAGCGGTAGAAGGTCAAAGCTTTCTGACACGGATCAGT
Organism: Pseudomonadota bacterium; assembly: GCA_038526325.1. Taxonomy (GTDB): domain Bacteria; phylum Pseudomonadota; class Alphaproteobacteria; order Rhodobacterales; family Rhodobacteraceae; genus Yoonia. The sequence goes on along the minus strand of JBCBGX010000197.1, from coordinate 2,054 downwards.
GATATTGAACCGTCGCTGACCTTCTATCAGTTTGACTATGACTATGAATTGCTACCCGGCGCCTGGACCATGACCGCCCTGCGTGACGACGAAATCCTATACCAGGTTAATTTCGAAGTTGTGCCCCCTGAGGCCTTGCCAGAACTTGCCGGGCTGTGTGGGTATCAAGAGCTACTATCCTAGCCCATAATCCCCCTGCGGATCAGGTTTACCCCTGCGATGATCAGAACCCAAAGGGTCGCACGCTTAAATTTGTCCTGATCAAAGCGATCGCCCAGCTTGAACCCAAACCACATGCCAAGCATTGCCGGGATGACCAGGCTGGCCGAAATTGGCCAGGTCCTTGCGTTCAGGATCCCGGATTGCAGATGCCCTAAGAACAACATGACCGAGCCCAGACCGTAGATCACGCCTTGGACGGCCATTTGTTTTGCACGAGGCGTATTGAGGGCAAGCAGATACAAGACCGTAGGCGGGCCCCAGGTCCCCGCCAGACCGCCCAATACCCCTGATATGGTGCCTGCCGTCCATTCAAACGGTGTCCGCCATGTCTGAGGAATTACGGGGCGCCAACCTGCGATCTGGATCGCGCAAAGCACCACGACAGGCACGCCCAGCACAATAAACATCGCATCCTTTGGGATACTTGTGAGGAATTGCGCGGAAATCAGGATCATCAAACAGACCAGCGCGATATAGCGCCAATGTTCAATAACAGCGTCCTTTGCTGGCCCCAGACCCGCCCGAGCGACCTGCATGCCATTGGCGACAAGAATTGGGATTACGATACAAGCGACGACAATCTGCGGATCGATTAGAATGCCCATGCCGGAAATCATCACCAGCGGCAGGGCAAAGCCGACAGCCCCCTTTACAAATCCGCCGAGCAAGGTCACGGCACAGGCAAAGGCAAATACCGCAGGCGACAGGGTGAGAAAAACTGTGTCCATATGCTCTCTTACGCCGTCACAAAGCCATCTGCATCATGAATTCCATTGCGACATTTTTGTTCACTTCTTGGCGCGTATGTGAATTTTTATTGCGCTGCAACTGCAAACACCTTATCTCTGCGCCTGCAAATTGAAAGGATTCTTCAGATGCCGCATGATGGTCAGGATATGACGTTGAAAACGAACCCGATTCTGGTCGACTTGTTGGACCTGACAGCGGCGTCCCTGCCTGCGGTTGATGATGTCGTAGAACGTGCCAAGGCGTCTGTCCGCTCGTTGGTTGAGGATGCTGGCCGCATTTCCGGCGCACTGATTGAAGACCACCAAACAGCGGCCCACGGACTGGCCTGGCTCGCCACCTACGCACAGTCCCTGCACCAGATGCAGGGATGGGCAACGCGACTGAAAGAGGCTGGCAAATTCGGTGAGGTGGAGCAACTGATCCACCAGATCGCTTTTGGCGAATACCTTTGGCAGATTTACGGTGGCATCCAGATGAACCAGGGCGAGATGGTCCGCCTTCAGGATATTGGTCTGACGCAGGACGATATGCGCGCTCTGATGGCACCTTCTGTGATGACTTTAACCCAGTCCGGCAACACGCAAGCTGCGCGCGCTCGTCTGGTTGAATTGATGGAAGAGCAATCGGCCAACATTACGGTTGGTGCATCTGGCCTAGACGACGAACTCGAAATGATCCGCGAACAATTCCGCCGCTTCAGTGTGGAAGAAGTGGAACCTTACGCCCATGAATGGCACCTGAAGGACGAACTGATCCCGATGGAGATCATTTCAGAGATGG
>JBCBGX010000197.1:0-292 GCA_038526325.1 Pseudomonadota bacterium | reverse complement strand
GCGTGGTGTCGGAAGAGCTATCGCGCGGTTATATCGGCGTGGGGTCGCTCGGAACCCGGTCCGAGATCGCGGCAGAGCTGATCATCTGCGGCGGCACGGATGCACAGAAAGAAAAATGGCTGCCCGGTCTGGCGAGCGCCGAAATTCTGCCGACGGCCGTGTTCACCGAACCGAACACCGGTTCAGACCTTGGATCTTTGCGCACCCGCGCGCGTAAGGAAGGCGACGACTGGTCATCACATGTGTCCGAGCAGCATGGGTGATCCATGTCTTGTTGCCGGTGATGATCCAG
>JBCBGX010000196.1:0-4227 GCA_038526325.1 Pseudomonadota bacterium | reverse complement strand
GCGCGGGCGAGGTGGATGGTGGTATCTTACAGCGCAACCCCGAAACCGGCGGCGCGCGGCTTGCTTTCCGTTTCATCCCTGGCGATGCAGACCTGATCGAGTTCCGCGCCCAGTTGCGACTGAACGGCGAACCGCTGAGCGAAGTATGGCTGTACAGGTGGACCGCATGACACACGCGCCGTTCATGTCTATGCCAGACCGTGCGCCGCTTGCCATGCCGCCGCAAGATTTTCGGTGCCTGCCACAACAACAGGCATGTCCACCGCAACGAACAAGTCGTGATCATTTCTGGCGTTTCGCGGCATTTGGCCCGTCAATTTTCCTGACAGCTATGTTAACCCTGACAATCGTGAACTGGCTATCGCTGGACGGCCTGACAGTGTTGGAAGGCTTGGTCGTCGCCCTGATCGCGCTGACCTTTATCTGGGTATCGCTGTCTGTCAGTACGGTTCTTTTGGGCCTCACCAAACGTGTGCTGTATCCCTGCTTTACCCAGCACACCAAAGGCCGCGGGGCAGCACAGGACATAGCACTTTTGATGCCGATCTATAACGAAGTGCCCTGGGAGGTATTCGGCAACGCGTCTGCGATGCTGCTGGAATTGGCGCAGGGCCAATCCAAAGACAGGTACACGCTATTTATTCTCAGCGACACGACCGATCCTGAGATTGCAGAGCAAGAGCACAAGGCGTTTATGGCGCTTAAAGCCGGGGCACCCCAAGGATTTGACGTGTTTTACCGCCGTCGCGCGGAAAACACGGACAAGAAAACCGGCAATCTAACCGACTGGATCCAGAATTGGGGCGCAGAGTATGAGGCGATGTTGGTGCTGGACGCCGATAGCCTGATGAGCGGAGCCGCCATTCGGCAGCTGGCGCACGAACTCTCGGCCCATCCTGAAGCGGGGCTGATCCAAAGCTTCCCTCATCTGATTGGGGCTGAGACACTGTTTGGGCGGATGCAGCAGTTTTCCAATGCGGTCTACGGCTGGCTGCTGGCCGAAGGGCTGGCCGTCTGGGCGCAATCCGAAGGCAATTACTGGGGCCACAACGCAATCATCCGAACGCGTGCTTTTGCCGACAGCGCCCGCCTGCCTTACATGCGCGGCCATCGCGGGCGGCAGGACCTGATCCTGAGCCATGATTTTGTCGAAGCCGGCATGCTTAGGCGGGCAGGCTGGGCCGTCCGGTTCCTGCCGCGCGCAGGTGGATCATTCGAAGAGACGCCGCAGACACTGATTGACTACGCTCTGCGCGACCGGCGCTGGTGCCAGGGAAACCTGCAGCACCTGCGTATTCTGACGGTCCGGGGCTTTCACCCGGTGTCACGGTTTCATCTGCTGCAAGGGGCTGTTGCATTCTTGCTTTCGCCGGCTTGGTTTGTCGTCATCCTGATTTGGTCCCTGATCGGCGCCATGCCGGAAAACACTGTGTCCTACTTCAACAGCGCCAATCCACTGCAGCCCATCTGGCCTGATGCAGAGCCTGTCGACGGCTTGCTGGTGCTCTTGTTCATCTATGCCATGCTCTTGATGCCAAAGATCATAGGCACCTGCGCATTGAGTTTCCGCGGCCGAACACGTGCCGATTATGGCGGATGGCACAATCTGGTGGGAACAGCACTGATTGAGATCTTATGCTCAATTCTCTACGCGCCGGTGATGATGGTCCAACAAACAATCGCAGTGATCTATGCGCTTTTTGGATGGTCGCGCTCTTGGGTGCCGCAAAACCGGTCCGGGGTCGGGTATAGCTGGGGTCAGATTTTCCGTTTCCATATCGTTGAAACAGTTACTGGGATCATCATGGTCTCCGGCATTCTGACGGGTGAGATGTCGCTTTGGCTCGCACCTATCGCCTTCAGTCTCGTTCTTGCTGTCCCATTGTCAAAGCTCAGCGGTGTCCGCATTTCGGATCAGGCATTCCGCCTGCTGCGACTGGACGCGCCGCAAGATCTGCGCGAACCTCGTGTGGCCCGTCGCGCTCGGCAAGAACGCGCCAGGATCAAGGAACTTTTGCACGCGCAAGAGCAGCCAGACACACTCGCGATAGCAGCGGAATAACCTAAAGCGCTTCGAACCAATCCAGCGTCAGATTTGCCCAATCGGGCGGAATCACATGACCACCTGGAAACAGCGCAAATTCCAGCGCGCTGCCAGGCGCGCACCGTGTCCATTTACGGATCAAAAACGGGCCTTCTGTTACAAATTCATCAGCCCTAAGCTGAAAGCACTCATTCGTCTCGCGCCAGATCGACAGGGCGTGAAAGACATCACCCTGCATCAGGGCCTCTGGATCGCGGCTGTCAGATCCGCGTAGGACCCGTCCCTCTAACGGGACCGTGCCGTCTGTCCAACCATGGGTGTGCAGCATGCGTACAGGTGCTTCGCATTCTGTCGGGTGTGGCCGCCAAAAGTTGCCGCCAACAGGGGCATAGGCAGCAAATGTGTCGGGCGCAGCGCAGGCAAGATAGGCGGTCATGGACCCGCCAATGGAAAACCCAGACAGGATGATCTGTTCAGGATCAATCCCATGCCGTGCAATCACGTCATCACGAACATCAGTCAAAAATGCGATCTCATCCCGCCCCTGGGACAGTTGAGGATGAAATGACCAGGATCCCCCATTGCCGTTGCCGCGCGGAAGGCCATTGGGCGCTATCACAGCATAACCGCGATCTGTGAATGCCTTGATCATACCCGTGTTTCGAAACACACCCGGTCCACTTCCCCCGAACCCATGAATGAATAAGACCGCAGGGCGTAATTCATCGTCCTCATCAGGCAACGAGATCGCATATTCGCCTGTATCTATCTGGCACATCGGATCGACCGAACATCCGGTTGCAGGTGTTGCCATGCCAGTCAGAGCAACCAAAGCCATACCCAGTAATACATCCTGCAAGCGTGTCATAACTGGGGTCACCCTATCCGTGTTCATTCCATGCGCTGACAGGCAAATCACGTTTCAACCACCCCGGTCCAGCAAAAGAACCCAACATGCCTTCCGGGATGTCAATAATTGGCGACAAGCCCGCCGCGACCAAGCGGGCCGTCATTCTGGCAGAGCGTACACCACGTGCACAGATCAACGCGATGGGTTGCGAATTTGTTTGACGGGCTGAAAGAACTGCATCGGTAAAGTCGTCCCGTCGCATGTCGATGGGAATGGCCCCTTCGGCAATCCCGGTTCTTTTCCATTCATCCGGCCGTCTAATATCGACCAGCATTATCGCACCCGTCTGCGACGCCGTATGCGCTTGCGGCGGTGTCAGCGTTTCCCGGGGGGCAGGTCCAGCCACCAGATGGGCCGTTAGCCCAACAGTCACGGTCCCGGCCAATCCAGCCAGGACCATACGTCTTGCGTTACGTTCCACGCGCTATTGCAATGGTGCAGAAGAAGAGAACTGCGGAATAGTGTTTGTTGAGGCAGCATTAGGTTCGATATCAACCCAATTTCCTTCTGCCAGGGTAATGTTACCCGGAATGTCTTCTTCCCAGAAGCCAACAACATTAGGTGTGATGTTCAGAAAAAGCTGATCATCGACAATGCGCCACAGGTTGGGGTTGCCCGGAACTTTACCGCCACGCGAGACGCCATAGGCACAATGGCCATCATATTGCGGCGCAAACCGGGCGGGCTCGGCAAGGAATCGATCACGGTTCTCTTCGGTTGCAAATGCAAAAGTCGCGCCGTTATGCTCTGCAGTGATATCGGCGCGGCCGGGCACACCCTCGGGCTGGGGGGTGCCCACTTCGGATTGTGGCAGGTCAAAATAGGCCACAACATCATAGCCTGATACGGCAAACCCGGTTTCATCAATGTATTGCTCACCAGCAAAGCCAAACGAGGCGATCAGTGAAACAGATGCTGCAATGGCGGTGGATAGAAGAATGTTTTTCATCTGCGGGGTCCTTTGTCTGTCGCATGATCGTTACCACAACGTACCCGCGATTGTATCGGCTGACATCCCACCTCGCGCTGCTGTGACTGAAGGTGTTTGTGGGGTTACCGCCCACTGCGCAGCGGACCGATTTAGGGACAGTGCGCAACACAAAATGTAACATTCAAATGCGGTTTCCGCTTATATGAGCGGTGTTTTTTTGTAACACTGCAGTAGAATGAGAGAAATTTTCGCGATTGCCAGAATTGTTTCGCAGGTTGGTGCGTAGTCACGATAGTAAGCCTCAATATCCACATAAGGACTGACACAAATGGCCCTGACAAA
>JBCBGX010000195.1:0-4260 GCA_038526325.1 Pseudomonadota bacterium | reverse complement strand
CTACAACAGGAGAGCACTATGACCCAGATGGATGACTATCTGCGATCCGTTTTCAAGGGCCAACGCATCGTCATTGCAGACTGTACGCGCTTTGCTGATCTCCACTTTTTCGACACGGATGGATACCGCCCTTATCGCGTTCTCGCGCCATCAATCGGCAATGGCTTTGGTGGCTATCTTGTCGGCTTTTCGCGTTATCTGGACCGGAGCGATATTGAAAACATGGCGCGCCGATTGCATCGCAGCGCGCATGCGTTGAACACGCTTGGCTTTATGACCGGCTATGGCGGGCTTTACGCCGTCGCGGGAAACCTGCGGCGCCTTGGTTACAGCACTGACCCGGCGCTTGACCAATTGCTTGATGCGTTGCCGGTCAAAGTATGGATCAGTAACAGTGTTGAGCGGCGCGGGCTGTGGCGGACGCTTGATTTCTTTGATGGTCTGGCTGGCTATTGCTTTGGGGTGGCCAGCTTTGGCACCGCACATCAGATCACGCAACAGAGGCCAACGTTCGAATTCTTTGCGGATTTGCTGCAAGGGGCGATGGATCGCAGGTCTGTCTATGACACGCCCACGCCGGGTTTCTCGCACGGGTTTACCGGCTATGCACATGCGTTGCTGGCGATATATGCGGCCACATCCGACAGTCGCTTTCGCGACTTAGCGGATATCTTCCGGCAAGAGGCACATCGCGGTTTCGGCCTGACCCGCCGGGCTGATGGCACGGTAGAGGTCGCCCCGGCAGAGGCGCAGGTCTACAGCATGTTCTGTAACGGCCATGTTGGGCTTGCCCTGCATGAAGGATACCGCCATTCCATTCTTGGGGATGGCCAACCCGTGCGTTGCGCGCCGCTCTCGCATCTGCTCTTGGACACAACTTATTGCCATGGCACGCCCTCCCTTTTGGCTGCGCTGGCCACAGGCTGGCTTGTCACAGATGACCCGGACCTCAGACGGTCGGTGGAAGATGCCCATCACCGGAATCTTGATGACTTATATGCCAACAAGCGCACGCTGCTGGCGAACCTGACATGGAATTATGGCGCCCTTGGCCTGTTTTCGGAGAGCAAAGATTTTGACGGCGTGTCGCTGACGCAGGTGTTGAACGGCAAACTGGATGCCCGCCAGCCCAATCTCAAGTCCGTTGCATGACCTAACAGTTGCGGTCGAAAGCCCATGCCCAATTCCCCCAGAAAAGAAGTGAGCTTGCAGTGGTTCACGCGCGTCCTGCGCAGATACACGAACTTCTATATCGAAGTCGTGTTTCTGGCTGTATGCGTACGACTGTTCGGGCTGATAGAGCCGTTTGTCTATCAAACGCTGATTGACCGCGTCTTGCCATTCCAACGTGAAAGCTCGCTCGTCGTTGTTTTGTTGGTGTTTCTTCTGTTGGGTATCTGCACGATCATTTTTGACTTTTTCTCGCGCTACGTTGCCCTTCGGACCGGATCACAGGCGGCGTATGTTTTCGGGATGAAGGTGCACAAGCACTATCTGGATTTGCCCAACGAAGAGCAAAAGCGCTACCCGGTCGGCGAGACGGTGACGCGCATCTCGGAAACCGACACGATCCGCAATTTCATTGTGGGGACGGCGACGGGCAGTATTCTGGACCTGCTGTTTTTGGTGATTTACCTGGTCATCCTTTTCATCATTTCCAGCAAGCTTGCGGTCATCGTGATCCTGTCGTTGCCGCTGCAGCTGATCATTTATGCCCTGACCGGGCCCATTTATCGGGCGCGTCTGCGTGCAGCGTTTGATGCGCGTGCAAAACATCAGGCGCGCTTGATCGAAACGATCGGCAATGTGACATCCATCAAGGCCCTTGGCCTGGAGGATGGCGTGCGTGGTCGGTTGCACAATACGCTGACCGATGTCTTGTCTTCTTCTTATCGTGCGACACTGGTTCAGATCATCAATACCAAGCTGATCTTCTTTGCGCAGCGGGCACTGACCGTCATCTTGTTCTATGTCGGTGCGCTGGAGGTCTTTTCCGGCAATCTGAGCCTTGGCGAACTTGTTGCTTTCTTTTTGATCAGCCAAAAGATTTCGGCCCCAATTTCGAATTTTTCGCAGCTTTGGGAATCTTGGCAAAACATCAAGATTTCGCGGCTGCGCCTGGGCGACATCCTGACAAAGCCAACCGAGGCTGAAGATCAGCGGCTTGCTGTACCCCAGACCGGGGTGCTGCCTGTGACTGCGGACCATTTGTCCTATGCCTATGATGGTGGCCAGGTTTTGTTCGAGGGGCTGTCATTTCGCCTTGAACCCAACACCATCACCACCCTTTCGGGGCCGTCCGGGTCTGGGAAAACCACCATTGGTAAGCTGGTCGGCAGTCTCTTGCAGCCGTCGCAAGGCCAGCTCCATTTTGGTGATTACGCCTATGACCGCCATAGTGCGCAGGGCATGCGCCGCGTTGTGGCCTACTTGCCTCAGGACCCTGCGCTGTTTGCAGATACATTGCGCAATAACGTGACCTTGGGCCTTGAGGATGTGCCAGATGATCAGGTCTGGGCCGCGCTGCGCGACGCTTGCATCGACACGTTTGTCGCCAGTCTGCCAAATGGGCTGAACACACCCATTGCCGATCAGGGCAGCAACCTGTCAGGAGGCCAGAAGCAGCGCATTGCATTGGCCCGCGCCCTTATTCGTGATCCCAAGGTCCTTGTTCTCGACGAACCGACCAGCGCGCTTGATGATGAAAATCAACGCGCATTTGCCGAAAACCTGCTTGAGCTGAAGAAGCGGTTTACACTGCTGGTGATTACCCATTCTCCTGACGCGATCACAGGTGCTGATCAAAGCATCGTTTTGGAGGGGCCCAAATGAGCAGATCTCTGGTGTGCCATCGCTTTGGCGATATTCAGTCACCACGCGCCCTTGGCATTGCGCGGTCTGTTCACCTGATCTTCCTTCTCCTGGGCAGCGTCTTTATCGCGGCTGCACTTGTCTTGGTCATTTTCAAAGTGGAAATTGTCGCAACGGGTTCGGCCAAGCTTGCCCATGTGGGGCAAGCGCGCGAGATTCAAGCGGAATTCACGTTACCCGTCAAAGAGATCATCGTGGCCAATGGTGACCGGGTCGTTGCCGGGCAAACCCTGATCCGCCTGGAAGATACCGATATCGCCACGCAGCATGCTCGCGTCGTCAATGAGATTTCGGAAACAGAGCTGCGCCTTCAAACGCTGGATTTCCTACTCCATGCGATTGATCAGGTCATCGGTCAGGTCGCGACCATCGAAGACGGATCCGGTCAGCCAAGCTTGCCTGTCCCAGATGCGGAAGATGTCCGGATGCAGGAGGTGCGTCCGCTTGTTGCCGAACTGCAGGCCAGTTTCTTCAATGGCTATCAGGAGGTCCGTCTGAACCTTCAAGAAGTTGACCGCATACAAGAGACACTGCCAATCTATCGGACACTGCTTGAAAAAAATCGCGCCATCATGAGTGCTGCCAGTGAATTGCGCGGGCAAGGCAATATCAGTCAACGCCAGCTTCTTGCCGCCGAGGCCGAGTTTGAAGCGATGCGGTTGGATTTGCAGACAGCGGGCCAAGATATCGCACGGGCAGAGGACGCGATTGAGCTGATCAAGTCGCGTCTGGGCGTTGAGTTTGCGACGCGCCGCGCAAGTCTTGCGAATGAGCGACTGACCTTTTCATCCCGCCTTGCGGAACTGGAATTAGAAGAGTTGCGCTTGCGCCGCCAAGTTGATGCCGCTGTACTGACGGCGCCGACTGCAGGAACTGTGGAGTATATCGAAGTGTTTGCCCCGGGCGAGCTGGCGCGTGCAGGTCAGACGCTGATGAGCATCGTACCAGACGACGAGGCGCTGATCCTGGAGGCTGAGGTCCCCAACTCTGACATTGGGCTGCTGCGGGCAGGGCAGCAGGCTAATATCAACTTCGAGGCCTATCCGGCAGCACGGTTCGGTCTGCAAAAGGGGACTTTGATCAATGTGTCGACCGATGCGCGCGAAAACGCGTCAGGGCAATGGGTGTTTGCAGCCTTGATCGAATTGGACAAAGAATATGTCAGCCTGAACGGTGCTGATTATTCCTTGGCCTCTGGTATGACGGCGCAGATCGAAGTCGTGACGGGGCAGCGGCGGTTGATAACCTATTTCGCGGCGCCGGTTGTTGCTGTCATTCAAGGTAGCCTGGGGGAATTTTGATGGAGTTGGCGGGCAAAGTCGACAGTCACACAAAGCCTACGGCCTGCAGCACAGTCCGAAGCTTTGTGGTGCTATGGGGTTTTCTGAA
>JBCBGX010000194.1:0-4304 GCA_038526325.1 Pseudomonadota bacterium | reverse complement strand
CACCAAACCCAGGCTCTTGCTGCTCGACGAGATCGCAGGCGGGTTGACCGAAGGCGAATGCCGCGCGCTGGTGCAAACCATCAAAGACATTCATGCAGACGGTGTCACCATCATCTGGATCGAGCATGTGGTTCATGCCCTGCTGGCCGTTGTGGACAAGCTGTTGGTGATCGACTTCGGGCGCAAGATTGCCGAAGGAGAGCCACGCCAGATAATGGAAAGCCCCGAGGTTCAGGAAATTTATCTGGGGATCGATGGCGATGAGTAGCCCAATTCTCAGTATCAATGACCTCGACGCATTCTACGGCGATTTCCAGGCGCTTTATGGTGTCAATCTGCAGGTGGTACCGGGTGAGGTGCTTGCCATCATCGGCGCCAATGGCGCGGGAAAGTCAACGCTGATGCGTTCGATCTCTGGCTTGACACAAAACCGCGCCGATATGGTCCAGTTCAAAGAAGAGAGGATCGGGGCATTGCATGCCGATCAGGTCGCTGCCAAAGGGATCGCGCTGGTTCCGGAAGGACGTCAGCTCTTTCCGTCGCTATCTGTCGAGGAAAATTTGCTCATCGGTGGCCAGCTTGGGCGCAAGGGCGCATGGTCGCTCAAAACGGTTTACGATCTCTTCCCCATCCTGCAAGAACGGCGCCATCAGCCATCTACCTCGCTCTCGGGCGGGCAACAACAGATGGTTGCCATCGGTCGCGCCTTGATGGCGAACCCTGATTTGATCCTCTTTGATGAAATCAGCTTGGGCCTAGCGCCCATCGTCATCAAGGACATCTACAAGGCGCTGCCCGGGATCATCGGTCAGGGAATGAGCGCGTTGATCGTAGAACAAGACATCACCAAAGCGCTGTCGGTGTCTCAGAGATTCTATTGTTTGCAAGAAGGCCGCGTGTCGCTCGAGGGCACGTCTGGCCAGGTCCCGCGCGAGGAGATATCCCGCGCCTATTTTGGGGTAGAATAAGGTGGAGTGGGTAAACGCTATTTTGCAGGGCACGCTTCTAGGTGGGCTATATGCGCTCTTCGCAGCCGGGCTTTCGCTGATCTTTGGGGTTATGCGACTGGTGAATATCGCCCATGGCGATTTAATCGTATTGGGGGCCTATCTAGGGCTGTCAGTGACGCTGGTTCTGGGTATCCATCCATTGATGGCGCTACTGCTGGTCATCCCGGCAATGGCAATATTCGGCTACGTGTTGCAGCGCGGCGTTCTAAACCAGACGCTGGGCAAAGATATCCTGCCCCCGCTTCTGGTCACCTTTGGCCTTTCGGTGATCATTCAGAATGCACTGCTTGAAACCTATTCAGCAGACCCGCAGAAAATTAGCGCTGGTGCGCTTGAAACGGCAAGCGTTTCGGCGGCGGGTCTGTCCTTTGGTGTTCTGCCTGTGATGACCTTTGCAATCGCCGTCGCGGTTATCGCAGGGTTGCAGTGGATCTTCTATCGTACGGCCCTTGGCCGCGCCTTCAGGGCCACGTCTGACAATCAGGAAATCGCCCAGCTAATGGGGCTGAACCGTCGCCATATCTTCGGCCTCGCCATGGCGCTTGCGCTGGCCGTGACCGCCATTGCAGGAATTCTATTGGGCATCCGCACAAGCTTTGACCCGTCTATCGGTGGCGGCCGTCTGATCTTTGGCTTTGAGGCCGTCATCATCGGCGGGCTGGGTAATCTGTGGGGCACCCTGATTGGCGGGATCATACTGGGCGTTGCGCAAACCATCGGTGCCAAGATTGATCCAGGCTGGCAGCTTCTGGCCGGGCACATCGTGTTTCTCATTATTTTGGCCGTGCGTCCCAATGGCCTCTTCCCGAGGATAGATGAATGAGTGTCAAGGACTACACCGTTTCCCGCTCGTCCGATGTCGTCAAGATCACGGCCGTGCTGGGGGTTTTGATAATGATAATCTTGGTGGCAGCGCCGCTCTGGGCAGGCCGGGCCGATATGCGCCTGATGAGCGAGTTGTTTCTTTACCTCGCGCTGGCGAGCTTGTGGAACTTGATGGCTGGCTACGCGGGTCTCGTCTCTGTCGGGCAGCAGTCCTACGTAGGGTTCGGAGGGTACATGCTCTTTGCCCTAACCATGTTTGGCGGCGCGCACCCGATCGCTGCAATTGTCCTTGCAGGCATTTTAGGTGCGGCGATTGCAGTGCCGGTAGCGCTTCTTATCTTCCGGCTACGTGGCGCCTATTTTGCCATTGGCACCTGGGTGATTGCCGAAGTTTTTCGTTTGTCTTTTGCGCAGGTTTCGGTCTTGGGAGGCGGATCAGGATCGTCACTGCCCGTCGGGATTGTACGATCTTTGGCAGACAGCCGCGCCGGGCGTGAACATCTAAGTTATTGGCTGGCGCTGGGCTCTGCTGTGACTGTGATCATTGCCGTGTTCCTGTTTCTAAGATCCCGCAATGGTCTCGCGCTGATGGCAATCCGTGACAACGAACTGGCGGCAGGGTCGCTCGGGGTTGATATCTGGCGCACTAAATTTGTGGTCTATATTGTCACAGCGGCCCTGACGGCAATGATTGGTGCGCTGATCTTTCTGCAGAAACTGAGGATCTCTCCGAACGCTGCCTTTTCCGTCAACGATTGGACGGCCTTCGTCATCTTCATCGTGGTTATCGGTGGTATTGGGACACTCGAAGGACCCATCATCGGAACGCTGCTCTTCTTCCTTCTGCGAGAGACACTAGCAGATCTCGGTACGATCTACCTCATGGTTCTCGGTACCGTCGCCATTGTCATCATGCTGAAAGCGCCGAACGGAATTTGGGGCCTGATCCGAAGCCGTTTTGACATTGAATTGTTCCCGCTCAGCTACCGGGTCAAACCAGCCAAGAAAGACTAGACATGCCCAAGGCAAAGCCAAAAACGATTATCACCTGCGCGGTCACAGGGGCGATCCACACGCCCACCATGTCCGAGCATCTGCCTTACACATATGACGATATCGCCAGCCAGGCGGTCGCGGCATCCGAGGCGGGTGCGTCCATCCTGCATCTGCATGCACGCGACAATGAAACCGGGGCACCATCGGTCAACACGGATGACTTCGCGCCTTTCCTGCCCCGGATCAAGCAAGCGACGGATGCGGTGGTGAACATTTCGACCGGCGGGTCGCTGACCCTCTCCATTCAGGACCGGATCAACCCGGCCAAGACCTTCAGCCCCGAGATGTGCTCGATGAATATGGGCTCAATGAACTTTTCGTTCCACCCGCTTGCGGGGCGCTACAAGGATGACGACTGGAAGTTCGACTGGGAAAAGGACTATGTCGCGAACTCTGACGGCAATATCTTCCGCAACACGTTTCGTGACATCAAGGAAGCCGCTGAGACGCTCGCGCCCCATGACATCAAGTTCGAACACGAATGCTACGATGTAGGACACTTGTACAATCTGAAATTCTGCATGGATATCGGATTGTTCAAGGCACCGGTCTTCATTCAGTTCATCTTTGGCATTCTGGGCGGGATCGGACCAGAGGTGGACAATCTGGTCTTTATGAAGCGTACGGCTGATCGGTTGTTCGGAGACGACTATCGCTGGTCTGTTCTTGGGGCCGGGAATGCGCAAATGACGCTGGGCACAACCGCCAGCCAAATGGGCGGCAATGTCCGTGTTGGACTAGAGGACAGCCTTTTTATATCGCGTGGGCAACTGGCCGAAAGCAATGCCGCGCAGGTCAGCAAGATCCGTCGGATCGTGGAAGACCTCGGGTGCGAGGTCGCATCCCCTGATGAAGCGCGCGAGATCCTGGACCTCAAGGGCGGCGACAGGGTCGCATTTTGAAAGCACCCAGACGCATCCAGCCCGTCTGTGTGATCAAAGGGCGGAAAATTAACCCCAAGCGGGGACACTTCCGGTAGCTCAGCAGTTTATATCGGCGCTTGTCGTACTTAACCACTTTCTTGCGCTGCTTTCGACCTAGGATAGATGCCCGTATCCCTTTGTTTTTCAACGCTTCTCTAAACCGGTCAGCGTCGTCGCCGCGATCACCCAGTGGCCAGTCGACATCCGGCGGGGACAAACAGCTCAAGCGGTCGTCCCTGGCTATCGCAGATGGCACGCAGTTTGGTATTCATACCGCTTTTGGTTCGACCAATCAGACGGCCACGCCTCCCCTTTTCGCGCCTATGCTGGTCGCGGTTCGGTGGGCTTTCAGGTAAATGCATTCCGGGATGATCCGGCCACCCGTACCGATTTAACCCGGCCACCCAGACCGCTACTATCACGACGTTAGATTTCTGCGAGTTGAAACCCGTAAGACCGGCCCTCGCGGTGAGCTCATTGAAACTACGGC
>JBCBGX010000193.1:0-4308 GCA_038526325.1 Pseudomonadota bacterium | reverse complement strand
AAGACAGCAAAAGGGGAAACCCTCCGGGCTGCGTCCGGGAAGGATAAGTTGGAGAAATACTCCAACTTCCTCGAACCACAGAATGCAGAAGAATACTCTGCCTCAAAGCTGACCTTGATGCAGGCGGGCTATCGTAGCCCCAATGCAGTGCGGATTTTCCACTTCATGCAGTTCGCATTGGGTATTTTTGGTCTTTTGGCCGGAACAATCTACGCGATGGTCCAGGCGTCACAAGTCACCGTTCCAACGCAGCAGATGGTCATGATGGTCGGCATTCCAGGCATCATTGGCTACTTTTTGCCGAAATACTGGGTCATTCGCCGCAAGGCCACGCGCCAGCAAGAGATCGAGAATGGTTTTCCGGACAGTCTGGACATGATGCTGGTCTGTGTTGAGGCCGGTCAATCACTGGACCAGTCTATTGTGCGCGTCTCTCAGGAATTGAAAGCAGGTTTTCCTGATCTGTCTGATGAGTATGAGATCGTAAGCCAGGAAGTGAAAGCCGGCAAAGACAAGAACACCGTCCTGCGCGATATGTCCGAACGTTGCGGTGTGCCAGATATCACCAGTTTTGTAACGGTTCTGATCCAGTCGCAACAATTCGGCACCTCGATCGCTGATGCGCTGCGGGTCTATTCATCTGAAATGCGTGACAAGCGCGTGATGCGTGCCGAAGAAAAGGCAAACAAGCTGCCGACAAAGATGACGCTGGCCACCATGATGTTGACGGTGCCGCCCCTGATGGCCATTCTCATCGGGCCCTCAATCTATTCGATTGTGAAGAACCTGACCTAAGGTATCTCTGTAGATGACCACAAATTGGGCCATAAGCGGCCTTGTGATAATCACCTTGGCCGCCTGCGATACAGGCGGCCTTAATCGTTCGACCGACGGCGTGTTTGCGCCTGGAGTGGCAGGACCAAGTGTGGAAGACGGTCTGGTGGTCGGCCACCGTTTGATGGATGCCGGCGAATTTGAGCTGGCCCTGAAAGCCTATAACCGCGCCGCTCTGCAGCAAGGTCTAAATGTTGACACCATGTCTGCGATTGGATCTGCAAACCTGAACTTGGGACGCTTGGGACAGGCGGAAAGATGGCTCAGGCGGGCGGTCGAAGAAGATCCGACATTTCCCCCCGCTTGGAACAATCTTGGCGTGATCCTGATGGAACGGGGGCAAGTGGCCGAAGCGAGCGAGGTTTTTCGCCGCGCATTTGCCGCAGATAACGGTGATTCTGACGAAATTCGCGATAACTTGCGCTTAGCGCTCGCAAAATTGGAAAATCCGGGCAATAATGACTTACAGCAAAATCAGAACTTCAATCTGATCCGGCGGGGACAAGGAGACTTTGTGCTTACGTCGGACCTTTAGGTAAGAGCAGCAAAAGGACGCAGAAAAATGCGCCAAACGATTATTCTGACGCTAGGTGCAGCAGCAATTGGCCTTGCAGCATGCACTCCTCCGGACCCAGAAGCCGAAGTGCAACGCGCACTTCAAGATCTTAACGTCGTGGATGAAAGCAATCTGAACGATGTGTTTCTGACGGTCGCTGACCCCAACGAAGCCGTGCGGTATTTTGCAAACGCAAATGCAAATGATCCTGGTCGGATTGACCTGCAACGCGGATTGGCAAAATCTCTAGTGCGTGCGAAACGCCCACAAGAAGCTATTCAAGCATGGACCACTGTCGTTGCGCATGGTGAGGCAACAAATGAAGACAGTGTCGATCTGGCAGATGCCTATATCCGTGCGAATGAGTGGGATCAGGCAGCGACTACACTTAACACCATTCCCCCAACCTATGAGACGTTCAAACGTTACCGGCTTGAGGCGATGGTCGCCGATAGCCGACAGCAATGGGACAAGGCCGACAGCTTTTACGAAATTGCTGTTGGCCTGACAACACAGCCCGCGTCAGTCTACAATAACTGGGGGTATTCAAAGCTAACGCGCGGTGACTACGCCGGTGCAGAGCGGCATTTTGTCGATGCGCTACGCTTTAACGAGAACATGTTCACCGCCAAAAACAATCTGGTTCTGGCCCGTGCTGCACAGCGCGAATATACCCTACCCGTCGTTCGAATGACGCAGGTGGAACGCGCTCAGTTGCTGCACACCATGGCGTTAGGCGCAATCAAGCAGAATGATGTCACGATGGGTAAGTCCCTTCTGTCAGAAGCGATTGAAACGCATCCACAGTATTTTGAAGCGGCGGTGCGGGCACTCGAAGCGCTAGAAAGCAACGCGTAAGGTCGATATGGGTTTGACGGCAGAAACGGCGCTTTGGTTCCTTCCTGCCGTCATTCCAATGGCAATCTTTGTGTCGTGGAGCGACATGAAGCTAATGAAAATCACGAACCGATCCTTGATCGTGCTGTTTTCGATTTTTGTTGTCCTTGGCCCCTTTGCATTCGGCTTTCCCGACTATTTCTGGCAGTTGCTGCATGGCCCGATCGTTCTGGTGATCGGGATGGCGCTGTGGGCGCTGCGGCTTATGGGGGGCGGAGATGCGAAAATGTACGCAGCTATGTCCCCTTTCTTTGTCACCGCGGACTGGTTCTTGATCCTCGTTGTCTTTACGGCGGCCACGTTTGCGGGTTTGATCACGCATAGCCTGTTTCGCTTTACGCCCCTGCACAACCTCGCACCGGACTGGAAAAGCTGGACCGCGCGCAACAGCAATCTGCGGGGCGGCATCTTTGGCCTGGACCTGGCATTTCCAAAAGGGCTGGTTCTCAGCATGACGCTTTTGTTTTACCTTTTGGTGGTGGCGGTATACCGCTGAGCCTGTGCAATGCCTCAGACTGGGACATCTTTATTCACTATTTGGCCACAATAGGCTGTAATCGTAATCATAACGCCACAATGTAGCGTGGCTTTGACCATTTACCGACAGGTGGGCCGACTATGAATGTTCAAACTTCCTCTGTAATGGCGCCTCCGGCACCGCGAAGCCTTGAAGGCATGTTGTTGCCGATGGCGATGATGCGTGACATCTTGATCAAGACGATGTTCCGGATGAACCTTGATCTGGTCTCTGTCATCAGCCGCGCGATTTGCTTGCCAATCCCTGTAACGCAAGAACTGGTTGATATGGCCCGCGGTCAACGCCTGCTAGAAGCGACGGGAACGCTGAGCGCCACCAGCGGTAATGAGATGGGATATCAGTTGACCGATGCAGGCCGCGCGCGTGCGTTGGATGCACTGGGACAATCCGAATATTACGGTGCGATGCCTGTACCGCTGGAAATATACCGCGAGCAGATCCAGCGCCAATCGATCCGCAATATCCAGATCACCCGCGATCAGTTGCAAACCGCCATGGGACATCTGGTGTTGCCAGAGGATCTGTTGTCAAACCTCGGTCCGGCAGTCAGTGCGGGCAGGTCGATCCTGATGTATGGACCACCAGGTAACGGTAAATCGTCCATCTCAAACGGGATCCGTGATGCGCTGGGCGACAAAATCTATGTCCCGCGCGCGATTGAATATTCCGGTCAGGTGATCACCGTGTACGACCCGATTGTGCACAGCGCCGCCGAAGAAGACGTGGATGACCCTAACAGCCTGCGCCGCACATCGGGGCGTTTTGACACGCGATATGTTCGCTGTGAACGTCCTACCGTGATCACCGGTGGTGAATTGTCGCTGTCCATGCTGGACCTCGTCTACAACCCAACAGCGCGCACCTATCAGGCCCCGCTTCAGCTGAAATCTACCGGCGGCATCTTCATCGTGGACGACCTTGGCCGTCAGCAGGAACCACCACAGACGCTGGTCAACCGCTGGATTGTTCCGCTTGAAGAAAGCAAAGATATCCTGGCCCTGCAATCGGGTGAAAAGTTCGAAGTGCCGTTTGATACGCTTGTCGTTTTCTCGACCAACTTCCACCCTAACGCGATCTTCGATAAGGCGGCGTTGCGCCGGATTTTCTACAAGATCAAGATCGATGGACCCAATCAGGAAGACTTCCTGAAAATCTTTGCCATGGTGGCGCGCAAACGAAAAATGCCGTTGGATGAAGAAACGCTCGTCCATCTGCTGAACGTCCGATATCCCGAAATCGACAATATCTACGCGAACTATCAGCCAATCTTCCTGATCGATCAGATGATCTCCATCTGCGAGTTTGAAGGGATCCCCTATCAGATGTCACCAGAGTTGATCGACCGGGCATGGGCAAACATGTTCGTCAAGGAAGAAGAGATCATTCACTGATCGCTTTCGACATTCCCAAGATCAAGGCTTCCCACTACCCTGTGGGAAGCCTTTTTCATTGGAGGGATGCATGGCCAATGATATCGGCCATG
>JBCBGX010000192.1:0-4311 GCA_038526325.1 Pseudomonadota bacterium | reverse complement strand
ATCACCGGATCACCGTTCAGGCTGATGGCGTCGCACTCCAATGTCGCCTCAAACGCGATGCCCAGTTCTTTGGCCCGCGGTGCCAAATTGTCAAAGGTTCCCTGAAGGATCGTCAAAGGCACAAACACTTGTTTGTTATCTTGCGATAGCTTTGCTTGCGCCCGTTCTAGGGTCAAAAGGTTATTGGCCAGCTGACCTGCGTCTCGCGCCGCTTCCAATAGGTCTTCCGATCGCTTTTTAGATTCTGGGAAAGACTTTGCATTTGCCACCGATTCCGCGAGGCTCAGCACACCGGCGATTGGATTGCGCAACTGATGAGCAGCGTCAGAGATGAAGGCATTTTTGGCCTCCATCGTGCGTGACAGCTCACCAACCAGATCGTTGAATCGCCCGACGATACCGGTCACTTCTTGCGGAATGCGCCGTTTGATGGGCGATAGGTCAGAGGCCGAGCGCCGCGCAATTGCGTCTTCAAGATCCACCAGTGGTGCCAGGCCGCGCGCGACCCCGAACCATACGATAATCGCCAGCGCACCAATGAGAGATGCAATGATGAGAAAGACCGGGCGTGTACGTGTTTGTAAAAAACCGTCGCGTACGGCGATCTTTTGCCAAACCGTAAATGTGAATAACCCGGTCAACCCATCAATAGATGTGCTCTGTGAAAAGCGCAGTGCACGAACCGGCGCACCTTGATAAATCGCGTCATAGTATGTTTGCGACGCGTCAGCGGCAACGCTTTGCGGCGGGACCGGCGGTGTTGCGTAGCCGGTAACAAAGACCCCGTCGGGCGCATAGACGTGGTAGAACACAGCGCCACCTGATGTGTCCCGCAAAAGGTCACGGGTTTCCTCGCTGAGCGCGTCGCCACCTGTTACGGCTGTGTCCCGCGATATCGCGAGCGCAGTAGAAAGGAGTGACCGATCAAATCGGTCTGCCGCATTGGACTGCGCATCGACATAGGCCCAGACCCCAAACAAAACCGCGATCACAATAAGTGGTGCGAGTATTACGATTGTCAGGCGCGCGCGTAGAGACAGACTGTTTTTCAAGGCACAGCCTGCATCATATACCCAAGTCCGCGCTTAACCGTAATCTGAACACCGTGAGGGCGCAGCCGCTTACGCAAGCGGGAAACGTAGACCTCGACCACGGGTTCATCCACGTCGGCGCCGGTACCGTAGAGACTATCGAGCAAAAGCTGTTTTGAGACGACCCGCCCCTCTGCCAACAAAAGCCGTTCAAAAAGAGCGATCTCACGGCGCGGGATATCCAGTTGACCATCGGGCCCTTCAATCATGCGCGCCGTACGATCGAATTGCACGTCCCCAATCTTCGTAACCTGCTTGGGCCGGTCGCCGACACGGCGCGACAGCGCCCTGATGCGTGCGCCAAACTCCTCCATCTCAAAAGGTTTACTGAGGTAGTCATCAGCCCCTGCATCGAGCCCCCTGATCTTATCATCCGTTTCCGATTGTGCCGTCAGCAACAGCACCGGGCGCCGATCCTCACGCGCGCGCATCTCGCGCAAAATGGTCAGACCATCGACTTCGGGCAGATTGATATCAAGCACAATGATATCCGCGTTATCATCACGTAGAAACGCCGCAGCTTCACCGCCGTCATGTAGCAAATCGACCGCATGACCGGCATCCTCCAGATTGTAACGGATACCTTTCGCAACAGAGATATTGTCTTCGACGACCACAATACGCAAAGCAACCCTTTCGAAAATTCTGACGGATGCAAGGTTCACGCAAGGATGTCACTGCACCCTTCACACATCAAGAAGGCACGGGAGGCCTTCTGATTCTATTTGTCAGACCGCAATGGCCTGACCCTTTGGGAGGAAAACATGCTTAAGAAAACACTCGGCGCTCTGGCGCTGACATCTGCTTTGGTGGCGACACAGTCCGTTGCTGATGGCCATCAGATCGATCTGTCCGGCAAAACTGTCGAATGGATCATTCCATTCTCTGAAACCGGTGGCTCGGCCAAATGGGCGAACTTCTATGCGCCGTTGCTGTCCGAAGCACTTCCTGGCAATCCAACAGTTGTCGTAACATTCAACCCGGGCGCTGGGTCCACAAAGGGTGCGAACGCATTCCAAGAGATGACATACGAAGACGGCACGACAATCTTCGGGTCCTCCGGCTCTACTCAATTCCCGTATCTACTGAACGACCCGCGCGTGCGCTATGAATATAGCGACTGGAACGTTGTTCTTGCGTCCGGCACCGGCGGTGTCGCTTACCTGCCGTCCGATCTGGCCGGTCAGCTTGGCGACGGTGGCGATGCGACACCATTGGCAGGTGAAGACTTCATCTACGGCTCGCAGGGTGCCACACGCCTTGACCTCGTGCCACTTCTGGCGTGGGAAATGCTCGGCATGCAGGTTGAGCCTGTCTTCGGGATCGAAGGGCGCGGAGATGGCCGCCTGATGTTCGAACGCGGCGAAGCCAACATCGACTATCAAACGTCTTCGTCCTTCCTGTCCGGTGTGACACCATTGGTTGAAGCAGGCACAGCTGTGCCGTGGTTCTCGTTTGGTGCGCTGGATGCAGACGGCAACATCGTCCGCGACCCAACCTTCCCTGATATGCCGTCCTTCAAAGAGGTTTGCGAAGCAACACCAGCTTGCGCCACAGAAGGCGAGCAGTGGGAGGCCTGGAAGGCCTTCTTCATCGCGGGCTTCCCAGCCCAGAAGATGGTGTTCTTGCCAGCAGGCGCACCTGACGCAGCCATTGCAACCTTCACCGAAGCCTTTGCTGCGGTTCAGGAGCGTGATGACTTCTCTGAAATCAGCGCTGCCCGCCTGGGTGTCTACCCACAGCTGACAGGCGCATCAGCTCAAACAGCCCTGTCCAGCGCGACAGACGTGCCACAAGAGGCGAAAGACTTCGTCATCAACTGGCTGAGCGAACGCTACGGCGTTGTCCTTCAATAAGTGACCACGGCCCCTGCCCATGCAGGTCATGGGCAGGGGCAACACTCCTATCTCAATCCAATGAACGGAGGCCATGATGGAGGTCTTTGCGACCGCGTTGCCTGCGCTGAACGATGCGTTTGCCATGATCCTGCAGCCGCATGTGCTAGGGTTTCTGATCCTGGGTGTGGTGATGGGCCTGTGTATCGGGGTGTTCCCCGGTCTGGGCGGCATCGCTGGTCTTTCACTCCTGCTGCCGTTCATGTTCGGGATGGAGCCCGTCACGGGCCTCGCTCTGATGATCGGCATGGTCGCGGTGGTGCCCACGTCAGACACCTTCGCGTCAGTCCTCATGGGCATACCCGGATCCTCGGCGTCTCAGGCTACAGTGCTCGACGGCTTTCCAATGGCCAAAAAGGGCCTTGCAGCGCGGGCCTTGTCCGCAGCATTTGCATCGTCACTGTTTGGTGGCCTCGTCGGGGCGGCTTTTCTGACAATCTTCATCCTCGCCGCCAGACCCATCGTCTTGTTGTTCCAGACACCGGAACTCTTGATGATCACGATCTTCGGGCTGTCAATGGTTGGTATCTTGGCTGGACGCGTGGCTCTCAAAGGGCTTGTCGCCGCCTGCCTTGGTATCCTAGTCGGGACCATCGGAGAGGGCGCGAGTTCAGGCGCGTTGCGCATGTCGACCTATGACATGCCCTACCTTGTTGATGGCCTGAAACTGGTCATCGTCGGCCTCGGCATTTTTGCGATCCCTGAAATTGTCGCCCTTTTGCGGCGTGATAAAGCCATCTCGGATCGAGCGCCTTTGGGCGGGGGATGGGCCGCTGGCGTGAAGGACTGGTGGGCCAACAAATGGCTGTCCATGCGCTGTTCGCTGATTGGCGTGGTCGTCGGTGTTATCCCCGGCCTTGGCGGATCGGTCGTGGATTGGATCGCCTATGGCCACACCGTCCAAACCGCAAAGGATAAGTCCGAGTTCGGTAAAGGCGACGTGCGCGGCGTGATCGGGCCTGAAAGCTCGAACAACGCGAAAGAAGGCGGAGGACTTGTTCCCACATTGCTGTTTGGCATCCCCGGTTCCGGCTCGATGGCGATCTTCATCTCGGCGGTGGCGTTGCTCGGTTCCGGCTCGATTGAGGTCGGGCCATCGATGCTCAAGAACAACCTCGATTTCACCTATGCAATTGTTTGGCTACTGGCGCTTGCCAACGTCGTCGGCACAATCATTTGCATCGCAGCGTCCGGCGGCATCGCGAAGCTGACGGAAATCCGCTTTGCCTTGCTGGCCCCGTTCCTCTTCATGATCATCGCCTTCGCGGCCTTCCAGTCGCGCCAGGAAATCTGGGACCTCGTGGCACTTTTCGGCATCGGCCTGC
>JBCBGX010000191.1:0-4348 GCA_038526325.1 Pseudomonadota bacterium | reverse complement strand
ACACGGTCGAAGCCGCTAAGAACAGATAAGTAAATCAATACGTTAGACAAAGGGCGCAGGGTGGAAATCCTGCGCCTTTTTTGTTGCCTGCGGCGTATTGTGAAAGTGCTTCTGCCTGTCTACTCACCATTATTGGGGGGTCAGAAGCCGTGAATAAAATAGTAAGATAGTTGGTGCTACTATAGGTTGTTAAGAATTCATTAACGATTGGAAGAGAGACTAGTAAATGGGACATGACTGGATTATCGACGTGCTTGCAGATCTTAAATCCTTTGCAAGCACGAACGATCTACCGCATTTGGCCGCGCAGTTGGAAGAAGCTGCATTGGCCGCGCGCGATGAGATTGATGGGAAGAGTGAACAAACGTCCCGCATAGTGCGAGGTGACGGTACTGGAACTCGATACGTTTTTGCAGGCACTGGAGCAGGCCGACGCGCTTGATCAGATTCAAGATCTGATCGTTGGCCTTCGCGACACGTTTCAAGTCGACCATGTTGTGTATCATTGGGTCAGCGCGGATGGTGAGCAATATGGGTTTGGCACATATGATCCGCGTTGGGCGCAGCGCTATCAAGAGCAGGATTATATACGGGTAGATCCGGTTATCATCGGCTGCTTTCAAAGGTTTCATCCGGTTGATTGGAAACGATTGGATTGGTCTTCAAAAGCAGCGCGAGAGTTTCGCAAAGAAGCAATTGAATATGGGGTTGGAAATCAGGGATTTTCGATCCCAATCCGGGGTCCAAATGGGCAGCTTGCTTTGTTCACGGCGTCTCATTCAACCAATGATGATGATTGGGCAACTTTTACAGAGCGACATCAACGCGATTGGATCCTTATCGCGCATTAACTGAACCAAAAGGCGCTCAAGCTAGAAAAAGGCCGTACACCAGACCCTGTTCGGGCGCTCAGCCCGCGTGAGACTGATGCCCTGACCTATCTTGGCATGGGGTATAGCCGGGGACAGGTCGCAGATTTGTTGAACATTTCAGAACATACCCTCCGCGCGTATATTGAAAGTGCTAGGTTTAAACTGGGCGCGCTTAATACAACACATGCGGTTGCGCGCGCAACGAGTGAGGGCCTCATTATCATCGGTGGCGCGGCCCGCGCGGCACCCGGAGGTTGGCCGGGTCGTGAATACGGCGAGAAAATTCCCAAAAACGCAGCTGGTTAACAAATAGTTAATTCGCCGAACGCCGCATTAACCTTTGGTCCGAGCTCCGCCTCTACCCTTTCGGTGTAGTCAACACCGGAAGAGAGTATATCACATGCTGCGCTATATTTATGGAAATGAACTGTCAAACTACCCGGCATTGCGGGCAACAATGCATCAAGATCGCGCTGTTCAGTTTGCGGATCGCCTGAAATGGAACGTGCAGGTTGATGAACAAGGGTGGGAGCAGGATGAATATGATGCGATGAACCCGCTCTATGTGATTTGGGAAAACCCGAACGGAACCCATAGTGGTTCAATGCGCTTCCTGCCGACGACCGAGCGCACAATGGTCAATGATCATTTCAGCGAATTGCTGAACGGCGTCGATATTCGCAGCCCTTTCATCTGGGAATGCACACGGTTCGTCCTGGGGCCGGGGGCCAATTCACGCGTAGCCGCAGCCATGATGCTGGCCGGGGGGGAATTAATGCGTGCTTTTGCATTGACCCATTTACTGGGCGTGTTCGATCCACGAATGGTGCGGATCTATTCGATGATCGGTGCATCGCCCGAAGTGCTCGGCAGTTCTGGTGAAGGGCGCGACAAGATCAGTGTTGGGCTGTGGCCGTTCCGGCCCCAGGATCGGATCAGGGTGCTAAAGCGCGCTGGGCTGTCATCAGAGATCTCTGAACATTGGTTTGCCCGCTCCTTTGGTCATGACATCCAACAGGTGCAAAAGGCCGCATAGCATACTGGTAGCGCCACCACGGTCAGGATATCGTCGTGGCATGACAGCACTGCAAATCACGTTCTCGGATGATCAGGCAGAGGCCTGGGACAATGTGGCCTTGGCGATGCGCCAGTCGGGCATTGATTTGGACGATGCGTTGCTTCAGCCCCCCCAATC
Organism: Pseudomonadota bacterium; assembly: GCA_038526325.1. Taxonomy (GTDB): domain Bacteria; phylum Pseudomonadota; class Alphaproteobacteria; order Rhodobacterales; family Rhodobacteraceae; genus Yoonia. Next base: position 2,281 of record JBCBGX010000191.1, on the reverse strand, counting down.
TGACACGACGTCTGTCCTGGCCGTCGTTGGAAAGGCTGGATCAGGCAAGACGATGCTGCTGGCCAAGCTGTATCAGGCGCTGGACGAGGCAGGCGTTGATGTCATCTCCGGCGATTGGGAAGGGCGCAAGCGTAAGGACCGCCGCACGCTGGCGATCCTTGCCCCAACCAATAAAGCGGCGAGCGTATTGCGCAATCGCGGGGTACCCGCAACGACCATTCACCGCATTCTTTACACGCCTGTTTATGATCCTGAATATGAGAAGGTCGCTGAATGGTTGGCAGGCCAAGGGGACAAACCCGAGATTGAGGGTCTGACGGAACTTGCGCTGGATCGTGCATTTTCATCCTATCAGACGAACAAATCCATTCCGGCAGCGCTGGCTGCAGCAGGTATGCGTGGGTCGGACTTCATTACCGGCTGGAAGCGCCGGGAAGAGCCGCTGGATATCGGATTTGTCGACGAAAGCTCTATGTTGGACGAAAAGCAGTTTGAGGATCTGAAAGAAATCTTCCCCACCCTGCTGCTGTTTGGTGATCCCGCACAATTGCCGCCCGTCCAATCGTCTGGCGGCATGGTGTTCGAGACACTGCCTGAACAGCGTGTCCTCACGCTAAGTCGCATTCATAGGCAGGATGCAGGTAACCCGATCCTGGATTTGGCCCATGCACTTGCGGATCCTGAGGTGGATTTCTACCGGTTTGAAAGGATGGTTGAGGAAGCGGCCCAGTCTGATGATCGTGTTGTCATGGCTCAGCGGGTTGAGGCGGATTTGATGGCGCGCTCACCCTGTCTTGTCTGGCGCAATGCCACGCGCATTCGGCTAATCCACGCGTTCCGCGCAGGCTTTGGTGCGCCGCCGGATGAATTGCTGGCAGGCGAACCACTCATTTGCGATGGTATCGAATTGCCGCTGAAGCATCGCAAGCGCAGGCTGGATCTTGAGGCAAAGGGCCTGATCAAAGGGGCACAGGTGATCTACTTGGGTCCCGGCAGAAAACCTGGGTTTTCAAAACTGTATGTGATGGGGGCAGAAGATCCGCAAGTGGGTGTGGCCAGCATCGTCAAGATCGAGCAGGAAGGTGAGGAAGAACCGTTCATCCCTTTTGCGGCAAGAATGGGCGCGACATTCCTGCACGGAGCAGCGGTCACGATCCACAAGGCGCAAGGGTCGCAGTGGGACACGGTACAAGTTTTTGCCCCTGACATTTACGCTGCATCGCGCATGGGCCGCGTTGAGGCGGGTCAACCGTTGTGGAAGCGGCTTGCTTATGTCGCGATCACCCGGGCCGAAACCCAGCTGAGGTGGGTCGTCCGCAATCGCCTAGCACGCCCATCAGGCGCTTTGCGCGTGGATGATTTGAATGTGCCGGCCACGCCGCTTGAATTGAAGAGTGATGCGATATGAAGAGTATAATCATAACGGGTGCCAGTAGTGGTATTGGTCGTGTTACCGCCGAACAGTTTCTGTCGGAGGGGTGGCGGGTCGGTTTGGTCGCGAGACGGGCCGACGCGTTGATGGCCATCGATCACCCAAATGCCGTACCGCTGCCCTGCGATGTAACAGATGAGGACGCTGTCGAAGCGGCCTTTGTTGGTTTTGGGCATCTGGATGTGCTGTTCAACAATGCGGGCATGTTCGGCCCCCAAAAGACGATTGACGAAATTCCTTTGTCCGACTGGCAGCAGGTTGTGGATGTGAATCTGACGGGCATGTTTCTATGCGCACGCGCCGCGTTCCGGATCATGCGCGGGCAGGAACCACAAGGGGGACGGATCATCAACAATGGGTCGATTTCTGCGCATACGCCGCGCGAAGGTTCGGTCTGCTATACGACGACGAAACACGGCGTCTCAGGCTTGACCAAGACGCTATCGCTGGACGGGCGGCCCTTCAACATCGCCTGTGGGCAGATTGATATCGGTAATGCCCGCACTGATCTGGTGACAAACCTTGAGAAAACACGGGCAGCGCAGGGGCTTGACCCTTTGCCCAGTATGGCTGTCGACGATGTGGCGCGCGCGGTGTTTCACATGGCGTCCTTGCCGCCAGAGGCGAACGTGCAAACGATGATGATCATGGCAACCAAGATGCCTCATATCGGGCGGGGTTAACGGCGCAACAGTGAAAATGCCGCCGATGCCCCCCATCCGGCGGCGATGGCGATTGCCAGCGACATAAGCCCGTATAAAAACGCGTTTTCATGGGCAAGATTATAGAGCCATCGTTCCAGACCCACTTTGCGCACCGGGATCATGGTTATGTATTCATCAATCACCC
>JBCBGX010000190.1:0-4372 GCA_038526325.1 Pseudomonadota bacterium | reverse complement strand
CCGCGGCAGCTAAGGCATCTTCTGCACCGGGCGTTGCATCCACAAACGCCAGGACATGTCCCCGCGCCCCGTCATCGTAGCTGGCAGCGGCCAGATAGGCACATTTTGCAAGACCCGCGGCGAGGGCCAACTTGCGGTCTAGTCCCGTGACAACGTCCTCGGGTAAGCCCCGAGGTGCATCCACGCTTTCGATCCGCGCTTCGGTTTCTTGCGGCGCGTTTTGCAAGGTTTGAGAAAGCCAATCGATGGCCTCAGCTGGGATGAGCATTTCTGATGGAGCCACTTGGAGATTCAGACCCAGTCCGACGGATTGCCTTGTCAACATCTGCACAAGGTTCCGGCCGGACAGACCCGCATATGGGGCCGCACGCCCAACAAATTCCGCCAATCGTTCTTCCCGATCAAACACCAAAGCAAAGCGTCCATCCGCGATATCAAAAATCTCGGGGCTCACCTGATCGCCATCTGGCTCTCCTGCAAGCAGCAAGAACACCTCGGTATCCGCGAGGCGTTCATAAAATTGGAGCCGTTTGGCGTCATCCTCGGGGGCCGCCATCATGGCGGCATGTGCCACATCAAGATCTGTCATGGCGGAGCACCTAAAACGCCAAAGACCTGCTCGCAAGGTGGAACCGGCTTTGATAGGCGTATGCTCTATGCTGCATGATGAGATTTCTGCCTGCCGACTTTGCGCGACCCGTTTTGCGGAAACGCGCACCCAACACCAGCCGCGCCCTGTCGCTTGGTTTCGCGCTGGCACGCCGATCCTGATCGCCGGTCAAGCCCCAGGCGCACGCGTTCACGATAGTGGCGTCCCATTTCTGGATCGATCCGGCGACCGCCTACGAGACTGGATGGATGTCGACCGTGATACGTTCTATGATCGCGACCTGATTTCCTTTTTGCCAACCGGGCTTTGCTTTCCGGGCTATGATGCACGTGGGGCCGATTTGCCGCCGCCCCCGCTTTGTTACGACACGTGGCATGATCGGATCTTGGGCCATGTCGGCCCTGTAAAAGTCCGACTGATCATTGGGACCTATGCAATCCAGCGACACCTCGGTCACAAAGGTCCGCTTAGTTCAATTATTGCCGATTGGCGCGCTTTCCCGGCCGGCACGTTTGTTCTTCCGCATCCGTCGTGGCGCAATACCGGGTGGCTGAAAAAACACCCGATTTTCGAAGAAGAGGTCTTGCCAGTAATGCGGGCAGCAATCCGCGCGAGCATCATGTCGCCGCGCTAGCGCCCAAATTCCCCTGTCTTTTTGCGGTTATTTCAGGCATGTAGGGCACAAAGGGGGCGTCTCGAGAGGGGCTGTTAATCTCTGTCGTCAAGAATGGCGACACCCATTGAGGGTAGAAACCACGGGCGTATGCTGGAATTTTCAAATGTCTCAAAGTCGTTCTGGACGGGAACGCGGCGCAAGGTGATCCTTGATCGTGCGTCCTTTCGGGTCGAACTGGGAAATTCACTTGGCATCCTCGCCCCCAACGGAACAGGGAAAACCACGCTGATCAATATGATGGCGGGCCTCGAGAAACCGGACGAAGGACAGATCCATCGCGGCTGTCGGATTTCGTTTCCTTTGGGCTTTATGGGCGGCGTGGTTGGCAAACACACGGGCCGCGAAAACAGCCGCTACATCGCTCGCCTCTATGGCCTGGATCCCGATTATGTCGAAGCTTTTTGTCGCTGGCTGTGTGGCATTGAAGAGTATTTTGACCGCCCTGTGGGGATGTATAGTTCTGGGATGCGGTCCCGCTTTACGTTCGCACTTATGTTGGCCCTTGATTTCGACATCTATCTGATTGACGAGGGCATGCCGCAGACCACCGACGTGGAATTTAATCGCAAAGCCGGAGAGCTTTTGCGGGAGCGATTGGAAAACACAACGGTGATCATCGTCTCTCACCAGGCCGCAACGCTGGAACGTTTCGCACGATCCGCTGCGGTCTTGAGCAACGGCAAACTGCAAATGTTTGACACCTTGGAAGAAGCGAAGCAGCTCTATGACTATGAAACCCAAGGCTAAGAAATTCAGGATTCGCAACGATGGCCGGCCCCGATCAACGCCGATCCCGACGGATAGCGAAACGCAACGAGTGCCTGAGGCACCCACAACCACGCAGGCAAACACCGTACCGGTGAGCCCAGTTGCGACGACCATTGATGATATCCGCAAAGAGGGCCTGACCGGTCGTCAGTTGCGGATGGCGCGGCGGGTTGCCCAAAAGAATGGCCTTGCTGTGACCTCGGATTTTGACGCGGTCCGCCAGTTGCGCGCGATGGGCGTGGACCCCTTTCAACGCAATACCATCCTGGAACTGGTGAAGCCTGAGGGGACGGCGCCGAAACCCGACGGCAAGGCCCCAATCGGCCAGATTCAGTTGCCGCAAACCGTACAACAAGGCGAAACACTGCCGTCCACCGAATTGGCCACGCCCGCCAATCAGCGCGCCAAAGAGATTATGAAGATCCAGCGCGATATGGCAAAGCGCCGCCGCCGGCGGATGGCCCTGTTGTTCGCGCGGTTGTCGACCTTTGTCCTGCTTCCGACGGCGATCGTTGGCTATTACTTCTATGTGATGGCGACGCCGATGTACGCCACCAACTCTGAATTTGTGATCCAACAGGCCGAAGCCGCGTCGGCCCCTGGTGGCCTGGGTGGGTTGTTCCAAGGCACGTCCCTTGCAACCCAGCAAGATAGTATTGCGGTGCAATCTTACCTTGCCTCTCGCGCCGCCATGTTACGGTTGGACGCGGACCATGGATTCAAGGCGCATTTCAGCAGCGACGCCATCGATGAGATTCAGCGTTTGGCCCCCGATGCCACGAATGAGGCCGCGTTTAAAGTCTACGCGGACCGCGTCAAAGTCAGCTACGATCCCACCGAGGGGATCCTTCGGATGGAGGTCATTGCGGCGGATCCGGAGACCAGCCAACGTTATTCGGAAGCCCTGATTGGATACGCCGAGGAACAGGTCGATCAACTAACTCAACGCCCTCGCGATGCTGCCATGGAAGGCGCACTGCGCACGTATGAAGAAGCTGAGCAGCGTCGGTCGGAGGCCTTGGAAGAGTGGTTGCGCATTCAAGAGGAATTGCAGGTGGCCGACCCCGTTGGCGAAACAGCCGCCCTGACCGCACAAATTTCAACGCTGGAACAACAACGTCAGCAATTGCAGCTGACCTTGGATGCGCGCCTGTCTGTCGCAAACCCAAACCGGGCACAGGTCGATGACCTTCGCCGTCAGATCACCAGCATCGAAGGGCTGATAGACGCAGTGCGCAGCCAAATCAGCAGTGCGTCGAACGGCTCCAGTTCGCTGGCGGCCCAAAATACACGGCTGCGCCTTGCGGAAGAAAACTACACCTTCCAGACTTTGCAAGTGCAAGCCGCCCTCGCCCAACGCGAAGCTGCCCAGATTGAGGCGAACCGCCAGGTCCGCTATCTCTCACTGGGTGTGGAACCCGTGGCGCCGGATGAGGCCACCTACCCGCGCGCGTTTGAAAGTACGATCCTCGCGTTTCTTATATTTTCAGGGATTTATCTGATGTTCTCACTTACTGCGTCGATCCTAAGAGAACAGGTGTCTTCATGATGCGTGATGTGGCGGTGGGAGCCTTGACGGTCAGTAACGACCGACCATTGACCGTCATTGCAGGGCCTTGCCAGCTTGAAAGCAAAGACCACGCGTTGATGATCGCGGGCCAAATGGCTGAAAACTGCGCTGCTGCAGGCGCCCAGTTTATTTTTAAGGGCAGCTACGACAAAGCGAACCGAACTTCCGTGTCCGGCAAACGCGGGCTTGGCATGGATGACGGGCTTGCCGTCATGCAGGCTGTCAAAGACCATATCGGCTGCCCGGTTTTGACCGACATCCATGGGCCAGAGCAATGCGCAACCGTCGCAGCGGTTTGCGACGTGATCCAAATCCCAGCCTTTCTGTGTCGCCAAACGGATTTGCTGATCGCTGCTGGTGAGACCGGCGCGGTTGTGAACATCAAGAAGGGACAATTTCTGGCCCCATGGGACATGCCCAATGTGATCGCGAAGGTCGAAAGTACCGGAAATGAAAAGATCTTGCTGACCGAACGCGGGGCATCGTTTGGATATAACACACTCGTTGCCGACATGCGGTCCCCGCCAACGATGGCAAAAACCGGCTACCCCGTGGTGATGGACGCCACGCATTCCGTGCAGCAGCCGGGCGGCCAAGGGGGCTCCTCTGGAGGCCAACGCGAGTTTGCACCTGTGATGGCCCGGGCGGCTGTATCGCTGGGGATTGCGGCGGTGTTTATTGAAACGCATGAGGCGCCTGATACCGCCCCCTCTGACGGGCCGAATATGATCCCGCTGGACCAAATGGG
>JBCBGX010000189.1:3596-4372 GCA_038526325.1 Pseudomonadota bacterium | reverse complement strand
TTCGCCGTGGTCAGGAACATCACGTTCGAGAGGTCATATTCGACCTCCAAGTAGTGATCGACAAAAGTCACATTCTGTTCCGGATCAAGCACTTCGAGCATCGCCGACGCCGGATCGCCCCGGAAATCCTGACCCATCTTGTCAATCTCATCAAGCAGGATCAGCGGGTTGGTTGTCTTGGCCTTTTTGAGCGCCTGAATGATCTTGCCGGGCATGGACCCGATATAGGTCCGGCGGTGCCCGCGAATCTCGCTCTCATCGCGCACGCCTCCTAGCGAGATGCGTATGAATTCACGCCCCGTCGCTTTCGCCACAGACTTACCAAGCGAGGTCTTACCCACACCCGGGGGGCCGACAAGGCACATGATCGGGCCTTTCAGCTTTTTCGAACGCTGTTGCACAGCAAGGTATTCGACGATCCGTTCCTTGACCTTTTCAAGGCCATAGTGGTCGGCATCCAAAATATCCTGCGCGCGATTTAGGTCTTTTTTCACACGGGACTTGGTGTTCCACGGCACGCCCAAAACCCAGTCGAGGTAATTTCGCACAACTGTCGCCTCAGCCGACATAGGCGACATGTTCTTGAGCTTTTTCAGCTCTGCATCAACCTTTTCCTTGGCTTCTTTCGACAGCTTGGTTTCCGCGATCTTCGCCTCAAGCTCGTCGACTTCGTTCTGGCCTTCTTCGCCATCGCCAAGTTCCTTCTGAATGGCCTTCATCTGCTCATTCAAATAGTATGCGCGTCAAATCCCAAATGGAGCGGACCCAACGCGAAT
>JBCBGX010000189.1:0-3586 GCA_038526325.1 Pseudomonadota bacterium | reverse complement strand
CGTTGGGTCCGCTCCATTTGGGATTTGACGCGCGTCTTGATCTTTTTTTCGACCTGCAGCACGGACATCTCACCCTGCATCAGACCAAAGACCTTTTCCAGCCGCTCAGACACAGACAAAGTTTCCAAAAGCCCCTGCTTTTGGTCCACTTCGATGCCCAGATGACCCGCGACAAGGTCGGCCAGTTTCGCAGGCTCTGTCGCTTCACCGACTGCCGCCATCGCCTCTTCGGGGATGTTTTTCTTGATCTTCGCGTAACGTTCAAACTCGGCCGAGACATTGCGCACCAGCGCCTCCACCTCAGCATCATGGCCGGGTGTCTCTTCCAGATATTCGGCGGAAGCTTCAAAGAAGTTGTCATTTGGCACGAATTTTGTGATTCGCACCCGGCTGCGTCCCTCAACCAGCACTTTCACCGTGCCGTCGGGCAATTTCAGCAATTGCAGCACATTGGCCAGAACGCCAGTCTTGTAGATACCTTCCTGATCAGGATCATCCTGACCGGGGTCAATCTGGCTCGACAATAGAATCTGTTTGTCGTCCTGCATCACCTCTTCCAAGGCGCGCACCGACTTATCACGCCCCACGAACAGCGGCACGATCATATGGGGGAAAACCACGATATCGCGCAGCGGCAGGACGGGATAGGATGAACTCAACGGTTCTTGCATGCTCTTTTCCTTTTTTGGCAAGACGCACCCGCCCCGCTTTGCGGCAACATGGAGCGTCTCCTTAGCCTCAACATGTGGGGTGATGTCGCAGGTGTTTCAACCGGACATGTCGACCATCTTGTGCAGAGTGCCTGTCAGCGCCCTGCTGCGCAAGCATACAAAGCGAAAATGATTAATGTTTGCCGACAAAATGACCAAGACATGGATAAGGACAAATCACCTGCGCTTTCGCACCCGATGCAAAGACCAATCCGCAGGCCAGAAAACAGGCCAAAACCACAATACGCATACCAACCCCAAAAAAACTCTCACCGTTGAATGAGACGAGGGTCGCATGGTGATCCGCTGACGTCAGGTCAGGGTTTCCCGACCACAGGCGATGCGTCTCTGTGGGTCAACCAACCTATAACGGTTTCGGCAACACGCGGGTCATTGGGCTGTTTCAATTGCCGCGCATAGTCGGTCAGACTGTCCGTGTCCGTCCCCCGCAGGATATGGGACAGGCCCGATAACTGGATGAGCTCCGCCTGCGCGTTTAGCGCGGCAATCGCTGCGCCGTCTTCGGGCGGGCATTGTGCGTCATGTTCGGCCACGATCAGCAAGGTTGGACGCTGATTGCTGCGATGAATGGCCTTCAGATCCGCCTGAACGAAATCACGCAGCCAAAGCGCAGGCACCTTGCGCAACCCCACCCGGGTATGCGGGCTGTCGGTCTTTTCGAGTTTGCGCACGATGCGCGCCTGGATCTGACTGGGTCGGCCCATGATGCGGGTCGCGAGGCGGGCAATCCATCCCTTCAAACCAGTCAGGTCATCAACAGCCGCGTCCGCCCGCGCAGCCTGTTGGATCAGGATTTCACCGCCCGGCGTGATGTAAGGGCAAATCAGGATCAGCCCCGCCACATCTTGACCTTGGGCGGCTTCGGTCGCGATTGCTGTGCCTTCGGAATGCCCCAGCAGGTAGATCGGGCCGAAACCCTGAGCCGCATCAATCCACCGCTGCACATCCGCGACAAGGTCAGCCTGCCGCAAGGCCTGATAGTCCCCGCCCGAGGCACCGATACCGCGCTTGTCCCAGCGGATACTGGCATAGCCTGCCTTGGCCAATTCCGCCGACAGGTGGGAAAAGGTCTCTAACTTGGCAAGTTTGCTGTTCTGGTCACGATCGAGCGGACCGGAGCCATGGACAAGCAGAACCACACCTTTCGGGTGATCTGGCACCAGACGCGTCCCGGAGAGCGTGACACCCTGACTTTCGACGGTGACCTCCGTTTCGATCATAGCGGGTCGATGTCGCCCAGCGCGCGCTGTGCGTGAAACTCCGCCTCCCACGCAGAAAAGGTTCCCGCCGCTATCGCATCGCGCATACCCTGCATGATCTCTTGGAAATAATGCAGATTGTGCCAGGTCAGCAGCATGCCTGCGATCATCTCGTTCGCGCGGAAGACGTGATGCAGATAGGCGCGCGAATAGTTGCGGCAGGCGGGGCATGTGCACTGCTCGTCCAGCGGGCGCGGGTCATCGGCATGGCGGGCGTTTTTGATGTTGACCACACCGCGCCGGGTAAAGACTTGCCCCGTCCGGCCAGAGCGGCTGGGCAGAACACAATCCATCATATCGATCCCACTTTTAACGGCGCCGACGATATCATCAGGCTTGCCCACGCCCATCAGGTAGCGCGGCTTGTCCACCGGCAGTTGACCCGGCGCGTAATCAAGGACGCCAAACATCGCCTCTTGCCCCTCGCCTACGGCGAGGCCACCCACCGCATAGCCGTCAAATTCGATGGCGCGCAGGGCTTCTGCCGATTCCGCGCGCAAATCCTCTTCCAACCCACCCTGCTGAATACCAAACAGCGCATGGCCCGGCCTATCACCAAAGGCATCGCGCGAACGCTGTGCCCAGCGCATGGACAATTCCATGCTGTCCTTGATCCGCGCACGATCTGCAGGCAGCGCGGGGCATTCGTCAAAACACATCACAATATCAGAGCCGAGCAGTTTCTGGATTTCCATCGACCGCTCTGGAGACAGATGGTGTTTAGAGCCGTCGATATGGGATTTGAACGTCACCCCCTCTTCGGTCAGCTTGCGCAAGTCCGACAGGCTCATCACCTGAAACCCGCCACTATCGGTCAGGATCGGCTTCTGCCAATTCATGAATGTGTGAAGCCCACCCAACCGGTCAATCCTTTCCGCCGTTGGGCGCAGCATCAAATGGTAGGTGTTGCCCAGCAGAATATCCGCCCCCGTCGCCGCCACACTTTCCGGCATCATCGCCTTTACCGTCGCTGCCGTGCCCACCGGCATAAAGGCTGGCGTGCGGATATCCCCACGGGGCGTGCTGATCACACCTGTCCGCGCTTTGCCATCGGTCGCCTGCAACGAAAAAGAAAATGTCTGTGCTGTCACGTCTTCAATCTCCCTGTCTTGGACCTGATGGCAGAACCAAGGCGCAAGTACCATGGATGATCTTCAAAACGATGCCGCGCTGATATTCGGCTAGAAGGAATAGAGTTTGGCCTGTGACCCCCGGCAACAAGGGTACCTCCGGCACACGATCCCGTTTTTCAGGTCGCTAAGCTGCCCGATACGCCGCACAACCGACATACGATTGCGCTGCACCAAACACGGGCAAGGAGCCCAAGGTGCCCGATGCTGCGCTTCGTGCAGATGTCGGCTTTATTCAAGAGTTTCGGGTCGCCGCCCTTTAGGTGCGATGCATTTTGCCTATCATCTGACTAACCCTAATAATCGGAAATCTTAGGCTGGAGCCGGTTTGCCAAGGGCAAGGAGAAACGCAGGGAGTTTATGTGCTTCATCGCCAGTCGTCCAAAGCTGGAAGTCAAAAACGCAGGTGTAGTTATTGGGGCTTGGACGGAAATACAGTTTCGTCGTTCCAAAGAACCGGGCAATG
>JBCBGX010000188.1:0-4392 GCA_038526325.1 Pseudomonadota bacterium | reverse complement strand
GCTATTTTTGATGAATGGCCCCTAACAGACGCGAAACGCCGATCCCATGCGATCCCATATGAACAGGCACTTTGTTGCCTTTACCATCATCGACCAGAGCCCCCATCGTGTCGGAATATTTGGTTCCAAAATAGAAAATCTGGCCCACCTCTATCCCGCGGGCAGAGCGCTGACGGTCGGCGGGGATCTTTGCAAACAGGCTTTCATCATGGGTTTCATCAGTGCGCGCATAGGGCGTGGTCCATTCATCAAAAATAGCCTGACACTGTTCTACGCTGTCATAATCCACAATCCGGTCCCCCAGATGCAAGTCAGTGACGGCACTGTCATAAAACACTTCGGACTCACCCGTTTCTGCCAAAACCAGAAATTCATGCGTGTCCTCACCACCAATCGGGCCGCTATCGGCCCGCATCGGGATCGCCTTCAGGCCCATCCGTTCGTATGTGCGCAGATAGCTGACCATATGGCGGTTATAGGCATGCAGGGCGTCTTCCTTGTTCAGGTCAAAGTTGTAGCCGTCTTTCATAAAGAACTCGCGCCCGCGCATCACACCGAAGCGGGGCCGCACCTCATCCCGGAATTTCCACTGAATATGATAAAGCGTCAGCGGCAATTCCTTGTAGCTGGTCACATGCGACCGGAATATATCGGTGATCATTTCTTCATTTGTCGGGCCATAAAGCATCTTGCGCCCGTGCCGGTCCACGATGCGCAGCATTTCAGGACCATAGGAATTGTCGCGGCCCGATTCTTCCCACAACTCACCGGGTTGCAGCGTTGGCATGAGCATTGGCAGATGGCCGGCGCGCTGCTGTTCCTCGTGCACAATGTTTTCGAGCTTGCGCAACACCTTAAAGCCCAAAGGCAGCCACGAATAGATCCCGGCCGTTGCCTGTTTGATCATCCCGGCCTGCAACATATAGCGGTGGCTGATGATCTGCGCCTCGCGCGGCGTTTCTTTAAGAACTGGCAGGAAATAGCGGCTCAGGCGCATGGAGGACCCCGTTTGCGTGGTTGTTCCGCTCAGGTGTAGGGCCGCGTTGCAAGACTGGCAAGCAGATGGATAAAAACCCCCGATCGACCCATGAATATCGACCGGGGGTCTGGCAGATCATGCGCGCTCTCACCCACCCATGATCCGGCGGTGCGCTAGAACTTAATCCGCGCGCCCGCGAGCACCGCGGTGACGTCATCGAAGGTTTCGCCAGGTACGTCCAATTCATAGTTGCGGACACCCAGATATACTTCTGTACCGACGGCATCGATCTTTTGCACGGCCAACAAACCGTAGGATGTAGCCTGATCATCCAGCGCCAGTACGTTTTCGTTTTCGGCATAGTCAACAGCTAAAGCCGTCTTACCCAAACTGGTCAGGGCGTCTGTCTGATAACCGGCTTTCACATATGCGAAGGTGACATCATCACCGCCTGCATCAAACTCTTGATTACCACCGGCCAGCGTCAGGCTGAGACCTGTATCCTCGGACAAGACCGAGACAGAGCCGTTGACGATTTCATCATCATCCTCATTAACCGCATAGGCGACAGCACTGTCGAGCTTGAATGCGCCAAAATCACCGGAATATTGGGCTGCGATGTCGTAAAATTCTTCGTTACCTGCATCACCCGCGCCGACAGAACCAGATAGGGTAAGGCCACCAAAAGACGGCGTGTCGTAGCGGATGCGGTCACGGCGGCTAAGACCATCGAGGTTGGTGAATGCGTCACCAATAGTTGTTCCACTCAGCTGACCATCCTCAGTAAATTGAATACCGCCTGCAAAGTCTTCCACCCCAGAATAGCTGACAACCGCTGTACCGGACAGGTCAACCTCGGAGGTGTTATTGGACGCGGTATCACCTTGACCAAATGTCAGACGACCAAAGTTGTCGCCTTGAATATAGGCTTCCAGCTTCCGCTCGGACAGGAAGTTGCTGCTGTCTGGGTTAGCGTTGTCTTGCGTGACATCAGCAGTCGAATTCGACTCTGCCTGAATTTCAATGTTCAGCCCGGCCGACCAGTTTTCATTGATAGCCCCATCGGCAGTGAAACGGAAACGGGTCGAGGAGTTATCATTGTCGACAAAAAACGTACTGTTGTCTGCGCCGTCATCGACAAAAAGAACACCGCGATTGACTTGGCCCGAAAAGGTCAGTTCAACACCCGTTCCGCCGCTGAGGACGGTTGTGCCGTGCCCGTCGGCGAAGACGGGTGATGTGGCAAGTGCGGCGACACCAGCTGAGATAAGAAGTAGAGATTTCATTTGCTTGCTCCAGTATTTTCAGAACGTCTGGGAGAACGTTCCCCAAGGCTAGACAGCCAATCCATGAAATGCTGTAGCAGGGTAGCAACCACGAAATCGTATGGATCAACTTACTGATTTAATTCAACAATCAGAGAAAAATTATCTGTCGACGTTGCGTCGCGTCACGCACACACACAAGAAGTGGATCCTCTTGTGCGCTTGCGTGAGGTCACCGTGATGACACAGCTGCGCGAGCAGTGTGTTTGTAGCACAAGCCCCGTGCCGACTTGCCGGTATTCAGACTATTTTTGGCTGTCGTGCCGCCGAAACAAAGCTCACCTTCGGTCGCGCGGACGTGTTAGGTTCGTGAGCGGCACAGAAACTCACATAGCCTGTGCACTGGTGCGGTATTTGGGCGTCCTTTTTCGCGGCGATGGGCGCGAATAAACCAACGTGGCAGCGCGTAGTCTCCCCAACGACGATGCACAAATCGACAGGATGAATTTGATGTGAGTCGCTTAGAAATACCGCTGCCTTACCCCAAGGTTGCATTAAAACCTGACCGCAAGGAGATCCGTTATGCCCCGCCTTTTGACCGCTCTTATCGCATCTGTTTTTCTTTTGCCTGCCATCCTTTGGGCAGATCCAATTCCCTACCGCCTTCAGGCTGACCGATCAGAGGTAGGATTTATCTTCAATCTGTCGGGGGCCAGCAATCGCGGGTCAATGCCAGTGCGGGCTGCGGAAATTGCAATTGATTTTGATCGGTTCACCAATTCATCTGCAGATGTCACCGTAGATGTCAGCAGGGCCCGGACCGGATTAATCTTCGCAACCGAAGCCCTGAAAGCCGGCAGCGTCCTGAATGCCAGCGGTTATCCCACGATCCGCTTCCAATCCACGGCAATCCGCCCCAACGATCCGCGCAATCTGTCTGCGGGCGGCAAGATTGACGGCAACCTGACAATTCGCGGCATCACCCGCCCCGTCACGCTTGATGCAGCATTGTTCCGGCAGCAAGGCACGGCGGAGGGCGATCTAAGCCAACTGAGCTTTCGGATCAGTGGTACGGTGAACCGCTCTGATTTCGGCGCCACCGGTTATAGCGATATCGTCGCCGATCAAATCCGTCTTGATATCGCCGCAAGGGTTATCGCGGCGCGTTGAATTGACGGCCCCCTTGCGCTGATCCATTTCATACCGCATCTAAATGACAAGCAAGTTTGGACCCCGCATGGCACTCCCCGTTGGTGATCAAGTCAAATATTGGAGCATCGCAGCCGCGGTGTTCCTTATTGTTTTGTTGTTTCTCGGAGATGTGATCCTGCCATTTGTCCTGGGCAGTGCAATTGCCTATTTCCTTGATCCGGTCGCCGACCGTCTAGAGCGGGCAGGATTTACACGCACGGTTTCGGTCGTGATTATTTCGGCGGTGGCAACGCTGATCTTTATTCTTTTGATCCTGCTGGTGATCCCGAACTTGATCCAGCAGACCGCGTCCCTGATCAATACAGCGCCGGAACTTTTCAGCCGACTGCAGGCATGGCTAACGGACCGTTTCCCGTCTTTGATGGATGCCGACAGTACAATTCGCCAGCAACTTTTGGCGATTGGCGAAACGATCCAGTCCAAGGGTGGCGAATTGGTCAATGGGCTGGTCAGTTCGGCGCTAGGTCTGATCAACATTCTCGTCTTGATGATCATCGTGCCTGTCGTTGCGTTTTACATGCTCTTGGATTGGGACAATATGACCGCCAAGGTCGACAGCATGCTGCCGCGCGATCACCTTGAAACGATCCGGCGGCTCGCAAAGGAGATAGACCAAACGCTTGCGTCTTTCATTCGTGGGCAGGGCACAGTCTGTCTGGTTCTCGGCACCTATTATGCGGTCTTTTTGATGCTGGCCGGGCTGAATTTTGGGCTGATCGTGGGGTTCATCGCCGGGCTGATCACCTTTATCCCTTATGTTGGCGCATTGGTCGGCGGTATCTTGGCCGTGGGTCTGGCGCTTTTTCAATTTTGGGGAACGATAGAGATCACCGACGGCGAAACCATCACCTATGCCACGAATTGGCTGCGGATCGGCATTGTCGCCGGCATTTTCGCCTTGGGACAGTTTTAGGATGTTACCTTCCAAAAACTGTC
>JBCBGX010000187.1:0-4434 GCA_038526325.1 Pseudomonadota bacterium | reverse complement strand
CGCTGGCAGGTCGCGTCGCGCTTGTGACGGGCGGCGCGGGCGGCATTGGGTCCGCCACCGCGGCTCGTTACCTCCAAGAAGGTGCTTGCGTCATGCTGGCAGATATCAACGATGACGCGCTGGCACAGACGGCAAAAACATTGATTGCTGCTTTCGGTCCAGACGCGGTGCGCACTGTCAACATGGATGTCACAGATGAGGCGGCCGTTGTCGCGGCCTATGCCAACGTCGCCGTCGCCTTTGGTGGGGTCGATATTCTTGTTTCGAACGCGGGCATCGCATCGTCCGCGCCGGTTGAAGACACGACACTCGCGTTGTGGAACCGCAATATGGACATTCTAAGCACCGGGTACTTCCTCACTAGCCGGGAGGCGTTCAAGGTGATGCGGGTGCAAGGTATGGGCGGAGCAATCGTATTTGTAGCATCCAAAAACGGGTTGGCGGCGTCGCCCAATGCGTCCGCCTATTGCACGGCAAAAGCGAGTGAGATTCACCTCGCCCGCTGTTTGGCCTTGGAAGGGGCAGAGGCCGGAATCCGCGTGAATGTGGTAAACCCCGATGCGGTATTGCGCGGATCGAAGATCTGGGAAGGTGATTGGCTGGAACAGCGGGCCGACACCTACGGCACCGACAAGGATGGACTAGAGGAAATGTATCGCCAACGTTCTCTTTTGAAACGCTCGGTGCTGCCTGAGGATATTGCAGAAGCTGCCTACTTCCTTGCATCGGATAGCGCTTCGAAATCGACAGGCAATATCATCAATGTCGACGCCGGAAACGTTCAAGCGTTTACACGCTAGGGGGCTGGGATGAGCTATGAAAGTGCACAGGCCCAGTTCGCGGATTGGGGCATTGATACGGAAACCGCGATGGCGCGGCTCGCGAACATTCCTATCTCGATGCATTGCTGGCAGGGCGATGATGTTGTCGGCTTTGAACAAAAAACGGGTTCATCGGGCGGCGGCATTCAGGCGACAGGCAATCACCCAGGTCGTGCACGCACACCGGATGAATTGCGGGCGGATCTGGAATTTGCCTATTCTATGATCCCAGGGAAACACCGCCTGAATCTGCACGCGATGTACCTCGACACGGATGAGACACCAGACCGCGATGCGATTGAATATCAGCATTTTGCGCCCTGGGTCGATTGGGCCAAGCAGCAAGGGATTGGACTCGATTTCAATCCAACATTTTTTGCTCATGCAAAAGCTGACGATAACCTCACCCTCTCGCACCCTGACAAAGGGATCCGCGATTTTTGGATCGAACATGGCAAACGCACACGAGAGATCGCTGCGCAGATGGGGGCGGCATTGGGATCAACCTGTGTCAATAACGTCTGGGTGCCAGACGGTTACAAGGATGTTCCGGTCGATCGCATGGCCGCACGACGCCGACTTGAGGCTTCACTCGATAAAATGATGGCGGTGTCTCAGGACCCGGCACATATGCGTGACGCAGTCGAAAGCAAACTTTTTGGGATTGGGGTCGAGGCTTGCACCGTGGGGAGCCACGAATTCTATTTGGGCTATGCGATCCGCAAAGGCACGGTGCTATGTCTGGACATGGGGCACTTCCACCCAACAGAGAATGTCGCCGACAAGCTGAGTTCTGTTGCATTGTCTGTGGATCAACTTTTGCTGCATGTCTCTCGTCCCATGCGGTGGGACAGCGACCATGTCATCCTGCAAAACGAGGACATCCTTCAAATGGCGCAGGAACTTGTGGCCGCCGATCTTTTAGACAGGACATATGTTGGGCTCGATTTTTTCGATGCAACAATCTCGCGCACGGCGGCCTGGGTGATCGGGACCCGCAATATGCAAAAGGCGCTGCTCCGCGCGCTGCTTCTGCCAATTGCGCGACTTCGCGCGGATGAAGATCAGCTTGATTTTACGGCACGATTGGTCCTGACGGAAGAATTCAAAGATCTGCCGTTTGGTGCCGTATGGGATGAATTCTGTGCGCGAGCAGGTCGGGTCACAGGACTGGACCTAGTTACACAGCTAGAGGGCTACCAATCTTCAATCGCAGGGCGTGGCTAACCCATTCCAGTGTTTCGACACGATGGCGTATACATCACATTGACAACCCAAGACGACGACGTCACCGATGTGGTCGCGGGGCGGGAGGAGTTGCTTCGCAAAAATGCGGAGAGACAATGTCAGAATTCACGACGGCCGTCATTGGCTTAGGTTCCATGGGCTACGGGATGGCCCAATCTTGTTTACGTGCGCACCATCTCACTCACGGATTTGACATCGCCGCTGAGAGAGTTGCGGCGTTTCAGGCCGAAGGGGGCGCAAGCGGGCCACTTGTAAGCTGCGCATCTGAACTCGATGCCGCCCTTATTGTCGTGCTGAATGCGGCACAAACCCAGGAAGTGTTGTTTGGGGCAGATGGCCTTGTACCTCAAATGAAACAGGGTGCGGTTGTGATCGCCTGTGCCACCGTTCCGCCCGACTTTGCCAAAGAAATGGAGGCGCGCTGTGCGGCCCAGGGGGTACACTACCTTGACGCCCCAATCTCGGGTGGGTCGATCAAGGCAGCCGACGGCGCGCTTTCGATTATGGCGGCCGGAACGGCTGAGGCATTTGCAGCCGCCCGACCGGTCTTAGACGCCATAGCTGAAAAGGTCTTTGAGCTTGGCGATCAGGCCGGTGCAGGGTCCGCGATGAAGGCAGTGAACCAGCTCTTGGCAGGGGTACATATCGCGACGATGGCAGAGGCGTTGACCTTCGGCATGACCCAAGGCGTTGCACCGGAGAAATTTTTAGAGGTGATCAGCCAATGCGCAGGGTCAAGCTGGATGCTTGAAAACCGCGCGCCCCATATCATTTCGGGAGACTACAATCCGCATAGCCAAGTCAATATATGGGGTGCGGTTGTGATCGCCTGCGCCACCGTTCCGCCCGACTTTGCCAAAGAAATGGAGGCGCGCTGTGCGGCCCAGGGGGTACACTACCTTGACGCCCCAATCTCGGGTGGGTCGATCAAGGCAGCCGACGGCGCGCTTTCGATTATGGCGGCCGGAACGGCTGAGGCATTTGCAGCCGCCCGACCGGTCTTAGACGCCATAGCTGAAAAGGTCTTTGAGCTTGGCGATCAGGCCGGTGCAGGGTCCGCGATGAAGGCAGTGAACCAGCTCTTGGCAGGGGTACATATCGCGACGATGGCAGAGGCGTTGACCTTCGGCATGACCCAAGGCGTTGCACCGGAGAAATTTTTAGAGGTGATCAGCCAATGCGCAGGGTCAAGCTGGATGCTTGAAAACCGCGCGCCCCATATCATTTCGGGAGACTACAGTCCGCATAGCCAAGTTAATATCTGGCCCAAAGATCTTGGGATCGTGCTTGATATTGCCAAGTCGGCTCAGTTCAGTGCCCCGATCACGGCAGCCGCCTTGCAGCAATATCTCGCTGCCGCTGGGATGGGGCTGGGGCACGAAGACGATGCCGCCGTTGCTAAGGTGTATGCCCGCAATGCTGGCCTCAAGCTGCCAGGAGAGAAATGATGTTGTTGGGATGTATTGGAGATGATTTTACGGGGTCCAGCGACCTGGCGAACACTTTGGCCAAAGGCGGTATGCGCACCATGCAGTATACGGGCACGCCAACAGGTGACGCGGATCCGGATGTCCAAGCTGGCGTCGTCGCGCTGAAGTCACGATCGATTCCCGTGGAGCAGGCCGTGGCGCAATCGCTAGAGGCGCTCAAGTGGCTACAGCGGCAGGGGTGCGAGCAGTTCTTTTTCAAATATTGCTCTACCTTTGACTCTACTGTTGAGGGAAACATTGGCCCTGTGGCTGATGCCCTAGCAGAGGCACTGAACGCACCGAAGGTCATCGTGTGTCCGGCATTCCCGACAACTGGGCGTTCCGTTTACCAGGGGCATCTGTTTGTGAAAGACTCACTTTTGAATGAGTCAGGGATGCAAAATCACCCGCTCACTCCAATGACAGATGCCGATATTCGTCGATGGTTGGCGCCGCAAACGAAATACTCTGTAGGTCACGTTGCCGCGCCTCATGTTTTTGCTGGGGCTGACGCGGTCAGACAGGCGTTGGAGACAGAACAGGCCGCCGGGCGTCGCCACATCGTTGTTGACGCCATCCGCGATGAAGACTTGTTCGTTATTGGCGAAGCGGCCAGGGGATTGCCGTTGGTCACCGGTGGGTCTGGGGTTGCTTTGGGGCTGCCAGCAAACTTTGGCTGTTCCGTCGCGCAGCCTGCTTGGTCGGGTCAAACCGGCAAAGCCGTCGCGCTCTCTGGGTCTTGTTCCATCGCGACGCGGGACCAAGTGAACCGACACGCGGCGGCCCATCCCACTCGCCAAATCGATGTGTCCGATGTGATTGCTGGCACATTGACTGCAGATCAGATTGCATCATGGCTGCTTGAGACCGCTGGTTTGCCGCTGGCCTATAGTTCC
>JBCBGX010000186.1:0-4514 GCA_038526325.1 Pseudomonadota bacterium | reverse complement strand
GTGTCGGAGTAATCGACTTCCCACTTGCCGGCGCGGCTTGCGGTGATAGTGCCTTTGTCATGTGCAAGACATCGTTCAGATTGTAACTGCGGTCTTTGTTGCCTTTCAGATCCGCCGCCAGATCACCTTCATAATAGTCAGCAAGGCCGGAGGTCTGGTGCAGGAGATGTTGAACGGTCAAGGCTGGTCCATGGTCCACCCCTTTCACCACACGAAGTCCCGATAAATCCACGTCGGTTAAGACGCTCTGTACGGTTTGATCCAGACAAATACGCCCCGCGTCGACAAATTGTAGGATCAGGGCTGCCGTGAACATCTTGGTGATGCTTGCGATGGGGAACCGGGTGTCTGGGGTGGCATTGCCTGCGCTACCTTTGAAATCCAACCGACCGTCACCTGAGGCGACCCGCAAGATCACCCCATGAGTGTGTCCCTTTTCGCATTCGGCTTCGATCAATGCTTGCAGGCTTTGCGGATGTGTCATTGGACGGCTCCCCATGTCCAATGAAGATCAAACGGGAACATGAACCGCGGCGGCATCACGCTTCGAGAGAAGCGCAAAGCCAACAGCGATGAACCAAGCAATCGCACCAAGACCAAAGACGGCGCCTGCAACATCGCCCAAAGGTGGCAATATCGTGAGCAAACCGCCAAGACCGGTGAGCAAACCGAGCCCAACAACGATTTTTCCAAATGCCCGGTGCAAAAGACCGGCCAGGCTGATGCACAGGATCCAAACACCACCGGCGATCTCGTTCCCGCCGCCAAGTCCAAGTTCGACTGCGTGCAGGGTTTGCCAAGTCTGGACAGCCGCATCAAAATCTGACGGGGCCAAGGCAGTCACTCGTTCTGTGGTCACGTTGCCGACCATTCCCGCGCCCAGAACAAGCGTTGTCCAGATCAGACCAAAAGCAAGCGTCATTGTGCCCCAGTCCGGAGACGTGGCCTTTAGGCGGCTTGCGAGCGCGACCACCAGCACAGCAAGTGCAAGTGCATTCAAAACGTAAATTACCGTGTTCCACATGATCATGAGACCTTGGTTTTCCAGTGTGAAACGCACCACCGTGGCAGGATCGATTGCGTTTGAACCAAAGCCTGCTTCCGCCATTAGAGTGACCAGAAGGACAAAGCCAAACATGTAAGTCGCCGCACAGGTCAGGGCGGCAAGGCCTCCAATACGTTGTATAGTCATAATTTTTTCCTTTCCGAATGAATGTGATGGATGCTTGCCGATGATGTGGTGGCAAGACTGTTTTCAAAGTGAGCTTTCAAGTGGTGCGTTCCGTGCGGTTTGCCGACCATGTCGAGGGCCGTTGGCTTGGTAATCCACGTCCCAATAGCCCAGCCCATCCGCCTGCCGAGTGCTACCAAGGGAGGACACAACCAGATCAACAGCGGTCATGACCTCTTTCAGGCTTTTGGGGTCTGTCGCTTGTGCTTCGACAAGCTGGTCGGCAGCGATGGGTGCGGTTCTTCTGGCCTTGCGGACAAGGGCGATCACATACCACCCGCGCGCCTGGAATTCTGCGCAAAGATAGCGTCCAAGGTAGCCGGTTGCTCTGGCGATGAAGACACGTTTCATGGCATAGTCTTTCAGTCGAGAGCTACAGTTGGTTTGAATGAACGAAAATACCCAGCTGGGTGACGGGCCGCTCCTTTGGGATCCGCTCTGGCACGCCCAGGTCGCGGGACAGGTGATCAGGAATGGCGGCGGTATAGAGCGGCTTCAATCCGGCTTCGCCTGTCAGCAAAGCGTGAAGGGCGTGAAAACGTCTGGCGCGCAGGCGAAGGATGTTTGTCATAACGCCCCCTCACCCCACGACCGGTGGCAACGACCGCGCAAGCATTCGATGACGATGGACTCGCGCCGCGCGCTGACGTCAACAGCGCTTGATACACCGCCTGCCAGTGCACCCGCGACAGCGCCGCCCAAGGCGTCGTTGCTGTCAGCTTCACCCAGTATCGCACCGACGCCAGCGCCCAATGCGGTCGCAGCTAGTGTGTCTTGGTCGAATTGGTTTTGGTTGCGGGCGAGCGCCTGACAGGCCGCCAGATCCGCCTGGTATGCCTTGGTCGGCGTGCCATCGAGGATCGGTTTGTAGTTCGCGCCGCTATCGGCGCAAGCCGCCAACAGGGCAAAACCAGTGGCGGCAAGCGTAAGCTGCGGTTTCATCGTCTGACCTTTCTCGTTGCAGTTTCGAGAAAGCGGATAGCCAACCTGGCGCGGTCAGTGCATGACCGCAGGCATCAAGGAATTGACAGTTGGTAACAGAGTGGCGTCAGGCTGCCTGATTGAGGTAGGCAGTGGGGCTCAGCCCGGTCCATCGCTTAAATGCGCGCACGAACGAAGAGGATTCCGAGAATCCCAGCAGGTAAGCCGTTTCGTTCACCGTGACCTTTTGACCGGCCAGGTACTCCAACGCCATGCGTTGGCGTAGGTCGTCGTGGATCTCAGCAAAGGTGATGCTTTCGTCCTTCAAGCGCCGATACAAGGTCTGGCGGCTCATCGCGAGGTCTTTGGAGACTTTATCCATCGAGATCGAGCCTTCGTGCAACTTAGGCAAAATCTGTGCTTCGATTTGTGCGCGGATCGATGTATCGGCCTGCAGTTTCGCAAGCATCTCATCCGCATGACGCGTGAAGATGCCGAAGGCGTATGCATTGCCGGGCTCGAATTGTGTCTCTGGACTGTCCCAGACCGGATCAAGCTGAAGCGCATTTCGGTCGGCGTTGAACTGAACGGGTACACGGAACAGATCTGGATATTGGTCTGCGTGTGGCGGGGGCGGATAGGTGACCTCCATCCCAATCTCAAAAGTTGCGCCTGGAAAGGACCGGCGGAATTCACTGATGAAACGCGCGAACGATGACTCAATCCGCAGATACTCCTCTTGCGGTACGATCAGATGATCAACGATCCATAGGCCAGCGTCCGTGTGCTGTAATTCAAACCGATCAACCCCAGCTGGCAGGTTTACGTCAGCCATGAGGTGCAGGTAGCGGTTCAATTGCGCGATTGAGTGGCCGAGTGACGCGGACGTATGAACAATCTGTCCGACAACTGAAATGGTTTCTAACCGCGACTCTAGCGTGTGCCGAAGCAGCATCGCTGTATCGCCGGTTTGCATAATCGCGGCACCTATCAGCGCCTGATATGACGCCACAGGAATCCGATTGTCTTGATCAGACAGATCATCCTCAGTCAGGCCGCTGTCTGCCAGGAGGCTGTCACGGTTGGCACCATGGTCAGCGGCGTAATTCGCAAATGATGCTGCAAATCCTGCTGCCATGGTCTGTTCGGTCATGACTTGTGCCTCAAACAGGTGGGTTCAAGACAGACTACGTTCAGATCCTGGTCTCTTTCAACCAAACCGCATGCATTTGGGGGTGGCGCGCTGCCGCCAACGGTCTTTCGGCAGAATGGAACACTTCGCCCAATTATTGCAAGAAACGCCGTCAAAGGAGACGTGCCGCCGAAAGTGGGTCGCCTAAAAACAAAAAAAGGGCGGGTCGCGTCATGCGACCCGCCCTTCCCATGTCAGGATGAGTGGGTCATCACCCTGTCACGTCTTCGCCACCCTAAAACTGCCGTAACGCCCAGACCGACCAGGGCGAGCAGCCCAGGCACGACAACCCCAGGGGTGACGATTGCGAGATGCGAAACTGGCACCACGAGAGTCCGCTCGACAGATGCCCATTTGTGTGTCTCCGCCGCTTTGAATTCCGGACTGGTCATCATTTCGGCAAAGTCGCGGCGGCTGCGGTACCGCGCCAAGACCGCTTGATCGAATTCGCCGACCTCCGGGTCATAGCTGTTCAGCAACAGACCGCGTGGATCAAACATGAAGGCGGGATAACTCCCGCGTCGCAACTGTGCTTTTACGACCGCCATGCCATAGGCCTCGTTGGCGGCTGCAACCGTTGGGGCGGGGCTTGGGAAGCCGGCTGGGTAGGCCACCTCATCCCTGTACGCGATCAGGTTGAGCATGAAGAAGGGCGCTCCGTCATCCTCTGCCAAAAACCGGACAAAGCCGTCATTTTCTGCATCGTTTGGCCCGGCACGATTGGGAAGTTCGGCGATATATGCTGTGACCTCCGATGCGCTGAGCGGTGCGCTGCGCGGCAAATGCCACCCCAGAAATGCAATGTAAATGAGGACCAGTGCGCCCCACAAACCAATGAGCCTTTTCATACCACTCTCCTTACTGCAGTGGTGGTACGTCAGCCTGGCACCTTTCCGGCGCGTAAGTTAAAATTAAGGACAGCGAACGGCAGTTGCAAAAATGACTTGATTTTCTGTCGGGGCCTTGAACTTCCGCCGAATCCGCACTAAATGGGCGGTTCGAGTTCAATCGACGGCGGCGCAGATACACACAATTCCCTAAGAAAACTTAGCTTTCAAAGCACGACTCAGTCGCGTTTTGACAGGTAAGTTGACCGTTTCGAGCGAGATGTTTGGGCGCATCTCTGGGATGGAAACGGGCTCTGCCGCAATCGGACGCGTTTTGGTTCCC
>JBCBGX010000185.1:0-4541 GCA_038526325.1 Pseudomonadota bacterium | reverse complement strand
CCGCGACCAGCGAAAGCCTTTTGGCCGCTGTTCGCGGTTTGCGGGGCTTTCATCGCTTTCGCCCCAGTATTGGCTGCATGCGCAACCGTTGAGTTAAGAGACAGTTCATTGTCCTCCTTAAAACGCATCGTCAAAACCCCGACGCCGGGCGTGCAGGGAAGGTAGCAAGGCCTTACCGTTTTTTCAACATTTCGGTCAGGTACAATCGGGCATATCCCGCAATTGCGCCTCTGACGTAACGGCAGACAAGGGGCCGTCGCGCACCAAGGGTAAGAATGCGCCGCCTTGTTCCAACTGAATTGCAACGCTCACCGACGCATCCGCGGCAGGGCCTGTGCCGACCCGGCAAGGGGACAGACTGATCGACAGTGACCCATTCGTTTTGGCGGGGCTTTCGTCGCTCCATTGACGAGCCGTCGCCTGCAGCGCACGCAGCGCAGAAAAATCAGCTGGCGCCACACGAAAGACGGTGCCATCGCGTTGCAGTGCGAAATCGCCGGCAGCAGTTTCATCTGTGTCGATGCGCATTGTCGAAAAGCTCAACCGTGCCGACCCCGGGCTAACATCGATCCCGTCAGGAAATTTCAGATCGACCGCAATGTCAGCCGGATCTGCCGTAGTCGGGGATAGTCCATTCAGCCGCATGGCCGTGGTTGGCACAAGAGCGGTGCAGCCTGATGCGAGACATGCACAGAGAAGCCATATTTTCATATAAATCTCCTTTGACAGATATTTTTTAATGTTTTACAGTAATTTTTAGAAACAAAAAGGTGATTCATGTCAAGACTACATAAAGTGTCGAAATGGGCTCGAATTCTGAACATGTTGACGAGTGTGGCGATGGTGGTTTAGCCGATGGCCATACTCGCTGGTCTCGTCACCCCGATCTCGGTTACATCGTTGCTAGAGACCTGGAGCGTCAAGGATCAGCTGTCAGAAGACACCACCCGCATTCAAATCGTCGCAGCGCTATCACTTGGTCTAATCAATCCACTGATCCTCGTCTTTACGTTGAATGCGATGCGCAAACTCTTCGCCGCATACAAAAAGGGCGAGGTGCTGACAGATGGGTCCGCCTTACTTATCCAGCGGATCGGTCAGGGATTTCTGGCCTTGGCTTTGGCAACATTCCTGTTGCGACCGATTCAGGTACTTTTGCTAACGATCACGAATCCCCCCGGCCAACGGAGCATCGCGATTGCCGTGAATAGCGAGATGATCTTTATCGCCCTATCAGGTGGTCTGATACTTGTGATCGGCTGGGCAATGCGCGAAGCCTCGGCAGCGGCAGCAGAAAACCGGTCATTCGTATGACAGAGTTGGAAATTGTTGTCCGGCTGGATGTGATGCTGGCACTACGGAAAATGAAATCGCGGGATTTAGCACAGCGCATCGGAATCACTGAGCAAAATCTCAGCCTGCTGAAATCGGGCAAAGTGAAAGGCATAAGATTTGAGACACTTGCGAAAATTTGTGCCGTCTTAAAGTGTCAGCCAGGTGATCTGTTGGAGGCAGTAGCACAAAACAGCTGATTCTCAGGGCGAGCGAAGATCTGTGTTGTCTTCACGCAGATCGGCCAATTATGGTATCGTCGTGAGTAAGGGCGTCGTTGTGGTTAAAAGGGTGCTGTGTTGGTTGTGTTAAATTCTGTTGTAAAGGGTATCGCTACGGCGACCATTCTTGTGTGTCATACCCTTGTCGTTTACGGGCAAACGACGCTGGACGAAGCAGAGCCCGAAAATATCAATTTTGAAATTGAATCGGATGGTGCAGATCGCATTCTGCTGGCGGGAAAGCTGCGCACATTAACCCAACAGGTCGCTGCCTCATCCTGTGCTGCGACTTCGGGTGTCGATGTCGAGGAGGCGCATGACGTCCTTGTCCAGGCAACGGCAGACTTTGACCGCTATGTTGCCGCTCTGCGGGACGGCGATGAGGGTTTGCATATTTTGGGGCCGGAAGAAGATGCACGGATCGTGCGCGACCTTGATCATGTGCTGGCTGAGTGGAGCGCGATCCACGGTGCCGTCGACAAGGTCATCGCCAACGGCTCGGACGTCGAAAGTGCACATATCATTGACGATCATAACCTCAAGCTGTTGGAACTGGCCACGGTCCTGTCGTCGGACATTGTCGGTCGGTATTCGCATCCCTACGAGATGACGTCCGCGGATGCGATGATGATCGAGATTGCGGGCAGACAACTGATGCTGACGCAAAGAATGGCCAAGGATGCGTGTGAGGTCTGGACAGGGTATCATGCCGATACTGCCAAAGAGGATCTGGCCGCAACCATGCAGATATTTGAGACATCCCTGACAGCCTTGCGATATGGCATGCCAGAGGCTGGTCTGTCAGCCGCCCCAAATGATGTCATTCGGACTGACCTGGATATTCTTCTGGAACGGTGGGAGGTGATCAAGGTCAACCAACAGACATTGGTGGATGGCGGGGAACTGACCGAAGACCAAAAGTATGAAATCTTCCATGATCTTCAGGTCGAACTGGCCGATCTGGAGCATCTTCTGGAGGACTATCGCGACTATTCAGAGCGCGCGCATTGATTATAGCGTTTCGATTTTAACTTGAGACATCACGCAGCATAAATCGCCTTCGACCGGTAGGAATAGGCAGCGAATTGTAATGCAAGTATCAATCGAAATGCTTTAGCTCCTTGGGTCGATAAAGGCTTTCCCGTCTGGTGTAGCAAGAACGCTTGGTAGGGCCTGCATTGCTTCTGACAATGGCACGATGCCAGCCACATCGGTTGTCCAGCGGCCCGTGACGAACCGCTCTTGTATTTCAGCAAAGGCGGCGGGGATGCGCGCGGGATCAACCTCTTTCATCCAGCGGGTCAGCCAGAACCCTTCGATGACCTTGCCGCGAAAGATCATCTGACCAAGCTGGGTCAGCGCCGGTGCCTCGGTAGAAAGCTTGCCATAGTTCACCCAGCGCGCGTGGGACGGCATCGCAAAAAACACATCCGAGGTGAACTGGTCACCCACAGCGTCCAACAGCACGCGCGGTTTGAGGGTTTGAAAGATCTGTTCCGCCTGGCCAAGCGGATCTGGCTCGCCTGTCACAATCACTTCGGCTGCGCCAAGGGCTTTCAAAGTTTCGGCCTGCGCGCTGCGCCGCACAATCGCGATGGGTTTGATCCCATGATCCCGGCCCAGCGCGATCAACAGCTTGCCCAGCTGTGACCCGGCCGCGTTCAGCACAAAACTGTCTGCACCACTGTCCTTGACCAGATCAAACATGGCGATGGCGGTTAACGGATTAACCAGTTGTCCGGCGGCGTCAGGCTCTGACAGATCCGGTCGACAGGGCACCAACCTGGCGGCATCTGTCAGCGCATATTCCGCCCAAGTGCCCGAGGCCGTGGCAAAGAAGCTGACGCGCTGCCCGACAAGAGGCGTGTCGCCCGCGACCACCTCGCCCACAGCCTCAAACCCGGCGGGCACACCCTTGATACGCGGCTGTCCATATTCACCCTTGATAAAGTGGATGTCGGAAGGGTTCACCGCCGCCAGATGCACTTTGATCAGAGCCTGACCCTCTGCCGGGTTTGGGACAGGTACATTTCTTAGTTCCAGAAAGGGTGACAGATTGGCAATGTCGGGGCCGGTTTGCGTTTCCGCATAGCCGTCGTGCAACTGGACCAATGCTTCCATTGTGTCGGGCATGCGCACCCCCTAAAGATCAAAGGTGGCAAAGACTGGCGCGTGATCGCTGGGCTTTTCCCAGCCACGTGCATCCCGCAGGATCCGGCTGGAATGGGCAGCATTTTTGATGTCAGGTGTCGCCCAGATATGATCAAGCCTGCGGCCTTTGTCGGCGGCGTCCCAGTCGCGGGCGCGATAAGACCACCAGCTATATAGCAAGCCTTCGGGAATATCATTGCGGGTAACGTCGGACCAACCGCCAGCCTCCATCACCTGCCCAAAATGCTCCACCTCAATCGGCGTGTGGCTAACCACTTTCAATAGCTGCTTGTGGCTCCAGACATCGTCTTCGCGCGGCGCGATATTTAGATCACCCACCAGGATAGATTTCTGAGGTTTTGCGGCCTGAAAGGCATCGCGCATATCCGTCAGATAATCCAGCTTCTGGCCAAATTTCTCGTTCACGACACGGTCCGGAACATCCCCGCCTGCGGGCACATAATGGTTATGGATCGTCACCCCATTTTCCAGTCGGGCCGCAATGTGTCGGGCGTGGCCTAAACCCGCATAATCCTCGGCCCCCGCCTCTTCCAACGGGATCTTGGAGAGGATCGCGACACCGTTATACCCTTTCTGCCCACGGGCAGCCATGTGGGTGTAGCCCAGCGCATGAAATTGCTCTGTCGGTATTTTCTCAACCGGGCTTTTGCATTCCTGCAGGCACAGCACGTCTGGTGCCTCTTCGCGCAACAGCTTGGCGACGAGATCCTCGCGTAGGCGGACAGAGTTGATGTTCCAGGTTGCAAAAGCCCGGTTGAGAAAATACCGACAGAGCAATTTCATGCGCTGGGCTACACCCACATGGCTGCCCGTGGG
>JBCBGX010000184.1:0-4619 GCA_038526325.1 Pseudomonadota bacterium | reverse complement strand
CATTTTGAGGCCTCAGTCGACCTGCCACGCAGCGCTGTATCGGTCACCGGTGAAGACCACGTGACTTGGTATCATTCCTCTGAAAAGGTGCGGCGAGGGTTCTGCAAAACCTGCGGATCAACGCTGTTTTGGGACCCGGTGCATCGCGATTGGACCGCGATAGCCATGGGAGTGTTTGACACGCCGACGCAAACCAGCTTGGCACAGCACATATTCGTGGCCGAAAAGGGTGACTACTACGACATCGCAGATGGTTTGCCACAAAACGATCACTAACTCCGCTAGGTTTCGGAAATTGTGGGATCTATAGTGGCCAAGATTTCAGCAGATCAGGAGGGATCCATGTCACTTGAGCTTACCGAAGTCTGCAGCGGGCTGGGTTTTCCAGAAGGCCCCGTTGCGATGGATGACGGGTCCGTTTTGTTTGTGGACATCAAAGCGCAGACGCTGCTGAGCCTCCGAGCAGATGGCACACTCAACACGGTGGCCCATATCCCCGGCGGCCCAAACGGGGTGGCGATTGGGCCCGATGGCGCGGCTTATGTCTGCAACAATGGTGGTGTTTACACCTTTGTCAGCCATGGCGATGACAACGTCACCGTTCCATCGCCAGACCGCCCGCATTACATGGGCGGCTATGTGCATCGGGTCGATCTTAAGACTGGGGAGGTCACCCAGCTTTATGACAATTTTGAGGGCAAACGCCTTATCGCGCCCGATGACATCGTCTTTGATAAAGAGGGTGGGTTCTGGTTCACGGATACCGGGATTCAAGACGCCGAAAGCACGCGCTATGGCGGTCTGTACTATGCGACAATTGACGGAAAAACGCTGATCAAGGCCGCGACCATCCCAATGCCGAACGGGGTTGGCCTGTCGCCGGATGGCACAACCGTCTACGTGTCTGACACGGTCTATGGCCGGTTGTGGGCGATGAAAATCACCGGGCCCGGCCAGATTGAACCGGGTCCCATACCTGGAATGCCCGGTAATGTGGTCCAGACCCTTCCAGGCTATCAGTGGCTGGACAGTCTAAAGGTCGAAGCCGACGGACGTGTCTGTGTTGGCACGATCTTCAATGGCGGCATCACCGTTTTCAACCTAGATGGCACGACAGAGCATGTCGCAATCCCGGATCTGTTCACCACCAACATGTGCTTTGGTGGAACGGATATGCGCGATTTCTGGATTACGGCGTCCAGCACCGGTAAGATCTACAAGACCAGATGGCCGCGCCCGGGGCTAAAGCTCGCCTTTACGGCATAAGCCAATCTGTCCTGACGGCAAGCACATCAGCAATGGTGGAAGTGTGGCCCGTGCTGATATACATGTTGAACCGGGAATGGTTGACGCAAGAGACTTATCTGAAAAACCGATGGACGATCTGGTGCAGCGGCGCCAGGTCTCGATCCTGTTTGCAGATATGGTGGGCTACACCGAAACCGTCGCCCGATTGGAAGAAGAGCAAAGCGTCGCCTTTGTGCGGCTTGTCTACGACACGCTTTCAAGAGTTGTGACAGATTATGGCGGCACGGTGCGCGACTTTGCCGGCGACAGTATCATGGCGCTGTTTGGCATCCCTGATGCCATGGAAGACCCCGCTTTGCAGGCGGCCCGCGCCGGGATGGAGATCCACGAAGCCTTCGAAGCGGCAAGCGACAAAATCCACGCAGAATTTGGCGTACGCCCTGTTATGCGGGTGGGGATAAGCTCTGGCACTGTCATTATGGCCGCTGTGCAAAGCGACAATGGGCCGACAACGGCGGTCGGCAATACAGTCAATCTGGCCTCCCGCATTGAAGCGCTCGCACCGCCCGGCGCGACATTGATCTGTGACACAACCAAGCAGCTGATCGCATGGGTCAGTGATCTCGGCTTCTTTGGCGATCACAAGATCAAAGGCCTGAGAGGAAAGAAAAAGATTTGGCGGATTAACGCGGTTCATGATCAAGCGAGCCGCTTTGATGCGTCTATCGCCAAAGGCCTTAGCAATTACATCGGTCGCGAAGCTGAGCTTGCTCGGATGTCAGATGCATTGGTGCGCAGCGTGCAAGGAATATCGGTGCTGGACGTTGTGGCCGAACCCGGCCTTGGAAAGACCCGACTTGTGTTTGAGTTTCTTCGCCGCATCGAAGGCGATGGCGTCAGGATCCTGAAAGGGTCTTGCTTCTCTGATCGTCAGCAGGTCCCCTACTTACCAATCATCGAAATCGTTCGAAAAGCCTTTCAGATTGATGAAAACGATCCGCCTGCCAAGGTCTCTGACAAGCTGTCGCGAGGGTTGAAAAAGTGGGGCTGTCATTCTGACGAAGACCTAGCGCTTTTGCTGAATCTTCTAGGGCTTCAGCCTGCATCCGGGGTCATCGATGGTCTGGATGGGGTTTTGATCGGTTTGCGAACCCGCGAAATGCTACATCGGCTTTTGATGACCAGAGCAGTTGACCAACAGGTTATCCTGCTGATCGAAGATGGTCACTGGATCGACACAGCATCCGAAGCTTTTTTGCAAGAGTTGATCAAACGCGGTACGTCAAAGAACCTGCTAATCATCCAAACGCGCCGCCCCGAATACCTGCCATTTTGGTTGGACCACCCTGCAGTTACACAGATCGCCCTGCCCCCTCTGCAAGCTGCTGATATAGCCACGCTAGCACAAAGCCGTTTGGGTGTGGACAGTCTGCCTTCGGGACTGACCGAAAGGCTGAATGATCTTGCTGGCGGCAATCCACTCTTTGGAGAGGAAATCCTTAGCTTTTTGCTAGAGGAAGGCACCTTACGGATTGATGCAGGTATGGCCTATTTTGACGCCGAATTTGCGACCGATGGGCTGCCCATCACAATGCGCAGCCTTTTGACTGCCCGTCTCGAACAATTACAACCCGAAGACCGTCAGCTTTTGCAGGTTGCATCGGTTGTCGGACGGCGGTTTAGCCCCGGGCTGCTGGCAGAACTTGTCGACGGCGCAGGCAACATCAATAGGGTTTTGGACCGCTTGATTGCCCAGGATGTACTGTATCGCGAAACGAATTCTTCCGATTACGCGTTCAAACACGCTTTGTTGCGACAATGCGTCTATGAAAGTCTGGTGTCGTCACGCCGTTCTGCGACCCATCTCTCTATCGCTGACGCATTGGCCAGACGTGCTGCCAACCGTCTGCAAGAGGCCGCCGAAACCTTGGCCTTTCACTATGGTCAGACAGACCGCACGGATCAGGCGTTCCGCTTTAGCAAAATGGCCGGTGACAAAAGCCTTGGTGTCTA
Source organism: Pseudomonadota bacterium (assembly GCA_038526325.1). Classification (GTDB taxonomy): domain Bacteria; phylum Pseudomonadota; class Alphaproteobacteria; order Rhodobacterales; family Rhodobacteraceae; genus Yoonia. The sequence goes on along the minus strand of JBCBGX010000184.1, from coordinate 1,358 downwards.
TTCGTTGGACGAAGCACACACCTATTTCACTGCTGCGTTGAAGATGTATCAAGACGATCCTGATTGCGCCACGAAAGAAGAGTTTGCGGATTTTCTGGCCAGTTTTGCCCTGTGCTCTAACATCTCGCTACGGGTTCGGGAGATTATCGATCTAGCTGACACCGTCCGCCCCATACTGGCACAGGTTGGCGACAACAAACATCATGCCTTGTTTCTGCACCACTATATTTCCTGCCTTGTTTGTCACGGAAAATATCGTGAGGCCTATTGGATCCAACAAGACCTATCCGCGATGGCGGACCGGCTGAATGATCCGGCGTCTCAGGTCTATGCTTTGGTGAGTGCATTATCCGTTTCAATATACCATGCACCCATCAGCAATGCGGAATTTGCGGCCAAGGTTGAACAGGTCGAAACCTATCTCGCCAAAGTCGACGACGCCTACATTCAGAATTTCTTCCTTGCGACACTGGGTTGGAACGAGTTGACGCGTGGGCGTGTTGCGCGCGCGCATGCCACGGCAGAGCAAATGATCACCTTGGGCACTGAAAACAATAATCCCCGCGCCTTGGGGTACGGCAAAGCGATGAAAGCGCTGATTGCCATGGTCACCGACAACCACACGCTGGCGCTACAAATGGCAGAGGAAGCCAGAGAGGCTGCGGAAGTCCGATTTGAATGGGCCATCGCCGAAGCAGCGCGAGTGGGTGCGATGGTACCCCTTGAAAAACCAGGCGCCATGACTGTCGTCCGGCAGCATATCAAATTCTGCGAAGCCAAAGGCTGGACGCTTTTCACGTTTGGACCCGCCACCATGCTGGGTGTCGCTTTGGCGATGGAGGGGCGAATAGCCGAAGGTATCAAACAGATCGAAACCGCGATTGAGCGACGCAGCGTTGAAGGGACCAGCGTTGCCGCCGATTGGGCGCGGTTGTTTCTGTGCGAACTTTATTTGGCTATCCTGACAGGCGAAGGTGGTGCCTCAATCCAGGTGTTCATCAAAAATTTCCGCCCGATCCTGTCGGTTATGCTATTTGGTGAAAAACGCCTCATGACCATGTTGGACAGCATTCGGCAAAATCCGCAATTTGACCCACAAGGCCATTACATTGCGCGCTGTGACATGATTTTGGGCCTGCTCTATAAGTCCAAAAAGAAAAAAGACCTCGCACGCGAATACCTGACAAAAGCCCAAGTGGTGGTGGAGACCGCCGGGAAATCACCCATGCTCACACGGATCAATGATGCCTTGCTGGAGCTTGCTTAACCGGTCAGTTCGGACAAGTACCGGATCCCGGCGATGCTGGGCAAAAACGTATATGCCCCGCCGCGCGCACGGATAAGGCGCGGGAACCCAC
>JBCBGX010000183.1:0-4662 GCA_038526325.1 Pseudomonadota bacterium | reverse complement strand
CGCAATTTCGCCTTTGTCGGCGGAATTGTCGATTGCACCAACGACGGCCCGCGATGTGCTGCCGGGCTATACGTTGCGGGTGGTACCGCTGCGCAATATCGGTGCGCAAGAGATGGCAGCCATCCTGCAGCCGTTTGCCGGAGAAGGTATCGTTGGAATTGACGCACAGCGTAATATTCTGGTCCTGGCGGGTACGTCCGTTGATCAGCAATCATGGGCAGAAACCATCGATAGTTTTGACGTGGATTGGTTGGCCAACCGGTCTGTCGGGATTTTCCCAATCAACGGGCGGTCTGCACAGTCTATCGTGAACGGGCTGGAGCGCGTTGTTGAAACCGACGAGGGCTTTCAGCCACTTGTTGTGTTTGAGGTGATCCCTGAAAACAACTCAATCCTTGCCGTAGCCAAGACACCGCGCGCTTTGGAGAATGTGTCAGTCTGGATCAACCGGTTGACCCGTGATGGTGCGAATGATGCTCAGGTATATTCATACGACATGAAGTATGCACGAGCCGGTGTTATTGCGCCGACGCTTGCGCAAATTCTTGGCGTGGCCGTCGAGACCTCGCCCGAGGCCGAGCAAGTGATGCAAGCCAGTGCCGATGGAACGCCTAATGCGGAAATCTTTAGTGGTTTCAACAATCAGGGCACGCTGAACGCCACCCGCATCGTGGCCAGCGAAGCCACCAATACGCTGTTGATCCATGCGACACCTGAAGAATATCAGCGCGTTCTGGGTATTCTGCATCGCTTGGACGTTCCGCAGCGTCAGGTGCTGGTTGAAGCAACAATTGTTGAGGTCTCGTTGAACGAAGACCTCCGGTATGGTGTTCAGTATTTCCTTGAGGAAGGTGGCGGGTCGTTTGGCCTGACGAGCGGCGAAAGCTTCAATATCGCACCTTCTGCCCCGGGCTTTGCAGTTTCACTTGGCGGTAATCCGGCCAACGCGGTCATTGATGCGTTGGACACGGTAACGTCGATCAACGTCATCTCATCACCCAATCTGATGATTGTGAACAATGAATCGGCGCGACTGGTTGTTGGCGATCAGGTTCCGACGGCTGTGCGCACAGCACAGGATGCGTCAAGCGCTGACGATCAGGTTTTTGTGTCGACAGTCGAATATCGTGATACGGGTGTAATCTTCGAAGTCACGCCACGGATCAATTCCTCGGGCTCGGTTTTGTTGAATATCGGGCAAGAGGTCAGCCTGGTGGGTGAGACTGATCCAGCGACCGGTAATCCTGTTATCTCACAGCGCTTGATCAACAGCTCAATTGCTGTGGACAGTGGTGAAACCGTTGTTCTGGGTGGCCTGTTTTCCGATCGCCGTACAGGCAGCAATAGCGGTATTCCCATCCTGAAGGACTTGCCAGTGGCAGGGAACTTGTTTGGCAATACGTCCCGTGGACGTGATCAGACAGAGCTATTGGTGCTTATCACGCCGCGTATTGTGAACAACCGCATGGATGCGCGCCGGGTCACAGCCCAACTGCGTGATCGGGTGCAGTCGCTGCAGGTCAACAACCCATCACTAAGCACACAGGTGAATATTCCGTCGACGCGCACGCGGAATTCTGACCTGATTACCAATAATGCGATTGTCGAACAGGCGATTGCTGGCGCAGATCAAATTGCGGCAACAACCCCACAAAGCAGTGGTCGGCATATTGCAGTGCTTGGGTCGTTTAGCTCTACCGACCGTGCCCGGGAACACTGGCAAACCCTGGCATCACAGAATGGCGCCGCGCTTGGCGGGTTGACGCCCGGTTTCCAGCAGTCAGGTGGGCTGACGATGGTGACTGTCGGACCGATGTCTCGAGATGCGGCCAGCCAGATATGTGTTCAGGTTAAGACAGATTGCTTTACCGCCACGCAGTAGGCTTCAAAATAGAAGGCATGAGGGATCATTGTCGCGTCATGAGCGCGCAGTGATCCTTTCATGTCGGCCTGTCATATCTTTGGACGGATGGGTTAAAGTTTAGCAGATGAAAACCACATGCGGCGTCGTGATAGCGATGCTGCCTGGCCAACTTTCCGCTCATGGATATCCGCTGGGGGATCCGGTGATCGCGCACCCTATGGCGTTTGAAGCGGGCGAGGCATTTCAAGCAACGCTGGTCTTTGCCAAAGCGGGTGAGATTGACATTGTGTTCCATGTTGAGGCCCGCCCAGACGATGCATCACAGGTTCATCACAGCAACCACTAACCTTCGTCGTCGCTGTCCCGGCTCAAAAGATCGAACTTGCGCAGCTTGACGTAGAGCGATTGTCGGGAAAGCCCCAGCATCTCGGCCGCAGCGACGCGATTGTTCATCGTCAGCTCCACTGCTGTCTCGATGCACATCTTTTCCACGACATTGGTCGTCTCTGCGACGATATCTTTCAAGGTGGCGCTTCCAACCAGCTCTACCACAGAGCGCATGCTGTCTTCGCTCTTGGGGCTGGTTGCAGCTCGGCTGGCATCGGCATGGTTCAAATCCCGCAGAACAAAAGCAAAGACATCATGCGCGCCTGCCTCGATCTTTGTTACGGACACTTCGACCGCGCGTGGGCTGCCATATTCACCAGCGATCTTTGTAGAATAGATCCGCATGCGACCAGTGCGGGCCGCATTTTCAACCATGACTTTCAGGTCAATACTGCCGCGCTGAAAATAGTCGGACAGGATCCGGCCGCGCAGGTTGATGTCATGTGCTACGTCAATCAGGTCCAGAAATGCTTCGTTGGCTGACAGCACCTCACCATTGGCGCTTGCAAAAACCATCGCCTCTGGCCCGGTCGCATAAAGACCGTGCAGATGGTTGGAAAGCGCATCAGATGCGGCGCTTTCTTTGTTTGCGGGCAAGATGCGGCATAGCAATATGCGTTCACCCGAAGCGCGGAAGAGCGTCGGCACAATGTCGACCGCTTGATCGGAGGCATGTAATTGCGTCTGCGACTTTGCTTTCTGGTCAGACATGGCGAGCGTTGCCAGCTGGTCGACAAGATCGCCACGTTTGCGCCCCTCAAAACACTGAGAAAACTGCGTTCCGATAAGCTGTTCCCGGTCGCGCCCAAGGAGCGCGCCAGCGGCGGGATTTGCTTCGTTGATTTCGCCGGTTTGGGTCGCGACAAAAACGATCGCTTCAGCCGTATTTTCCATCAACACGCGAAAGCGCGTGTCGTATTCCCGTTGCGTTTCGTAGTCCCGTTCAAGGGCCAGTTGTGCCTTGACCAGCTGTTGCTGCATTTCTGCGACGGGTCGCAAATCGCGCCCCAAAAGCAGCACAACGCCATCCGGGCCAATCCGATGAAAACTGTAGCGTACGGGAAATTCCCAGCGTCCGGTGTCATCGGAATGATTCAGCTCAATCGAGGGTACGTGGTCTGCGCCATTTAAGAATTCTGCCAGACGCGCGTCAAACTTTGAGACACTTTCAATTGTGAGCGCTGATCGAAAGTCGGACTGTTCCATTTTTTTGAGAACGGCAAATGCGAAGTTTTCTGCATTTACCAGTACCGAAAGTACGGTGCCACTGTCCGAGATCACCACACCAAGATCGGCTACCTCGGTGATAATATCACCAAGCATCTCAGGCGCTATTAATGGGATTGCCCCGCTGTCCCAATATTTGGTGCCACGCGACGTCATCTGAGATGCACCAGATCTGGGCTTTTCGTCATCCTTTAGCTCCCGCGCGTTTCTGGCGGTTCGCTGTGATGTATCTTTGATAGTCCGCAAAGCTCTAGAGCCTCGCTTGGAATTTTGGTGGCATAGTCCGCGCCTGTTAATGCCGCAATATTTTCATCTTGTTCGACATCTAAGACGGAACCGCCAATCACAATGGGTGGTCTGTTAGTCGTCGACGTTCTCACAACATCAACGATCCGGGCCAGCGTTTCAAGCGTTTCACTAGAAGATGATGATATAAATACAGCTTCGAACTTAGTGCGCTGTAATCTTAAGGCAAGCTCTTCTAATCGTTCGCCTAAACTGATCCGTACGGACACGCCGGCGCGACGAAGTTGGCTGCCCAGTATCATCGCCCCAAGCGTATGGTAAGCGTCTTGGGGGACGATCACGATGACGGTCGGAGCTTGCGGGTTTCCAACGATATCACCTGACCAATCAAGTCCAAGCTCACGCAGGATCGACTGCAACCGAGAGACCGCAATCGTGACATTTGCAAACCCAAGACTATCGGCGCACCATTGCTCACCCAATCTACGAGAGACTTCCGGAAGATAATGATCGACGATTGTGGCAGCGCTAAACCCTGATGCGCACGCTTCTTGGACAACCCGTCTGCATTCAGCCCTGTCCGCACTCAGTGCTGCCGCTTCGAGGTTTTGCAAAAAGTTCTCATCAAGATCACTGCTGATCCCACCGTCAACGGTCGGATGCGATGGCGAGTTGTGCCGCCTTTGCGCCCTCTTGGGGGTCGAGGCGTTTATGCTTCGCTGGTCGGGCATCAACATGTCCTTCGGCTGCAACAGCGCGGCGCCATTATTCAGCTTTGACAATATTGTCCTGTGTGGGGCGCGGAATGTCAAAGCAAATTGACATCTTGTCGCAACCTGAGCTGGCATATTCCGCTAAATCCATATTTTTAAGTGATTTTAGGCAGGGTCGAGGTGATGATCAGAGGCTAACACTATACAGGCAACAGTGTAAGTTAA
>JBCBGX010000182.1:0-4749 GCA_038526325.1 Pseudomonadota bacterium | reverse complement strand
GAAAATGCCGGCGACAATGCCGATCCGCAGCCAATTCGTGGCATAGGTGATGGTTTCGCCGTCATTTTCGCCTTGGGACAGTTTTTGGAAGGTAACATCCTAACACCGAAACTTGTCGGGGGGTCGGTTGGATTACATCCTGTCTGGCTGTTGTTTGCGCTCTCGGTCTTTGGGTCGCTATTTGGCTTTGTAGGCATGTTGGTTGCCGTCCCCGTGGCCGCCGTGATCGGGGTCGTCACGCGATATGCTTTGGAACAGTACAAAAGCAGCCTGCTCTATCGTGGGCTGTCCCGGGACGAATAAATGGCCCAGCAGCTTTCTTTTGACTGGCCAGCCGGTGTTGCGCTGGGTTCAGATGATTTTTTTGTCTCTCAGGCCAACGCGCAAGCCTATGCGATTCTCAATGCACCCGACACCTGGCCCGAGCGCAAGCTGGTGATCACCGGACCGGAGGGGTGTGGGAAAAGCCATTTGGCGCGTATCTTTGCCGATATGTCGGACGCGGAATTGTTGCAAGCGAACGCATTAGACGCCGATTTTCGCACCGGCGCGCACACAATTATTGTTGAGGATATAGAGCATCTGCCAAAGGCCAGCGAAGAAGCGATGTTTCATCTGCATAACTACGTCCGAAATGCTGGCGGTGCATTGTTGATGACGGCCCAAGTGCCGCCCACACGCTGGAACATTGCCTTGCCCGACCTTGCCAGCCGAATGCAGGCGACAAATGTGGTGCACATCGACGATCCCGATGATGCGCTTTTGTCTGCGCTTTTGATGAAATTCTTTGCTGATCGGCAAATCATGCCAAAACCGGCGCTGATCCGGTATCTGATACCGCGCATCGAACGATCGTTTGCTGCCGCGCAAGATATAGTTGATCGGCTGGATCATGCCGGGCTGGCACAGGGCCGCAAGATCAACCGGGATCTGGCCCGCGACCTGCTGGACAAGTAGGGCTGACGCCGCAATACTTGTCATTAAACCGCAACAGATGCGGGACATAAGGCCTCATGACCAAAGCAAATTTCCTGAAAGGGGACACTCCGGCCCCGATGACGTTGGACATTGATCTGACCGGCCCTGCGCGTTTTGTGAACCGGGAGCTAAGCTGGTTGCAGTTCAATTGGCGTGTCCTAGAAGAGGCGGAGAACCCTAACGTCCCGCTTCTAGAAAGGCTGCGGTTCCTGTCGATTTCGGCCACCAACCTCGATGAATTCTATACAGTGCGTGTCGCCGGTCTGCGGGAATTGGCGATTGAGGGTAACACAACCCCGGCCCTGGATGGACTGACCCCTGCAGAACAATTGGTGGTCATCGACCAGGATGCCCGCGCCCTAATGGCGCGGCAACAAGCGGTGTTCGTGGTCTTGCAGCGGGAAATGGCGACAGAGCAGATCCAACTGCTGAACCGCACCGACCTGAGCGAGGCCGACATTGCCTATCTTGAAGATATATTTATCGAGCAGGTTTTTCCGGTCCTATCACCGCTGGCGATCGATCCTGCCCACCCGTTTCCGTTTTTGCCCAATGAAGGGTTTGCACTCGCGCTGCAGCTTGAGCGCCCCAGCGATAAGCGGCAATTGCGGTCGCTCCTGCCCGTCCCGGCCCAGATCGACCGCTTCATCGCACTTCCATCCGACACTGGCCACCGGTTCTTGCCCCTCGAAGAACTGTTGCTTTTGCATATCTCACGCCTTTTCCCCGGCTATCAAGTCAAGGGCAGCTGTGCCTTCAAGGTACTGCGCGACAGTGATCTAGAGCTTGAAGACGAAGCCGAAGATCTTGTGCGCGAGTTTGAAACCGCACTCAAACGGCGGCGACGGGGAGAGGTTGTGCGCCTGAAATTGTCTGCCGGTGCGCCTGCCGCGCTGAAATCCCTGATCATGGATGAGTTACACGTGACCGAGGAAACCGTGATCGAGGTGGACGGCCTGATCGGCATTGCCGACCTTGGCGAACTGGTGCTTGATGCCCGCCCTGATCTGCTGTGGCCCCCGTTTGCGCCCCGCGTGCCGGAACGGGTGCAGGACCATGACGGCGATATGTTTGCCGCAATCCGCCAAAAAGACATGCTGCTGCATCACCCTTACGAGACCTTCGATATGGTGGTGCGGTTTCTCAGACAAGCCGCGCGCGATCCCAATGTCGTGGCGATCAAGCAAACACTTTATCGTACGTCCAAAAAATCTCCGATTGTAGAGGCGTTGTGCGAGGCTGCGGAAGACGGCAAATCTGTCACAGCACTTGTCGAGCTCAAGGCGCGCTTTGATGAGGCCGCGAACATCCGACAATCGCGTAGACTGGAACGCGCTGGCGCTCATGTGGTCTACGGGTTCATGCAGTACAAGACGCATGCCAAGATTAGTACCGTCGTCCGGCGCGAGGGCGATAAACTGATCACCTATACCCATTTCGGGACCGGCAATTACCACCCCATCACAGCGCGGATTTATACAGACCTGAGCCTTTTCACCTGTGATGCGAAGCTGGGGCGCGACGCGACTAAGGTCTTTAACTACCTGTCCGGCTATGCGCAGCCCGAAGGTCTTGAAAATCTGTCCATTTCGCCACTGACGCTCAAGCAGACCCTGATCGACCGGATCAAGGCAGAGGCCGTTAATGCCAAATCGGGTAAGCCGGCAATGATATGGGCCAAGATGAATTCGCTGATCGAAAGTGATGTGATCGATGCGCTTTATGCAGCCAGCCAGGATGGCGTAAAAATTGACCTTGTTGTGCGCGGGATTTGTGGGTTGCGCCCCGGGGCCAAAGGGCTGTCCGAAAATATCCGTGTGAAGTCCGTTGTGGGCAGATTTCTGGAACATTCTCGCATCGTGTGTTTTGGCAACGGGTCTGCGCTGCCCTCCAAAAAGGCCAAGGTGTACATCAGCTCTGCCGACTGGATGGGGCGGAACCTGAACCGTCGCGTCGAAACCCTTGTTGAGATCAAGAATGCGACTGTCAAAGCCCAGATCGTCAGTCAGATCATGGCAGCAAACATGGCAGATGTCGCACAAAGCTGGGTCATGGCGGCAGATGGAAGCTTTGCCCGCGCGACACTTGAGGACGGCGAATTTCCATTCAATTGCCATCGGTTCTTTATGGAGAATCCGTCACTTTCCGGTCGCGGATCGGCGGGCGCGTCCGACGTCCCACGCTTGACCCATACGCATGATTGATTGATACCTTTCGGCGGGGACGACTGCCGGGGATTTTCATGACAGAGATGCTTGATCCGGAAAGTATCGATTGGGGGCCATTCGGACGCCCGCTTTTTGAAGATGCGGCCGCCAAAGGACTGAGCCGCGTTGGGGTCATCGATGTCGGCTCAAACTCTGTCCGTTTGGTGGTGTTTGACGGTGCCGCGCGGTCGCCTGCATATTTTTACAACGAAAAGATCATGTGCGCTTTGGGCGCAGGCCTGTCGGAAACAGGTCATCTGAACCCCGAAGGACGGGTGCGCGCCTTGGCTGCGATCGGGCGTTTTGCCACGCTTGCAGAGGGTATGGGGATCCCGCCACTTACCGCTGTTGCAACAGCCGCCGTGCGCGAAGCCTCTGACGGGAAAGAGTTTCAGGATGCTGTTTTGCGCGAAACGGGCATCAAGCTATGGGTCATCGATGGTAAGGAAGAGGCACGTCTTTCGGCGCAAGGTGTCCTTTTGGGCTGGCCCGGCAGTTATGGGCTTGTCTGCGACATTGGTGGGTCGTCGATGGAGCTTGCCGACCTGGCCGAAGGACGGGTCGGGCAGCGGGTCACGTCTGCGCTAGGGCCGCTCAAGCTTCGCGAGATCAAAGGCGGGCGCAAAGCCATCAAGGCATATGTCCGCGAGACGATGGAACGCCTGCACGATGAGATGGGCAATGAAACGGGCAAGCGCCTGTTTCTTGTCGGCGGGTCTTGGCGGGCAATTGCGCGGGTAGATATGGCGCGTCGCGACTATCCGTTAACCGTCTTACACGAATATCGTATGTCATCGCGACAGATCAGCAAAACGGCGGAGTATATCCGCAAATCTGACCTGCAAGAGTTGCGCAGTCGCTGCAACATTTCGGACAGTCGAATGTCGCTCGTGCCCTATGCGGCAATCGTCTTGAAAGAGCTGATGCGGGTTTTCAAACCGAAAGACGTCACTGTGTCGTCCTATGGCATCCGTGAAGGCATGCTATATGAACAAATGCCGCGCGCGTTGCGCGAACGTGATCCGCTTATCGAAGCCTGTCGTTTTGCCGAGGCAAAAGACGCCCGTCTGCCGGGTTTTGGGCGCGTCTTGTATGATTTTGTGAAACCGCTTTTCCCGCGTGCCAACTGGCAAAGGAAAAGAATAATCAAAGCCGCTTGTCTGCTGCATGACGTCAGTTGGCGTGCCCATCCCGACTACAGAGCGGAAGTCACCTTCGACAACGCAACGCGGGCCAATTTGGGTGGTCTCAAGCACTATGAACGCGTGCTTTTGGGGCTGGCATTGATGAATCGGTATACTAGCAAGACCGCGAATTCGAGGTTCAAACCGCTTTTCGAGATGCTTAACGAAGAGCAAATCCGCGAAGCGGAAATCCTTGGCAAGGCAATGCGACTGGGTGCGATGCTGTGGCTAAACGCCGAGCAGGCACCCGGTACGCTGCGGTGGAGCCCTAAATCGAAAGAGCTGCAACTGACCTTGATCGAAAAAGCGCGCCCGCTTTTTGGGGAAGTGGCAGAGGCGCGGCTTGCGTCCCTTGGAAATGTCCTGGGCGGCCGCCCAGG
>JBCBGX010000181.1:0-4755 GCA_038526325.1 Pseudomonadota bacterium | reverse complement strand
CGCCGCACGGCTTCGGTCAGCACACCACCTTCGTCATAGCCGACATAGCCCGGGGGTGCGCCAATCAGACGCGCGACCGCATGTTTCTCCATAAACTCCGACATGTCGATGCGGACCATCGCGCTGTCATCGTCAAAGAGGTATTCGGCGATCGCCTTGGTCAATTCCGTCTTACCCACACCCGTTGGCCCCAGGAACAGGAACGAGCCCAGCGGGCGGTTTTCGTCATTCAGCCCAGCGCGGGCACGGCGGACGGCATTGGCGACAGACTTCACAGCCGTTTTCTGGCCAATCACACGTTTGCCAAGCTCATCCTCCATCCGCAGCAGCTTTTCGCGCTCACCCTCCAGCATCTTCGATGTCGGGATGCCCGTCCAACGCTCGACCACTTCGGCGATCTGCTCTGGGCGCACGGCCTCTTCAACCATCAGGTCTTCGTTTTCCTCAGCCTCGGCCAGCTTGCGTTCAAGCTCTGGAATGACGCCGTAAGAAAGCTCCCCGGCCTTTGCGAGGTTCCCCTCGCGCTTGGCGATATCCAGATCAGCACGGGCACGGTCGAGCCGTTCCTTCACCTCACGTGTGCCTTCCAGCTTGTCGCGTTCGGCCTGCCACTTCGCCGTCATCTCGGACGCGCGGTCATTCAGGTCGGCCAGCTCTTTCTCCAGCTTCTCAAGCCGGTCAACGGACGCCTTGTCATCCTCTTTCTTCAATGCCTCGGCTTCGATCTGCAATTGCAGGATCTGGCGGTCAAGCGCGTCGAGTTCCTCGGGCTTGCTGTCCACTTCCATACGCAACCGGCTGGCCGCTTCGTCCATCAGGTCGATGGCCTTATCCGGCAGGAACCGGTCGGTGATATAGCGATGCGACAGCGTCGCAGCGGCCACCAAAGCTGCATCGGCGATACGCACACCGTGATGCAGTTCATACTTTTCCTTGATCCCGCGCAGGATGCTCACCGTATCCGTGACGGTCGGTTCTTCCACCACCAAGGGCTGGAACCGGCGGGCCAAAGCGGCGTCTTTTTCAACGTATTTGCGATATTCGTCCAAGGTCGTTGCACCGACGCAGTGCAGCTCACCCCGTGCAAGGGCAGGTTTGATCAGGTTCGCCGCATCCATTGCACCGTCCGATTTGCCCGCACCCACAAGCGTGTGCATTTCATCAATGAACATGATGATTTCACCGGCGGCGGCTTCGATCTCTTTCAAGACGGCTTTCAAACGTTCCTCAAACTCACCCCGGTATTTGGCCCCAGCAATCAGCGCGCCCATATCCAGCGACATGAGTTTCTTGTTGCGCAAGGATTCCGGCACATCGCCATTCACGATGCGCAGCGCAAGACCTTCGGCAATCGCCGTCTTACCGACGCCTGGTTCCCCAATCAGAACCGGGTTGTTCTTTGTCCGACGGCTCAAAACCTGCATCGCCCGGCGAATTTCTTCGTCCCGCCCAATGATCGGGTCGATCTTGCCTTGCTCAGCCGCTTCGGTCAGGTCGCGGGCATATTTTGCCAACGCTTCAAAACTATCCTCTGCCGTCGCACTATCAGCGGTTCGGCCCTTGCGGATATCGTTGATCGCCGCGTTCAGCTTTTGGGCATCAACCAACCCGGCATCCAGTGCATCCTTGGCTTTGGTTTTCACAATGGCCATGGCCGTCAGCAACCGCTCTACCGGGACAAAGCTGTCGCCCGCCTTCTTGGCGATCTTTTCGGCCTCATCGATGACTTTGGCTGTTGCATTGTCCAGATAGACTTGCGCGGCATCGCCCGTCACCCTGGGCAATTTGGCCAGTGTCGCCTCAACCGCACCACGTACCGCAGCGGCATCGCCGCCCGCGCGCGTGATCAGGTTGGCGGCCAGGCCTTCCTCATCATCCATCAATGCTTTCAGCAAATGTTCAGGCGCAAACCGCTGGTGGTTTTCGCGCATCGCGATCGTCTGGGCGGCTTGCAAGCCGCGCGACCGCTCGGTGAACTTGTCTAAGTTCATGGGTCTCTCCTTTGTTAAGCACCCGATATCTGGAATGCCCGACCTAGCGGCACATACCTTGTTTGGGCCTTGTCTAAGACATGGGAGCGTTCAAGTCGTTCTGCAAGTGGTCCTGGTGGGGAATACCTTACTGGGAACCATTCCAGCGTTTTCCCCGCGCATACCAGATCTTGATGACGCATAGTGATGCGCAGGAGGACATGCTGATGCAGCAAAGCAAAAGCGGCACCATACGACGCACGATGCGGATCTTTCCGCTTTCCCCAGAAGCGGTGCGCCGCTTGCGTCAAAGGACCGAAGCCGACGTTGTGTCAGATCTGCCTTCAGACGAAGAGAACGTGACCACCACTCACGCTGATGACCTCAGGCAGCAACTGCTGCAATGCTAGGTCCGAAAAGGCACAACCACTGGATCGGTTGTGCCTTTTCGTCGTTCGATTGCGTTTGATCGCGGTTATCGCTAAGGCGACCGTACAAACGCGAAAGGACAAGATATGCCTGACGACCGCCTGATCGTCGCGATGGATGTGCCCAATGTGCTTGACGGGTTGGACTTGGCAAAGACCCTCGGCGACACTGTCAGCTTCTACAAAATTGGTCTGGGCATGCTGACTGGGGGCGGATTGGCGCTGGCCAATGAGCTTAAACAAGAGCACGGCAAACGTATTTTCCTGGATATGAAATTCTTTGACATTGGCGCGACGGTTGAAGCGGCCGTGCGCGGTGTCGCGCAGTTTGATCTGGATTTTCTGACAGTGCATGGTGACCCGCACGTGGTGCGCGCCGCGCGCGAGGGTGCGCGCGATTCAAAGATGAAAATTCTCGCGGTAACCATCCTGACATCGCTTGATCGCGATGATCTTGACGCCTCGTGCATCAAGTCCGGCGCGGTAGCCGACCTGGTGCAGGAACGGGCTGGCATCGCGCTTTCGAACGGCGCGGATGGGGTTATCGCCTCCCCGCAAGAGGCTGCCTTGATCCGCGCTTTACCTGAAGCCGACGGCAAATTGATCGTAACGCCCGGCGTCCGGCCAGCAGGTGCAGCACTTGGTGACCAAAAGCGTGTCATGACGCCAGCACAAGCGATTGCTCAAGGTGCAGATCACGTGGTTGTAGGGCGCCCGATATGGCAAGCGGACAATCCAAAGACAGCAGCCGCGCAGATATTGGCCGAGATGTCTGCACCACAAGCGCTACACCCAAATACCTGATTCTATTTAAAAATTCAGTTGCTCTGCACAGACTTCTTGCTCGCGATTGAAACAATTCTAACGTAAAAGCTCACGCCCAGTCACAGTGCCGCCGCCCATATTGCGCGGTAGCACCATCATCCCGATTATCGTCCTAACAGCCGCCAACACGGGTGATGAAAGGAAAGACGATGCTCAACATACGTGTCCACAATCTTCAATATAATCCGCAGGCAGGCGGGTTTCAGGCAAGGGTCGACATTAAGCGTGACGATACAACCTACCGCTATCCTGATCATTTCAGCGGCCCTATGACCATGGACAGAGACATCGTGTGTCACGGGCTTACCCAGCAAGCCCTTCGGATGTCGGATAGTGGCACCGCATTGGTTTCGCGGTTCTAAAGCAGGATCTCGTTGTCAGGCCTTTGTGCCTTTTTGAGGGTTAGTCGCTGAACTGGACCCGTCCGAGGGATCACGCATGCTAGTCAGGAAGATTGCTCGCTGACGTCAGCAAGCCCCCCAACCGAAGGCTGGGGGAATAGTTTCAAGATCCTCGACCAAACCCTTTCAAAGGGCTCTGGGCGATCTAGCCTATCCTTTTGGCGGAGGATTCTCATTCACGTCAGTCTCCCAGACCTTCACCTGACCGGTCTTTAGGCCGAAAGCCTTACGCATGATGAGGTATGAGATCAGCGACAGTACCGAGAAAATGACCAGCGTGAGAGCCAAGCCGTTGGCCGAGATACCGAACAAGATCATCAACCCTACAACAGCGGCGCCAATCGCAAAGCCCAAGAAGATATAGCCAGGGATCAGGACCTCAAGGGTCGCAAGGATCAGCGCACCTGACATCCACACCCACCATTCAGTCCATAATGGCATTATCCACGTCCTTTCAACATCTGGAACGCGTTGGCAAAGGCATCAAGCGCATTTGCAGGCAAGACAACTGTCTGACTGCCCTGACCATCGCCCAGCTTTTGCAAGGCTTCAACCTGCTTCAAAGCAACCTGATACTGGGCCGCTTCCAGCCCGTTTTCCGCTATCGCAACCGCAACAACTTGTGTCGCATAGGCCTCGGCATCAGCGAGAATCCGGCGCGCCTTGGCGTCTTGTTCAGCCGCGTAAAGCTCCGCATCCGCCTGTAGTTCAACCGACCGCTTTTGACCTTCGGCCTCCGTCACTTGCGCACGGCGCGCGCGCTCTGCATTCAATTGTTGCAGCATCGCTTCTCGTGTTGCCTGGTCAAGGTTTACGTCCAGAATTTCTGCACGGGTGACCTCAATCCCCCAATCATCGACCTGTTGCGCCACTTGCGCGCGCACAGCATCGATCAGGTTGGCGCGGTTGGCCTGCACTTGGTCCAATTCCATCCGGCCAATCTCGGACCGGACGATCCCTGCAACAGTGGTCGATATCGCGCCATCCACATCGCGTATGCGGTACACTGTCTTTTCAGGCTCGATAATCCGGTAAAAGACCGACGTTTCCACCTGCAACAACACGTTATCCGACGTGATTGCGTCTTGTGTCATCGACGGCAACTGACGCTCTAGGATGGACACTTTGTGC
>JBCBGX010000180.1:0-4779 GCA_038526325.1 Pseudomonadota bacterium | reverse complement strand
ATGATCGAAGGGTGATCGACACACACAAAATGCCCGCCCCAATCAGAAACCCTTTGCCCACAGTTCCGCGCAGATAGGTCCCGTAGCCGATCAACAAAATTGGGACGGTCCAGTAGAAATTGGAGATGTTGAAAAACGGAATTTGGTTCAAAAACAATACTTTGACATAGGCGAATGGCGCAAAAAGCCCGGTCACAGCCATCGCCGCCCACCAGGGCATTCCCACGAGATCGCGGTTCGTCAGGAACAAATAGGTCAGGATGAAAAGGCCGATTGGGGCCACATCGGCAAGAGCTGCCCAAACTGTCGCATGGGTGTGGAACAGAAAGCTGCCCAGGCCAATGGCAAAGACGATGGCACATAGTAGGCGGGCGGTGGGTAGACCCGCGCTGCGCCGCCACATGACCAAAGCAGCTATGATGAAAGCGGCGTTCGTGACCGCGTTTAGGGGTTCAGACCAAAAAGAAAAATCGGTCCGCTCACAATAGCCGTCCACTTGCGCGAGCCAGTCCATCTTGCCCCCTTTACGTTAGGGGGTATCCTGCCCACAAAGCGATGGAGGGCAATATGAAAATTACTTGGCTGGGGCATGCAAGTTTCCGAATTGAGATCGCGGAGGCGGTTCTGTTAATCGACCCCTGGCTCGCGGGAAATCCGTCCTTTCCCGATGACAGGCGGGCTGATGCCTTGGCGGGCGCAACACATGTCCTGCTCACCCATGGTCATTTTGATCATGCATCGGAAGTTGCTGACATAGCGCATGAAACTCAAGCGGTTGTCGTGGGCATTCCAGAGCTGTGCGCCGCCTTTGACAACCACGAGACGGTGGAATTCAACAAAGGTGGCACAGTCGACCTGAAAGGCGCAAAAGTCTCGATGGTTCATGCCACGCATTCTTCCTCGCTGGGGACCGCCTATGCCGGGACGGAGGCGGGATATATGATTGGGGGTGAGGGGCACATGATCTATGTGTCGGGCGATACAGATGTGATGGCCGACATGGGCTGGATGGCGGAGTTTTATCGGCCAGATATCGGCATTTTATGCTGCGGCGGCCACTACACAATGGGTATGGAAGGTGCCGCCTTTGCCTCCAAAAAATACTTCAATTTCAATACAATCATTCCCTGTCACTATAAGACATTTCCAATACTGGCCCAATCCGCGCAGCCGTTGGTAGAGGCCTTGCCTGACGTGGAGGTCCTGACGCCCGATGTGATGCAGAGCATTGAGCTTTAGCGCCTTTGGCCGAAAAAGGTCTTGAGCAGATCCTCGGACGCCGCGGCGCCGATTCCATCATAGACTTCAGGAACATGATGGCATTGCGGGTGACTGAAAATGCGCGGACCCTGCCCGACGCCACCAGATTTGAGGTCGGCCGCGCCATAATAAAGCCGGGCAATCCGTGCCGCGCTGATGGCGGCGGCGCACATTGGGCAAGGCTCTAGCGTGACATAAAGGTCAAGTCCGGTAAGCCGATCTTTTGAAAGGGTTTTACAAGCCATCCTGATCACGAGAACCTCTGCATGGGCGGTGGGGTCATGCAATTCACGGGTACGGTTGCCGTCGCTGGCAATGATCCTGTCGCCTTGCGCGAGAACAGCGCCAACTGGCACCTCACCCCGATCAGCGGCGGCGCGCGCCTCAGCCAGTGCAATATCCATGTGAGATCGGAATTTCATGCGGTTTTTGTGCCATCTGACCAGTGTCTGAGCAAGACTGGGCGGTGTCGGATTGCAGAAGTCTGGAGTTGAACAAATCCCGCAAAGACCCTGTCCTGACTGTTCGTGCGAATGATCCACAGCGCAGATACATACCTTTAGGTATGGTTTTGACTTGAACCAAAACATACCTAAAGGTATGCTTTGCGCATCACAGCTTAGGGATGACCCCATGAACGACCTCTTTTTTCTGTTGGCGGGCGCAGTCGCGCTGGTGTGGCTTAGCGTTCACCTTTTTCTGGGAGGCAAACAAATTGCCTCCCCAATTTTGAAAGCACCCGACCTCGACCCGATTGTCCGTGACACCCAATATCTGTGCTGGCATTTCACGAGCGTCGCAATCGCAGCGATGGCTGTTTTGAACCTTTGCGCCGTGATTGTCGCTGAACGGGCTTATGCGGCAGCGGCATTTGGCCTGGCGACGGGGTTTTTTATTGTTGGGGTCGGATTGGTGGTTCAGCTTAGGGGACGGCATAGCGATCTGCCCCAAGGCTGGCTGTTTCTTCCGGTTGCAATGCTAGGGGCGTTGGGGTTGTGGTTGTAACAAAGACCAGATTCACGGCAGAGAATTGGCTGCAACTGGGCCTTCGCGAATTGGCGGCCCACGGTCCGGACGCCGTCAAATTGGCCCCGATCTGTGACAAAGCAGGTCTGACGCGGGGGTCATTCTATCATCACTTTGCAGATCACACTGCCTTTTTGGTGGGTATGGCTGAAATGTGGCTAAAGACGCAGACGGTCGATGTGGCTTCTGTTGCGGATGAAGATCACAGCCCAAACGACCGCATGACCGCTTTATCCGATGCGGCTATGGCTATTGACTATCGTCTGGAACTGGGCATGCGCGAAATGGCGAGACGCAATGCGGACGTGGCGCGGATCGTAGAGCGTGGCGACACGATGCGCTTATCGGTCCTGACGAACCTCTACATGGATCGGTTCGGCCTGGAACAAGACGCCGCGCGCGATTACGCCTTCTTGGAATATGCCGCCTTTGCGGGCCTTATTCTGTTAGAGCCGGACATGCCGACTGACCGCCAACGCGCCCTGAACGCGCGGTTTAACATGATGGTTCTTCATGTCTTTGCAGACCGTGACTGATTTTGGCTTTGTGCCAACAGTTGCGCGTCCTGCAATGGATATAGATAAAACACCAATGAACGATCGAGCAGATTTTGACAGCGCTCTATTGCAATCCGACGCAGGCCCAAATTCCGCATGATCGGGTTTGACGGGTTCGCGCAAGGCATGATCCCCTGCGGAGATGGCGCGCTGTTTGTGCGCCACAACAACGCGCCGGAGCGTCCAGCGCTTTTGTTGTTGCATGGGTATCCGCAAACCTCTGCCATGTGGCACCTGGTGGCACCGCTTGTAGCGCAGAATTACCATGTCATTTGCCCAGATTTGCGAGGCTATGGGCGGTCGTTCAAACCAACCACGACACCTGATCATGAAAGCTATTCCAAACGAGCCATGGCAGGGGATATGGCGCATCTTTTGGATCATTTTGGTCATGTGAATGCATTTGTCTGCGGGCATGATCGCGGCGGGCGAGTCGCGCATCGGCTGGCGCTTGACCATACGGACCGTGTCCGCGCGCTCACCGTCCTGGACATCGCACCCACGCGCGAGATGTATCGCAACACATCCGAGGCGTTTGCCCGCGCCTATTGGCACTGGTTTTTTCTGATCCTGCCTGCGCCCTATCCCGAGACCCTGATTTCTGCAGATCCGCGAGGCTTCTGGTTGGGCAAGAACAACAGGCAAGCGGGCCGGCAGACACCTTATCATCCGGACGCGTTAGAGGAATACCTGACAGCGTTTGAAGACCCCGAAGTGATCCGCGCGACCTGCGAAGACTATCGGGCCGCTGCAAGCATCGACATCGCCCATGATGATGCCGACGGCGACCGCAAACTGACCCAACCGCTGCTTGCCATCTGGGCCACCGAAGGTGCCGTGGGGAATTGTTTTGACCCGCTGGCGCTGTGGCGCGAACGGGCAGAGCGGGTCAGCGGTCTATCAGTTGATGCAAGCCACTACATGGCTGAAGAGATCCCCGACCAGATCGTCTTTCAGATAAGACGGTTCTTTGATGCAAAGAGCTGAGCAATGCGTGCGGTTTGCTTGGCTGCAGGCTTTTGTCTGATGGTGGTCACGGCAAATTTTTGGGCCAAGGTCGCAGTGCGGGGGCTCTTATGATTGTCCCATTCTGTTAGCTTACGGCGTATGCCACACATGCCAACGCCGCAGGCTAGTCAAAATACGGGGCCAACACCGATGGACTATCGGTGGACCTAAAGCGAACCGAACCCAGCTTGGGCTAGGCCGTGGCGTCTTATCACTGCTCGCGCCTGCCACACCAATAGAGGGGCCTTTGGGATCGTCGAGCATCATGGCGCTCCAGCGGGCCGACCAAACCCAACATCAGTCTAATTTCTTGGGGTTAAGGGGATCGTTGTCGGTCTGAACCTTGATCTCTGGTCATTGGATCAACCCACCCAAGGTTCTTGAGGTACAGAAAGCTATCCAACTTTCCTGCGACATTACAATGCTGCGCACGCCGCACGCCTTCGTTCGCGCGGTATGTCGCGACAGGAATTGCAAACAGCCCCGACAAGGCTGGCCTGCAGAATGCGACCCCATCAGCGCATATGGGATTTGCTGGGGGGGGCGTACTTGCACCCGCTTCCATGAATATCAGCGCGGTGTTAAGTGCCGAGGTCGCTTGGTCGCCCTCGGACAGTGTCATCCCAATTGCACCTGAAGCCGCTTCGCCTTACACGGGCCTGGCATGACTGACACCGCATCCTCCGGCGATCGTATCGCAAAGATCCTGTCCCGCGCAGGCGTCGCAAGCCGTCGCGAAGCCGAGCGAATGATTGCGGGCGGTCGGGTCAGTGTGAATGGCAAAGTGATCGACAGTCCAGCGCTGAATGTGACCGGAGCGGATAGAATTGCGGTCGATGGTAAGCCAGTGGGGGAGCCTGATCCGCCACGTTTGTGGCTCTATCACAAGCCAGCAGGGTTGGTGACAACTGAACGAGATGAAAAAGAC
>JBCBGX010000179.1:0-4799 GCA_038526325.1 Pseudomonadota bacterium | reverse complement strand
ACGTGATGACAAAGCGTGCAGTTAAGGAGTCGGCAAGATTTGGCACCGCTCACCGCAATGTGAATCCGAGCTCATTTGCACAATTTTTGCACAAATTGTCATGAACGCCTAATTTGAGGGCAAAATAAAAACCGTCAAACGGCATGCTTCCGCGCTCTACATTTGGGGAAGGCTTCGCTATGATGTCGCAAAATAGACGAAACAGTCAGTCGGGCGGAAAATGAGCGGAAATGGCAAAAAACGGGCACCACTGGTGGCCGAGCGGCGCTACACGGCGGGTGGACCGGGCCCAAAGAAGGCTGGACCTAAAAAAATCTCTGCTCTGAAGACGAAACGCAAGCCTGCAGCACGACGTAAGGCAACGCCAAAGCGCGCCAAACCAAAAGGTGTGATTGGCTGGCTTCTGTTACCATTTCGCTGGGGGCTGCGTATTCTGTGGGCATTCAGTTGGCGGATTGGTTTGGTGACGGCCCTGATCATTGCAGGGTTCTCTTTCTACTTTGCGGCAAAAATGCCAGCGATGGCAGAGATGGTCGATGGCCGGACGCGTGGGTCAGTCACCATGACGGACCTAACGGGCGAGGTTTTCGCCTGGCGCGGCGATCAGTTTGGCGGGATGATCACAACAGATACGATTTCGCCTCATCTTCGTAACGCCGTGGTCGCAACGGAAGACAAGAGGTTCTACCGCCATATCGGAATTTCACCGCGCGGGATCGCATCGGCCATTCGGATTAACCTACGCGAAGGCCGAGGGCCGCTTTCTGGCCACGGCGGATCAACAATCACCCAGCAAACGGCGAAACTATTGTGCCTTGGTATTCCGTACAATTCTGCGCAATGGGACTCCGAAGCGGCCTATGAACGTGACTGCCGCCGCACGACGCTGTGGCGCAAAGCACGCGAGGCTGTCTATGCGCTGGGAATGGAGATCAAGTACACCAAAGACGAAATCCTAACGATTTACCTGAACCGGTCTTATCTGGGCGCGGGGAGCCGTGGTTTTGAAGCCGCCGCACAGCGGTATTTCGGGATCGCCGCCGCGCAACTGAACCCGGCCCAGGCCGCGATGTTGGCCGGATTGCTAACCGCCCCCTCCACTAATGCGCCAACGCGCAACCTCGAGCGCGCTCAAAGACGGGCCGCACTTGTGTTGGGCCTGATGGAAGACCAGGGTTACCTAACTGCGTCCCAAGCCCAAGAGGCAAGAGCCAACCCTGCCACATTATCGCAACAGGCCACACAAGACTCAGGCGGGTTCTTTGCAGATTGGGTGATGGAAAGCGGCCCAGAGTTTTTCACCCGCACCACAACCGAAGATGTCATCATCCGCACAACACTAGATCGGGACATTCAGCAAGCCGCAGAAGAGGCACTGTTGACAGTGTTTGAACGCGATGTGCGCGAAGGATCAGAAGCGCAAGCCGCCATTGTTGTGATGTCTGCAGATGGGGCCGTGCGCGCAATGGTCGGCGGTCGCAATATCAGCGCGACAGGTGCCTTTAATCGCGCGACGCAGGCTTTGAGACAGACGGGATCGGCGTTTAAGCCGTTCATTTACGCCACAGCGCTCGATTTGGGCATGTCGCCTTACGCGATGATTGATGATGCGGCCACTTGTTGGCAACGGCGCGGATCACCTGAATGGTGCCCGCAGAACTATGACCGGCAGTTCAAAGGGCCGGTGACGATGATCCAGGCGCTCGCTGAAAGCCGGAACATTCCTGCAATTCTGGTGTCAGAGGATGTCGGCCGTGAATTGGTTCGTAACGTTGCAAATGGCTTTGGCTTACAAGGCGATCTCGCCGCGGGCCCAGCGCTCGCACTTGGCGTATCTGAAAGCACACTGTTGAATATGACGAGCGCATACGCGGGTATTCTAAATGGTGGGTCTGCGGTGGAACCTTATGGTCTGACTGACCTGCGCATTCAGGGCGACAGCGACTCCCTGATGGACGCGCAGGGCGCCGGTATTCGCGAACGGATCATCCGAACAGATGCGGCCCGACAGTTGACCTGGATGATGACAAAGGTCGTGGAAGAAGGCACCGGGCGGCGCGCCCGGATCGATGGGTGGCAGGTCGCCGGTAAATCCGGCACGACAAATTCTTCACGCGACGCTTGGTTCATCGGGTTTACCGGGGATTATGTGACCGGTGTTTGGATGGGTTATGACGACAACCGGCCGCTCAGCGGTGTGACCGGCGGCGGCCTGCCCGCAACGATCTGGCAGGAAACGATGACAAGGGTGCTTGATGGGCGTCAGCCAACACCCTTGCCGATGATCGCACCGCAGGAACCACTAAATGTCGGGGTTCTTGAAAGCGACGGCGGCACAATTGCCGATGGTGCGATCCTGAACCTACTGGAAAATATCATCAATGAATCAGAGGCTCTGAGCGGGCAATAGCCCGGCTGATGGATTTGTCCGCATTTTTCTTAGCGGTCTGACTTCAGAATAAACCGGCGCAAATTGCCATGGCCACCTTGTGCGCGCCATCCCATTGATCGCAACATCTGAGCCGGTGGATGGTTATCGTCGTCAACATAAGCCATCCAACCCGCTGCCTTCGGTATCTCGTGCCACTGCAAGGCAGCGATTAGGATTTGCCGCCCATATCCACAACGCCGCTTCGCCGGATGAACAGCGAGCGATGTCACCGCGTGAAGTGGTTGTCCAACTTTCGCCCAAACAAGCCCGATCATCGCAACAGGGGCGTCATCAACTTCACCGACCAGCTCAACACCATCATGCGCGGCAAGAACATGATCCATCCATGCTTCGTCGATGGGTCCAAGCGCTTGGTCAAGCCACGGATCAGCAAACCAATGCTTAATCCAAGAGTAGTCCTCGCGCCTTACGCGGCGTAGTTTGATCTGCTCTTGATCCAATTCCATGCATCTGATCAAAAAATTGCGGCGGCTAAAACTCACCCTCTTCGCAGCGCTCGTATCGAAAGGCGTAGCCATTCCAAATCATATAGATCCCCGTCTTTTCGGCGTCATGCATGATCATGGCGCGTTCGGTCCAGGCCTCCCCCTCGCCCGAGCATTCCATGTGATAGATCGTGGCATTCATGTCATTGATGTCGACAGGCCGGGCCATACGACATTCAACCTCGACCCCGTAAAAGATGCTTTCCTCGATCTTGAGAGATCCGCCATCGGCACCGATCAGTGAACATTCCGAATTTGCGGTTTGCTTGTAGACCCCGTCAAACGGCCCCCCAAACACCGCCGTCGGCAGTATCAGACATGCAATCCAGCCTCGCATAAGCAAGCTTTGCGGTAATTGGAGCGCCCAATCAATACTTTATGCGGGATCACGCGCATCATCGCATAATTTCGTCACGTGCTATTCAATGGTGCTAATTATGCTATAGCAGGCGAACTAAACGGAAAGAGTGACAATAGTACATGTCTGACGAGGTTATTGCGCAAGGCAAAAATGAACTAACGGAAGCCCGCCGCGAAAGCCGGACTCTGTACTGGGCGGTCGGTGTGTTCAGCTTCTTTGTCAATATGCTTATGTTGACGGGTCCGCTTTACATGCTGAATGTGTATGATCGAGTACTGAGCTCTCGATCGTTTGAGACCTTGGTGACATTGTCTGTGCTTGTCGGCTTTCTTTACGCAATGATGGGCATTCTCGATTTTGTGCGCGGACGTGTGATGGCACGGGTCGGGGCACGGTTTCAGACACGTTTGGATAGGCGTGTTTTTGGTGCCGTCTTGCGGGCCACAACATTAAACCGCGCACCAAAAGAGGCTGCGACGGGATTGCGCGATCTTGAGGCCGTACAACGGCTGATCACTTCCCCCGCGCTGATGGCGTTGTTCGATTTGCCTTGGGCACCCCTATTTTTCGTTGGGATTTTCATCTTTCACCCCCTTTTGGGTCTGCTGGCAGTTTGCGGGGCTGTGGTTCTGGTAACAGTCGCCATCTTCAACCAGATCACGACACGCAAACCGCTGGAAAAGGCCAATGCCGCGACGTTCGCGTCAGAGCAACTCGGCAGCCAAATCCGCAGTGAAAGTGAAATGGTCCATTCACTTGGGATGCGCGACGCCGCATTTGACCGTTGGCAGGTGGCCCGAGGAGAGTCGCTGGATGCAACTATCGGTGCTGCTGATGCTGCGGGGACATTCACGGCGGGCACAAAGTCATTCCGATTGTTTTTGCAATCAGCCATGCTGGGGCTGGGCGCGTATCTCGTACTGATCGGCGAACTGTCCCCAGGTGCTATGATCGCCGGCTCAATCTTGCTAGGTCGCGCCCTGGCACCGCTTGAAATGATCGTGGGTCAATGGCCCGCCTTTCAAAAGGGTCGCGAAGGTTGGCGTAGGCTGAGCGTGCTTTTGGGCAGCATCCCCGAAGAAGAGCAACGGATGCGGTTGCCCAAACCGCGGGCGCGGTTGCTGGCTGACCAGGTCACCGTTGTGCCACCCGGTGAAAAGCAAGCGGCACTGCGCATGGTCAGCTTTCAGATCGAGCCTGGCCAGGCTGTGGGTGTGATCGGCACGTCCGGTGCGGGCAAATCAACGCTGGCGCGTGTCCTGACGGGTGTGTGGCATCCTGCTGCTGGCAAAATCCGGCTGGATGGCGCAGCGCTTGACCAATATGACCCGGATGTCTTGGGTCAGCATATTGGCTACCTGCCGCAACGGGTTCAGTTGTTTGATGGTACCATCAAAGAGAATATCGCCCGGATGTCGATGACACCGGATGATGAATTGGTTGTCAAATCCGCGCAAAAAGCTGCCGCCCATGAAATGATCCTGAAACTGCCGGATGGCTA
>JBCBGX010000178.1:0-4811 GCA_038526325.1 Pseudomonadota bacterium | reverse complement strand
ATCGGCGCTGTGACGACCTTTGACAGGCCATCTGCCGTCAGCATAAAAGCAGACCCTAATAAGGCCGTCATCGGCACCAGCACCCGATGATCACCCCCGAACATGAACTTCGCCAGATGCGGCACGATCAGTCCGGCAAAGGCAATCGGCCCTGCAACAGTGACGCTCACACCCGCAAGTGCCGCGGCGACAAGTGCGCCAAGCAGCACCGTCACGCGCGGGTCCGCCCCAAGGCCTTTAGCAGAGGCTTGGCCGAGGGCCATTAGGTTGAACCGTTGCGCCAGCAGCTGCGCAAGGATGATACCCGGCACAGACCATAGCAACAGCCGCGTCACAACCGGCCAACGCACGTCAGTCACGTCGCCAACGGTCCAGCGCACGACCGAGCGGGCGATGTCATCGTCCAGCGTGTAGGTGAACCGCACAACGGCATAGGCAAACGCCCCCACAGCGACACCCCCGAGGATCAACCGCATCGGATCAAGCTGTGCAGACAGGCCACCGGCAATCGCGAAGGTCGTCAAGCCCGCAGCCAACGCGCCAATGAGCGCCAGCAAGTCAATCGGCACCCCGGCGAGCAC
Organism: Pseudomonadota bacterium; assembly: GCA_038526325.1. Classification (GTDB taxonomy): domain Bacteria; phylum Pseudomonadota; class Alphaproteobacteria; order Rhodobacterales; family Rhodobacteraceae; genus Yoonia. The sequence goes on along the minus strand of JBCBGX010000178.1, from coordinate 4,230 downwards.
CGGAAACACCAGCCCAGCGGCCATACCTAAAGCCGCTCCCTGGTTGATCCCGAGGATCGCAGGAGAGGCAAGCTGGTTGCGCGTGATCGCCTGCAACACAAGACCTGCCACTCCAAGGTTCGCACCAAGCAATGCGGCGACCAAAGTGCGCGGCAAACGGATATCAATCAAAACAGTAGCGGCTGTGTCTGTCGGGGCCCATAGGTTAGCCAAGCCTACGTCCGACCGCCCCCCTGTAGACAAAGAAAAAAGGGCGCCGCCGACCATCGCTATGCAAAGCACCACGAGGAAGAAGGCCGACGACGCCCGAACTCGATCCCTAGCTGGCAGGGTCGAGAACCTTGAGAAGCTCCGCTGCGGTCAGCTCTGCCGCAAGCATGCCCCGCAAACGCGACCAGTTATGCGCGGTGACGTTGTGCACCGCTCCTGCCTTCACGGCGGACAAATCGGCAAACAGCGCTTCTTCGGCCCAACCATCCACATGGCTTGGGTCAACATATTCGCCGAACAACAGGATATCCGGATTGATCTCCGACAGTTGCTCCAGCGTGGTCGGCACATAGACCTTTTCGTACACCCCGCCGTCACCCGGCGTCATGGTGCTGTCAAAGCCGAACATCGCCAGCAAAGAACCGTTGTAGCTGGGTGGTGCGTGCAGCCACAGACCATCCGCATTTGTGACACCAAACTGGGCCGACTTGCCTTCTGCCATCGGTTTGATCTGCGCAACAAAGCTGTCCATTGTCGCCTGATGTTCGGCGACACGCGCGGCCATTTCATCAGTCTTGCCAATCGCATCGCCAATCACGGTCATCTGCTCAACTGAGGCATAGTAATCGCCACCCAGGCTATCGAGTACGATGGTCGGCGCAATCTCTGACAAGGTATCGTAAACGGCCAAATGGCGGGTTTTGTCGGCGATGATCAGGTCTGGTGCCAGCGACGCGATGACCTCCAAACTGGGGGTCTTGCGGGTGCCAACAGACACCCACTCATCCCCGATCACAGCGGTGTATTCGGGGATAATGCGGTCGCGTTTGTTATCATCAGCGATGCCGACGGGTGCAACACCGACGGAGGCCAGGGCGTCAATGAAACTAAACTCAAGCACGACAATGCGTGCGGGGGCATCTGGAACATCTGTTACTCCTGCCTCATGCGCGATCTCTCGGGCCAAAGATGGGGCGGCAGCCAGTACAAACACAAAGGCCAGCGCCGCTTTCAGAAAGCGGGTCATTGCATTCTCCTAATTGGGTGAAGCGCTGGCGATTGTTATGTCGGCTGGCATCCAAACGTTAGCCAAAGACCGTGGAAAGGACAAGTCGCACTGTTGTGGCATTCTCGCTATCCCGGTTATCTGGCCGCCTTGCAGCGGCCAGTGGTGGTTGGGTTAGCTTGTCAGGCCCATGGCGTCGACTTCTTCCCAAATCTCTTCCCAGATGCCTTTTGCGCGACCACGCTGGCGCGCGCCTTTCGCGGCTTCCAGGTTGTCCAGCATGCCCTCACCTTCCACAACAACAAGGCCAACCATGCCGACTGTTGCGTGCGGTGTGCAAATGTAGCCATAGAACCCGGGCTGGTCGAGAACCGCTGACACCTCTTTACCGATCTGACCTTCCCAGCCAGCAAAACCCTCGGGGGTCATTTCTTCTACGGATTCTGAGTTGTGACCACGATCCGTCGGAACAAACGTCACGGTGTCACCAGGCTGTATCACCTGGATACGCGGCAAAAAAACGTTGCGGTTGCGGGGATTATCCGGATCGACGCTCAGCATCTCGACCTGGTGCGTTGCACCGCTTGCAAAGGCCGGGGTTGCCAGTGTGGCGGCGGCTGAGACACCCATAAACAGGCGTCGGTTCATCAGAAGTGACATGTCATAACTCTCCTAGCTTCAAAGTCGATTGGCTGGGTTTGTTGACATGAAAACACTTTCGACAATCCTTGCTGCCTTGAAGTGTAGTGCGATCTTTCATAAAGTATATCAAAATAGTCGGGTAATTTTTAATGTTCGCACGACTGCCCATCACATTTACGTTTTTATCTGTACTGCTGTGGCATCCTCAGACTGCTGTTGCGGCCAACTGTACGTCAGCAAGTACTCGGTTGCTCACACCGTATGCTGAGGCCGGTGATGCAGAGGCGCAGTTTACTCTATCACAGAGTTTAAGCGGGCTGGAGTGTGACGACGCCGAACTGGCCACTGCAATGTTCTGGCTCGACCGCGCCGCGCAGTCCGGTCATCCGGAAGCCGCTTTTTACTTTGGTATTCGTCTGATCCTTGGCGAAGATGTCCTGCAAGATCAGCCGCGCGGATTTCAGTTCCTGACGACCGCTGCCGAGGCTGGCTTGGTCGAATCGCAACACCACTTGGGTTTGCTCCTTCTCGAAGCATCCGAGACAGAAGCAATGAAGGAAGAGGGGTTTTATTGGTTGGGGGCTGCAACAGCGCAGGGCGATGTGATCTCGGCTATCACGATTTCCCAAGTTTATAAGTACGGTCTGCATGGGGTGCCAAAAAACCAATGCCTTGCCTTTGATTGGCTCGAAACTGCACGCTTGCTCGCAGTTGATGCCGCCCAAGACGTCCCACCACCTATCCCCGCCGTTGGAGGATGCTAACGAACGAAGTACTCCCCCTTCCACACACCACTGCTGCAGTACAGCACTGTGTGTGGGCGGGCTTGGCGGCGCTTTGGGCAGGCATGTCGCTGGCTGGTAATCTGATCGCGGCACCGGCAAAGTTTCAGGTCAGCGACTTGACCCTCCCTGTGGCCTTACAAGTGGGCCGCGCGCAGTTTGGCTGGATCGGCATCGCGGAATGGGTGGTGACGGCCCTGATTATCCTTGCCGTTTTCATCCATCTGCGTTTGCCCCCTGCCCTTTTGGTATCTGCGATCGGAATTTTCGTAATCCAGCAGCTGTGGCTGCAACCGCAGTTACAGGCCCGTAGCGATCTAATTGTGGCCGGTGGCGCAGCACCAGACAGTCACTTGCATCTGATCTACGCGGTGCTGGAAACGCTGAAATGCGGGCTGCTGGTTTTGTTTGCTGCGTTGGCCTTGGTACGGCTGACAAAAGCGGCAAGCGTGGTGGGCGGTGTCTAGCGTGGTCGGCAACCTTCAACGCGATACAACGCTGGTCGGCTTGGCGAACTGGCCTATCGTTTGGACCATGAAGCGCTTTGCGATCATCATGGCCCTCAACCCGACCTTCGTGACCGCGCAAGAGATCATTGTGACCCGCGGTGAAAAGTCTATCGGGCTTTACGTGCGCATGCCTTACAACGATGTGCCGTCATTCTTCGGAGCAGAGGTGCAGGGCTTTGCAGACGCCGATGGTACGCTTGCGACCGACGCTTTGTTCAACGGCACGTTTGAGCAGGCAGATGCCTTGATCACGTATTTGTCTTTTGCCGTCGGATCGGAAAACGTCGCTTTCGAAGCCTTGTCGATGATGGTGCATCCGCCAAATTCAGACCTGACGTTTGACACCCCGTTAGATGCAGAAATCGCCATTGCCGTTTGTGGTGTGCCTCTGCCCGATGGCCCCATCGTGGATGCGGACCTGACCTGGGTCGCAGGATGGTATGCCTACCCCATCGATCCCGAACAGGATTTGACCATCTCATTTCCCGCGACTGGCCGGATGACTGAGGTGGTTGAGGTCACATCCTTTGACGGCGACACCCGCCTAGATACGTCAAATGTGACTTTGGCCGACGGCGGCAGCTTGACACTGCCATATGTGGGCAGCCGACGCTGGTTTTCCTGGCTACGTTGATGGTTTGGCGTAAAAATTGCGGACATTCGAAAAACTAAGCCATTGTATTCAATACCGTATTTCGATTGTCAGCTGACAATTTGCGCATTCTTAGTGTCTCTCGCACCAATCGCGACAGGCAAAACCGGCCACCCTGCCCTTCTTTGGCCAGTTGGCGGAGGTATCCGCCTGGATTATCAATTGTTGTCAGTCGTTCAAGGATGCAAAGCACCGTGATGCTCGCGTGAAGCGCACCTAATTTCTGTACGGCGTCCATGAAACAAACCTGTGCAATTCCGATCATTGGGGTGATCCGGTAGGCCACTTCAAACAGGTCGCGGGTGTTGCGCACAGGGGTTGGAAAAAAAGCCTGATATTCTCTCAGCTGATCCAGTTCATTTGGAAGCTGGTCTTTTTTTTGGGCGACGAGCTTTTCAGAGTTGTTTAAAGTTTCAGGTTGTATGTGCC
>JBCBGX010000177.1:0-4817 GCA_038526325.1 Pseudomonadota bacterium | reverse complement strand
AGCGTATTGGCGTACTATGACATGGATGCGTTTGAAACACTCGAAAGTCACTGACACCTATCACACCACGTGCGTTATTGCTCACGACATCTTTTCTGTCTGCTTGCGGAGGTGGCGGTGGTGACTCAAGCGACGCGTCAGCCGCCGCAGCCCAAGCAGACAGAAAAGATGTCGTGAGCAATAACGCAATTGGTTTTATTGGTTTCAGTGAATTTCGCATGTTTCAAACCCATCCATGTCAAAATACGCCAAAACGCTATCGCGGTTTAGGTTTTCGAACAACAGATTTTGGAAGTCTGATGTGCGACTACTGGCTGGCTGCCCGGGCTGCCGCGCGGTCAATGGCGGCCACTGTCGCCTCGGGGTCCGCTTGATGGGGCATGTGTCCGACCCCTTCAAGGGTCGTCAGATTAGCACTGGGCACGATCTTGATCAGTTCTTGGGGATGGATGCTGATCGGGACTGTCATGTCCATGTCGCCATGGATGATTTCAATAGGGAGCGTCAGTTCTGGGTAACGCGTCGCCATGTCAACCACATGCGGTCGTAACGTATTGACCTGTCTGATATTGGCGCGCAGCGTGTCTGGCCGCAGGGCAAGCCGTGCGCCCACGTAATCACTGTACCCTTCGGGCACAGATTGTGGAGCAAAGATGGCTTCGATCCCTTCGTTGATCCGTCCCTCTGGCGCCAGGGCGGCGATGAGCGGAATCGTCACTACGCCGCCAAAGGGCGATCCGTTGAGCGTGTAATATGATCCAAGATCACCGGGCCAGGGCATCGTGACACCAGCCATCGACACCACGGCAGAGGCGTTCACTGGGCTCTCTTCATCCAGGCCCGCAACCGCCCAGGCATAAGACACGATGCCACCAAAGCTGTGGCCGGCCACAATCGGGTTTTCAATGCCAAGGATCGCTGCCGCGTCCCGCAGCATGGCCGCTTGCGCTTGCGGGCTCGCGCCTTCGGTATCGATTAGTCCGGTTGGCACGCCCGGCACGCGGTCGGTATAGCCCAGTCCAGGCCGGTCGAAGGCGGTCACAGTGTATTTGTCCGTCAGTCGGCCCATCAGGTCGAATGTGAATTCGCGTAAGTTGCCGCCAGCTCCGTGCAACAAGATCACATGCGGCCCGCTACCTTCTTGCACATAGTGGACCCGTCCGCCGTCAACCTCGACAAATTCACCCAAGGGCGCATGAGTCCGTTCTGCCTTTTTGGCGCGATACTCGCCGCCAAAATAGGTCAATGTCGCCCCGATCCCCAGGATGATGACAGTGTTTGTGAGCGCGCTAAGTCCCAATTTTGTCCAACTCAAAATGCGTGGTCTGATAGATCTGATTTATCCAATTTCCATATAGAAGATGGGCATGGCTTCTCCAGCGATTTTGTGGCGCGTTCGCGGGATTGTCATCTGGATAGTAGTTCATGGGGATGTTGATCGGCGTGCCATCGCCTATGTCGCGATCATATTCCTGTTTGAGGGTACTGCTGTCATATTCGAAATGGTTGAAAATGTAGAGCGCACGGTGGCCCGGATCCTCGACCAGGCAAGGGCCAGACTCATCACTGATTATCAGCGTCTTCAGGCCAGCGCTCTCGATTTCGTCCTGACGCATCTCAGTCCAACGGCTGACAGGGATCACGCAATCATCCGAAAACCCACGCAGATAAGGTGAAGCAGGCGCCGTGTTGCGGTGGCGAAAGCAACCGAACGCCTTGTGATCAAGCAGATGTTTCTGCACGCCGTGGAAATAGTTGATCATGGCCATCCCCCCCCAGCAGACGCCAAAGGTGGAATGCACATTGGTCTGGGTCCAGTCAAAGACCTGTGTCAGCTCATCCCAATAGGTGACCTTTTCAAACGGCAGGTGTTCGATGGGCGCCCCAGTGATAATGAGACCGTCAAACTTTTCGTCTCGGACATCGCTGAAGGGCCGGTAGAATTCTGCCATATGTTCCGCAGCTGTGTTTTTTGTGCGGTGTTCGGACATACGAATGAGCGAAAACTCGATTTGTAACGGGGTCGCCCCGATCAGCCGTGCAAACTGATTTTCCGTCTGGATCTTTTTGGGCATTAAATTCAAAAGTGCGATCCGCAAGGGGCGGATGTCCTGACGGGCGGCCATGTCGTCATCAAGCACCATCACGCCTTCCTTCGACAGGACATCGTAGGCGGGCAGGGCGGCTGGAAGTTTTATCGGCATTGGTCGGGTCCTTGATCAGGAAGGGCAGAGATAGGCGGCTTAGCTGCGCATCTCAAGGGCGTCAGCGATCATGCTGACAAAGCCCTCCGTATCTTTGACCTGCGTAACTGCTTGCATGGGCACGGTTATACCCCATTTGTCTGCCATCGCCTGATACCGGGGCTGGCGGTGGGCAAGCGCTTTGGCAAAGGCCCAGCGTATGAAGTCGTCTGGGTCCACTTTGTCGGGTGCCACGTTGAATTCAGACAGGTAAGCCTGCCATGTTGCCAGCAGAAAGGCCGGGTCGTAGGACATTGGCTTGGGCTCTTTGTCGAACCGGCGGATCAGTTCGGCCGTATGAGCATCGCTGCCTTCGATCCAGACCATCAGCGTTTGGGATGCAAGATCTGTCAAGACCGGATCATCTGGGTTATGCGGATCAACCCATTCGCAAATCGACCCACCAGTGTCGCAGATGAAATGTGGGTACTGATAAAGCCGCTCGGCCCGTTCAATGAAATATCCGGTATCGTGAAGTGCTGCGACTTCGGCCTCTTGAAACTCATCCTGACGGCGGGTGTATTCCGCCCAGTCCAGGCCACCTTTGGTTGGATCGCCTGGTTTGCCTAGATACGAAGACATAGGTTTGAGGTCATCGAATGAAATATTCGAGCCGATATAGATGCTGTTCGAGCGCAGAAGATCGCGCAGGAACGGGACTTTCATCGCCTCTTGCTTGGCATTGTCGGCGATCTTCTCACCCATATAGCGCGTACCGATCCGGTAATCGATGGAGTAGTGAAACCAATCCCCCTGATCGCGCAGCATTTTCGCCAGATATGTTTTGCCCAAGCCGGACATGGCAAAAAGCAGCACGCGCTTTTGTGGGGCGTTGCGCCAGTCATCTGCGGTTTGATAGATCATGTCCGCATGGGTAGCGTTGAATTCTTCGCTGTGCCAGAGGGTTATTTCAACTACGCCCGGCTACGCAATTCGAACGGTGCCCAGAGCAAGCAGGCGCAACACCTGCTTGCCTATGTGTTTTTATGCGCTCAAAACACTTGGCCAATTTGCATCAGCGGATGCGATGTGACCGGGGATGTCCCGTTCCCAGCGACGCTGAACACGGCGCGAGAAGTTGAGGTAGAGCTTGTCGTCGACGATCTTCCAGGCTTCGGGGATCGTCGAGGCCGTATAGCCTTGGCTGACAGCAAAGGCGCAATAGCCACCATATTGTGGGGCGTATTTTTCAGGATCGGCGGCAAAGAGATCGCGGTTTTCCTCGGATGCAAAACGCCAGGTCGCGCCCATGTAGTCGTGGGTGATATCAGCTCGGCCCGCAATTGGGGCACCTTCAGTGAAATACCCAATCACGTCCGTCCCATCTACCGCGATGCCATCTTCGGCGTAGATGCTGGGTGTTGCAGCCATGGCAGTGCTGGCGGTGAAGGTTAGTGCCGGGGTCACGGCGGCGAGTTTCAAAAGATGGCGGCGGGTCAGTTGCATGGGTCAGGCTCAGAATTGTGTATGTGTACGTCTTGGAGCAGTAATTGGGGTAAGACATTGATCAAAGGCTACCCCTGACACGCAAACGTGAGGGATAGCGCGGTTTTAGTGTAAATTCTTACGATATTTTCCTTTGAAGGCGGATCTCCGAATGTCGCATTGATAAAACTCCGCTTTCTTTGATCGCACGTAAGGATCCTGGGCCTGTCTGACGTGCGCTCGCCTTTTGTCGGCCTTTCCGACCATGCGTATCGGGCCTTGCCGCCCCTTATGACGGACTGTCTTTCGTTCGCCGATCGGCGAAGCGTCTGCAAACAAGAGCCGTGGCAAAGTTTTGCTTGCCGAATGGTCACAGCGTCAGGCAAACAGGATGCCGGGCTAACTCTGTTAGCTTGTCGTTTGTACATAATTACTTTGTTTCAGTGGGGGTTCCGTTTCATGCTGAATATGATGCTGCAAAAGGTCTTGATGATGTTGGCCGTTATGTCGTTCTGCGTGGCGGGCTGTGCGCGCCAGTCGCAGCCTGATAGAGCGATTGCGTCGCCTGCGGATATCGATTGCATGGCCAGGGCCATGTATTTTGAATCGATCCGTTCCAGTCGAGACGGAATGATCGCTGTTGGTAGTGTCGTGATGAACCGGGTGGACTCCGATGACTTCCCAAACACCGTTTGCGGTGTCGTCAGTCAGAGAAACCAGTTTGCGCCTGGTGTCATGAACAGACGCATGGATGGTCAGGGCCAGGGTTTGGCCAGGGCATCAGCTGCAGCGGTACTAGCCGGGGAAAGACACCCCAATATCGCTCGCGCACGGTTCTTTCACGCCGCCTGGTACGAGGCGAACTTCAACAACATTCACTATGTTCTGACAACCGGCGGGAATGCGTTTTACGAAAAGCGCAGACCTGAGAATGTGACATCACCAGATCCCCTTGCACCGATTGAAGGGATTACCGGATAATCGGTCGCCTTTGATTGATTGGCTTCAACAAGCGTGCACCTTCACGCGCTGGCGTTACGCCAAGCGTGGGGTTTTCCAAAGCGGCCAATGGCACCGGGGGCCAATCCGGCGGTAAGGCCTGCTAACGCTATGGTGCCCCGATCTTTTTCTAACCGTGATCGGCAATCC
>JBCBGX010000176.1:0-4885 GCA_038526325.1 Pseudomonadota bacterium | reverse complement strand
GCTTTATTGCCTCTTCATGCGCTGCGGAATGCTTATCCCGACCTGTATGCTGCCCAGATGAAAAAGTATCAGGGACGTGAGGCTATTCTGGACCGACCGATGCCGGAACTGGGGTGCCGCTGGGGTGATTGCGTGCTGTTCTCTCCGGTCCATCCGCTAGAAATCCGGGCTGCTTTTGATGAGGCTGGTCACGAGTGGCCTGCGAACGGCATACGTTTCCTTGCATTGGATCCAGTCCGAGCCGGGTTCAGTGCCGACAACACCGCGGTCTGGCTTTACGAGAATACAAGCAAGACTTCCGACATGGCGTCACCAAAGCCTGATGTGATCCCGTATACTTTGGCACGGATCGCGGAACTCGGATCACTTCCGGACCGTACCAGAGCATATCTTCGGCGGAAAAAGGCTGCTGGGCAGCGGCCGCTTTTCTTTATTGGCATTCCGCACGTGCTGCATCGGGGTTCGGTGGCATTAAACAAGATGGAAGAGCTGGCTGTTTGAGATGGCCAGACCGAACAGACTGTCTTGAGCCGCTCCGTTCTTGAGCTATTTACGTAGCTTTTCTTTATCAAACTGGACCGCCCACATATCCGCGTATTGGCCAGACGTTGACACAAGTTCATCATGCGTGCCTGATTGCACAATCGCACCATCTTGCAACACGAATATTCGATTTGCTCGGGTGATGGTGGCGAGCCTGTGCGCGATGAATATCGTTGTGATTTGCCCGAAAAGTGGCGTTATGGCTGACAGTATGGAACGCTCTGTCTTGCTATCAAGTGCTGAAGTTGCTTCATCCAGGATCAAAACCTTGGGCTCTTTCAGCAAAGCCCTAGCAATCGCGACGCGCTGCCTTTCCCCCCCCGACAGCTTGAGCCCGCGTTCACCAACCTGTGTTTGCCACCCGTCAGGCAATGTCGCAATCAGCCCGTCAAGTTGTGCTGTTGCTGCGGCTCTTAGGACATCAGCATGTTCGGCACCGGGACGTGCAAGCGCCACATTTTCATATAGTGTTTCGTTAAATAGCACTGTATCTTGCGGTACGACGGATATGGCAGACCTTATCTGCGCCATGGACAGGTCATCAAATGCTGTGCCGTCCAGAAGAATGCGGCCTTGATCGGGTTCATAAAAGCGGAAAAGCAGGCGTGTTAGCGTCGATTTGCCAGCGCCCGAAGGGCCGACAACAGCAATTGTTTCGCGTGGCGCTATTTCGAACGATACATCATCAAAAACCTTGCGCGCACGCGTATAGCCAAAGTGAACACTTTCAAATGCAATACGACCTTCCGTAACAGCGCGTGGGATCTCTTGCGCCTTGGCAACAGATGCAGATACTGGCGTCTCTAACAAGATCATCATCTGTTCAAGATCGGTGACAGCCAGTCGCAGAATACGGTAGATGCGCCCAAGGCTGCTGAGTGGGCGTATCAGCCGTAAAACATAGGCATTGACTAACACGATGTCGCCTACGGTCATGGTGCCACGCTGGACCTCTATCGCAGCGCTCAGGATCAGGATCGCGGCACCGATGCTGAGGATCGACCACTGGCCGACGCCTAGAAATGCACGATAGGCCTGCCGCTTATTTGCGATCATCTCGGCCGATGCCAGACGCGCATCAAGCCGGTCGGACAACCAGCGTTCTGCGCCAAAATACTTGATCGTTTCGAAATTCGTCACGCCGTCAAATGCGATACCATGAGCTTTTGCATTGTCGACATTTGCCTGGCGCGATATCTCGGCCAGTGTCTCCGTCCCCCGGATGACGGCGAAGCCATAAGCCGCAATACATGCGAGCATCACAGCAACAAAAAACCCGGATGTTTCTCCTACCAAAATAACGCTGACGATCAGCAGTTCGGTGCCGATCGGAATAACAAAGAAAGCTGCGTTCAGCAGAATGCTCCTTGCCGCGCCGGTTGCCCGGTTGATGATCCGACTGAGTTCACCCGATTTTTTGTTGAGGTGAAAGGCCAGTGGTAATTGCTGCAAATGATCAAAGGTCTTTCGGTTGAGCTTGCGGCTGAGGCGCTGTTCAATAGGGCCATAGGCGATCCATTGAAGCTCTGACAATGCTTTCCCTAGCCATAGTGCGAACATATAAAGTGCGAGCAGCATCAAAGGTGTTAGCGTGCCAGGTGTTGTTAATGCAAAGCCATCAATCGCTTGGGAAAGTGCCAGCGGTGCCGCAGCATTTAGCACAGCGCCGGAGAGCATCAGGGTCACGCAAAGAAGGGCCAGCAGTTTGATGCGGGCCGGTTCTGACCACACCAGACCAACAACAAACCCGACAAGCTGCTGTCGGGAATATGCCGTACCCAACGGCACTATGCAGTACCCAGCCTTGTGGAAATATCAGACAACGCAGGTTGAGGTAGGACCTCGGCAAAACGCGATGCGATCTTGCGATATCGGTGCGGCGCGGACCCCAATTTGCGTGTGGACATGTAATCCATCTGTTCCATCAGGTTGGCAGCACCCAGCAGCACGATGGCCAGCGCGTCATCGGACAGTTTGCTGATCAGGGGTGTCCGGCGCACTACGATGGCTCGTTCGAACAGGTGAATCGAACGAAAGCGCCAAACGAGCTTTTCTGCCCTGCCGCCAATCACGGCGCGCAACTGGCTTCTTTTGAGGTCAAGATTTGCAGTATAGGTTTTTGTGTCGAACACACTGTGGCAGAGGCCCGCGATGGCGATGTGGTCTGCGACCTCCCATCGCTTTAGGATCTCATAGGTACCGATCAGATGCTGATCCAGCCGCCGCCCAGAATGCCGTCTGTCCATCGCCCCGACTGAACGCAGGAATGTCACGGCTTCGTCAAACGCGGTTTGCATTCAACTCTCCTTGTTGCGGTTGTGAGCCGGCGTCGAGTTGTTTTTGGACCAAGCGTGCCTCTTCAACAATTTCGGGTAGCCATTTTTGCCTGACATCAAAATAGGCTGCGACGTGATCGATCGTACCGCGAAAATCATTGTCTTGCGCCGTCTGTGCAATCTGATGAGAGATTTGTGACAAGGTCTGAAAACAGTCTGGGTTATTGTATTCAGTCAATCGCACCAAATGCGAGCGGCGCATCAAGACAATCAAGTGCTTTGCGGCAGTTGGGCTGTCGGCATACGAGGCCATGCGATAGTGCAAGTCTTCGAACTGGCGAGCCGTTTCTATGGGTGATGCAAGATTAAAGGCTTTGCGGATCGGATCTGCGAGTTTCGGAAGATCGTCACTGCCGTGAATGCGAGTCAGCATGTAGCGAGCATTTAAATGCATCAACGCATAGAGCTCTGATAAATTATCCAGCGACATGGGGCGCACGTAAAAGCCGCGTTGCTGTCGCGTTTCGATGAACCCTTCTTGCGACAAACGCGACAACGCTTCGCGCACCGGAGTTGGGCTCATGTTGAGCGAGTTGGCAACAGCAGAAAGCCGCAATTTGGCGTTGGGTTGCAGCGCCCCATACATGATTTTCTGGCGAATGGCCTTGTAGGCTGCATTGTAAGAACATGGGGAAGAGCGCGTTTTCATGTCATCTGTCCGTTTTCATGATCTCCGCCCAATCATACACTTTATGGTTGATGAGTCTTGATTGTCTTCAGTCTTAGATAATTCAAGCGGCGTCATGCTTGTTCCGTCCGAGCAATCAGCAACATGTTGCATGCCGTGTTGCGACATCGCGGCGCATGTCGCTTTTGTCTATATTTCAAGCATTTGGCCCAAGCTCGAGCGACCTGCTGGCAATGCCGTGATGAGATCATCCATTGATTGGATACGTTCAGCGCGGCTATGGGAAAGGCATTTTCCAAAGCATTGCGCTATTTGTGCTGGCAAATGTTCCGCCAAGGCCTCAGGTGTTTTGCAACCATTTTGTGCAATTGATTGCAGCTTTTCTTTGCCTGATGCCCCTGGATATGGCGTTGGCAATTTGCCAGTGACGATGAAATAGACGACTGCGGCAAAGCTGTATACTTCAGCCAAGGGGTCAAGCAAAGCAGGTTTGTCGTTGACCAGTGCCGCTGCGATTTCAGGTGCCAAGAAATGAATCATCGCGCCCCTGTACTTGAATGATCCAGGGCGGTGGGCTAGCCCAAAATCGATCATCGCGACATCATTATCTGCAATCAGGAAATGCGCTGGTTGCAAATCGCCATGCACCTGGCCCAAAGCGTGAATGGCCGTAACACGCTGTGCCATCACGGCAAAGATGTCGGTGGTCTTTTCCGGCCCACGCCACCAACGATCTGCCGGGGCGCCAGGTAGCCACCGCATCAACAGCCAGTTCTCGCCCCGCCCGATGCCATCATCCAGCGCATATGTGGCGCCAACAGCTCTGCCATATTTGCCAAGCCAGCGTGCTTCGCGCGACAATATCTCGACAGGGTGATAGGGCCCCGTCGGCTGCGCATCGGGAAGCACCAGTTTCAAACCCACATCCTGTCCGTCGTTTTGACCCTTAAGCAAAGCAACACCGCGTCGGTGTGTAATCACCTTGTCAAAGGCACGCAGATAGCCCTGCAGGCCAGGCAAAGACATGATATGGTTGCGCAATTCATGTGTGACCGGACCCGGCTTCATATCGCAGTCTCCTTCATCAACATAGCGCGACAATCAAGAGCGCGGGCGGCGAATGCGACCCGGCTTTCGGATGTCCCGAACTGAGCGAGCATTGCGAGCTCTCTTTTGAATTGGTCTGTGTTCATAAGCAAAATATCCTCTGCATCGCACGGGGCGGCATCCTTTGCTGTATTGTAATCATCGCGAAACGGGCGCGATTTTTCAGTAAAAAAGCGCAAATCGCGATGACGCAGGCTGGATCGGATTACCAAGACTGGTCCGGGCGGTTCCGGGACAATACTTTTGTCTACGGATGGTAACGATTGCCCTG
>JBCBGX010000175.1:0-4921 GCA_038526325.1 Pseudomonadota bacterium | reverse complement strand
CAAGAATTTCGGCGCGCGATGGTGGTGCATCCTGCGGCGATTGCTCCGACGCCTCAGCGCCACCTTGCGCCATCTTCCCGCGACGAATGCGGAATTTTTTAACCTTGGGTTTCGTAGTCATACAGCACTTTCGCCTCTTCCAAGGTGTCAAACATATGCAACTGCCCATTGCGCAACACCGCCGCAGACCGGGCGAACCGTTCCAGTGTTGCCGCCTGATGCGACACAATGATCACGGTGGCCCGCTCCAGCCTGTCCCGCAGGATTTGGCCTGCTTTGCGATTGAATTCAACATCTGTCGCCGCGGGCATCCCTTCGTCAACCAGGTAGATGTCGAATTCTAGGGCCAGCATCAGCGCGAAGGAAAACCGCGCCCGCATCCCGCTGGAATAGGTGCCGACCGGCATCTCAAAATATTCGTCGAGATTGCACAGCCAACGGCAGAAAGCCTCAACATAGTCGGGGTCGAGCCCATAAAGGCGGGCGATGTACCGGCAGTTTTCCAGCGCGCTCAACTTGCTGATGACGCCGCCCATAAAGCCCAACGGAAATGAAATCTTGCAGCCGCGTGTGATGGTTCCCTCATCCGGCTTTTCCAACCCAGCCATCATGTTGATCAGGGTCGTCTTGCCGGTCCCATTTGGGGCAAGGATACCCAATGAGTGACCCAACTCCACACGAAAAGAGACGCGATCAAGGATCACCTTGCGCTGCGTGCCGGTCCAAAAGGATTTGCTGACTTGCGCAAATTCCAGCATATCAAACCCGTCGTCGCCTCAACATCTCATAAGACTTGCCGTAACTCATATAGATTAACGGCCTCTCACAATAGGGTGGTGCAAACGTAGTATTGCAAAATTATGGCATGAATACAGCGACAAGTCTGTGAGTTTCTGGTGGTATGACGCTTCAAGATGACATCAAGGCTTGCCGGTTATGCGCCGCGCGTTTTGCAAAGACTGCCACAGGCCATGCGCCACGTCCGGTTGTGTGGTTTCAGAAAGCGCCTCGCATTCTGATCGCAGGTCAGGCACCGGGTTTGCGCGTACATCAGGCAGGAAAGCCTTTTTGGGATCGGTCTGGCGACCGTTTGCGTGGCTGGTTGGGCATTGATGCCGATACCTTCTACGATCAAAGGAAGATCGCGATTGTGCCCATGGCCTTTTGCTTTCCTGGCTATGATGCAAAGGGAAGCGACCTGCCGCCACCCACAATTTGTGGCGACACTTGGCATGCGCGGGTGATGGCAGATTTGGGGGACGTCCCGCTGACGGTCCTTGTGGGCGGCTATGCGCACCGCTGGCATTTGGGTCGACAGGGCACCGTGACCGATAGGGTCATGGGCTGGCGGGACCAAGCGCCGCGCCTCTTCCCCTTGCCTCACCCGTCATGGCGCAATACCGGATGGTTGAAGAAAAACCCATGGTTTGAAAGCGATCTGCTGCCAGACCTGCGGGATGCGGTGAAGGACGCGCTGAGATGACTGACCTTGATGATGCCCATGCGGCTATGACTGCCGCACCCGAAGATGACGCCGCCCGTCTGCGCTTTTACGAACGCCTTGCGGACACGGAACTGTTCATGCTTTTGGCCGGAGAGACTGAAGGAGACCAGGTTGAGCCAGAGCTGTTTGACGTCGAGGATCAAAGATTTGTCTTAGTTTTTGACCGCGAGGAGCGATTGTCAAAGTTCGTTGGCCGTGTGGCGCCTTATGCGGGGCTGGCGGGGCGGGATCTCGTCACAATGTTGGCGGGGCAGGGGATCGGGCTGGCGCTGAATTTGGAGGTGGCGCCGTCCGCTATGCTTATCCCGGCAGAGGCCGTGGATTGGCTGGTTCAGACCCTGTCACATGGACCAGACCAGACCGAGGCGCGGTTACGTGAAATTATGGTGCCGCACGTCCCCGAAGCCGTTGTTGCTAGCCTTGACCGGAAACTGGCCATCGCCGGGGGGCGCGCGCGGTCTGCTTATCTTGCCGCCGCCGCTTATGAGGACGGGACAAAGGGTCATGTGCTTGTTTTTATTGATTCTTTAGAGGGGGCTGAACAAGCACTTGCCTCTGCTGCCAGCGAGGCACTTACCTTTTCCGGGATTGAAGCGGGTGTTATGGACGTGATGTTTGCACGGGCAAGTGATCCACTTGCAGCGCATTTGGCAAAGGTCGGTCTGCGGTTTGACTTACCCGAACCCGTGGCACCAGCAGGGCCCGCTGCACCGGGCATGGACCCGGAGAAGCCGCCCCGGCTGCGATAAGGACATCAACCCCGAAACCGACGTACAGATCCCTTACAAATTTGGACTTGCAGACCGCAAATTAACCCGAGACCGTGTCGCGATAGTTCAAGACGGTGTCCAATTTTTTGTGGCAGACTGTTTTCAAAGCAAAACTTAGAGGGTTTGCCAATGCGATTTCGATATACAATCCTTTACGTGCGTGATGTCCCCGCGGCGCTGGACTTTTATGCCGCCGCTTTCGGGTTTAAGATTGCGTTCCTACACGAGGGGAAAGACTATGGCGAACTGGTGACGGGAGAGACCAAACTGGCCTTTGCCGCGCGGGACCTGATCCGTCAGTTGGGAGATGAGCCGAGCCTTATATCCCCGAAATCCCCAGCGTTTGGTTTGTCATTTGAGTCCGAGGATGTGGCGCATGATCTTGACCGGGCAGTTGCTGCCGGTGCCGAATTGGAAAAACCGATCGTTCATCAGCCCTGGGGGCAGACAACATGTTCGGTCAGTGATCCGGATGGCTATCTGATTGAGATTTGCTCGGCCGTAGACGGCAAGTCATGACATGGCGTTGTATATCGTCAGGTGACGCTGACCTCCGCGTCACGGCGCCGTCCAAAGTAGGCTATGCGTCAAAGACAAGACCTTCGGACATCATACGGCGAAAGACGATAGATGGCCCATATCGGAAGCCCAACGTTTGTGCCGCGCGCGCTCGCGGCGAAAATTTAGCTGCAGTTGCATCGAGCGGGACGCCAACTCGCGGCGCGATAACAAGCCACTGCTTTGCGGCATTTGCGACCTTGGGCTTTATCGGTCAGCCAAATGAGTGATGCCCGCGGCCAAAGTTGGCTTCAAAGGGCTTCATCGAATATATGACGGGTCAGGACCGTCCCAGCGTTTGCCAAGTGTCGTTTTTTTAGTCAGTTTGCAGATATGGAGTTTCTAGAAGTCAGTCATAATACCCTTCTTGTTGCCATGTCTTGCTTGGTGGCATTGGTCGCGGGGTTCACTGGCTTGTCTTTGACACGGGACCTTGGTTCAAAACCTGACTTCGAAAAGAAGGCGTTGATCGCCTTGGCTGCAATCGCGCTTGGTGGCGGGATATGGGCAATGCATTTTGTTGCCATGCTTGGGCTGCAGATGCCGATCCTGTTTTATTACGATGCCGCAATCACGCTAATCTCGGCCTTGACGGCAATCCTAATTGTCGGTGCGGCACTGATCATCCTGCATTTCACCAACCGCAACCGTTTCAAGGTGTCCCTTGCAGGCGGTATCGTTGGTGTGGGGGTCCTTGCCATGCACTATATCGGCATGGCCGGGCTTGAATTGTGCCGCGCCGTCTACACGCCGCTTGGCGTTATCGTGTCGTCAGTCGTTGCGGTTTTGCTGTGTATTCTGGCGTTTGGCATTGCCTACGGCCAAAGGACCAACCGGAATATCTTTCTTGGCACGCTATGTTTTGCCGTGGCGGTGGCTAGCGTTCATTTTCTGGCCATGGCCGGGACCAGATTTGTAGCGGTGTCGGACGGTACCGAATTCGGCCCATTGATGAGCAACGAAACACTTGCCCTCGGCGTCATCTTCTTCAGCTTCGTGATCTTTGGTGCCTGCCTTTGGGTCGGAGTGACGTATCTGCCCCGTCCAGTACAAAATGCAACGCCAAATCAAGCGCAGGTGGATAGTGGCAACAGCGAACCTGAACAGGAAACTGCCATCCTGCAAGTCCCGTGTGAGCGTGAGGGCAGCAAGGTTTTCGTGTCTGCCAAAGATGTTGCCTTTATCCGCGCGGATGCCCATTACACCCAAATCTATACCGAAGACGAACGGTTGTTCTGCATCTGGTCCGTGACCGAGGCCACCAAACGCCTCGTGCCGCTTGGCTTTTTGCAGACCCATCGAAGTTATTTGGTCAACCCAGCGCGCGTGGTCCGCTTTGAAAGGACCAAGGACAGCGGCAAATGCGTGTTTGAAGGACCTGAGACGCCCCCCGCGCCGGTGAGCCGTTCCAAGCTAAAGACTATACAGGATGCGCTTGCGTCGCAGGTCGGCGCAATTCGTGCGACTTGAGGCGCATTTCGTGCAAAATGCCTGTTTCTCGTTGATTTCCTGAAGCCTTGGCATCCGGCTGTATGCATTCCTGTCCCTAGCAAGTTGAATCGCTTTAGGGAGGAGAGCCGATGATACCAGCGGCATTTGAGTATTACCGACCCAAGGATATGGCAGGCGTCTTGTCGATCCTTGAAGAACATGGCGACGACGCCCGCGTTATGGCGGGCGGTCACAGTCTTATTCCGATGATGAAGCTGCGGATGGCAGATGTGCCGCACTTGATCGACCTTCAGGATGTGGGCGGTCTGTCTGACATTACTGTCACATCCGCCAGCATCCGCATCGGCGCAATGGTGACACAGCACGACATTATCGACAACGACGTGCTTGCCAACGTTGCACCCATCATGCGTGAAGCGGCATTGCAGATCGCGGACCCGCAGGTTCGCTACATGGGCACTATTGGCGGCAATGTGGCCAATGGTGATCCCGGCAATGACATGCCGGGTCTGATGCAGTGCCTAAATGCCACCTTCACTGTGATCGGCGCTGATGGCGAACGGGACATTCCAGCACGGGGCTTTTACGAGGCTGCATACATGACGGCCGTGAGAACTTCTTCGTCCTCACGCGCCGT
>JBCBGX010000174.1:0-5002 GCA_038526325.1 Pseudomonadota bacterium | reverse complement strand
CCAGCATGCCAAGCGCCTTGGGCATGGCTTTGGGCGATTGTTCCATCAATGCGGCTGATACAGCCAGCGGCCAGCCCATCCCGGGGTTCAGCCCATGATAGATGCCGGACAGGATGACGGCCCCCCAAAGGGCCGCCATGGTTGTTAATTCGATGCCCATTTAAGCCGAGGGGTAGCAGAAGCTGTCGGTCGAACAGTCCCCGCCCTCAAGCCGGATCTGGTGTGATCGATAGCCTTTGGGGAAGTCGATGTAGAAGTCCTTGTCGAGATGGAAGCCATTCTCATCGTTGTTGGCCATGACCATCTGGCCGCCTTCATCATTGGGATAAAACTGGTCGTCCCATGTCGAATAGAGGGAGTTGGTCCAATAGACCCGCTTCCCATCACGACTGACTTCGACCATCTGCGGCCCATAGACGAACGGCTGACCATTCGGGTGGGTCTTGCCACGGGCAATCCCACCAACCTCAACCTTTCCGGCCAGTTTCGGGTTCATGGGGTCCGACACATCATATTGATGCATCTCACCCAGGCCCCAGCACGCCACATAGAGATACTTGTCATCGAGGCTCAGATCGATATCGGTAACCAGTGGTGGCACGGCCTCAAACCCTTGCAAGAGAGGCGGTAAGTTTTCTGGCTTTTCTGGCCTTGGATCGATGGTGATTGTTTTCTTGGCCTGCCACTTGCCGTCATCATCACGCCACCACGTGAAGATTGAGCCTTGCAGATTTGTGGTGTCGACCACCACACCACAGAACCCATAGGACTTCTTTGGGTCATGGGCGGGCCGGATTTCCAGCGCCATTTGATGGTTTTCGCCCAGATCAATGGTCTGGATGTTCTTGCGCGCGCGGAGGTCCCAAAAATGGATCTTATGCCCGTATTGGTTTGACAGCAGATCTTCAGCGACGATCCCGTTTTCGAACTGCGGCGGCAGACCCCATTCCGAGCTGACCATGTAGTCCTGTGGCAAGTTCCACCAGAAGTCATAGTGCTTAGCTTGTTCACCACGGTCCATTTCATACTGACCGATGATTTCAAAGGTCTCGCAGTCCATGATGAAGATACCCGGAGGGCCATCGGTCCCATCGGGGCCTCCGCCACCGAGGGTCGAGACGTAGATACCTTCAGGACCGCAATGAATTGTATGTGGGCGGGAATAGCCCGTTTTGGCAAAAACCTCTTCCGGTTCGATGATCTTGTGGATCTTCGCTTCTAGAGGCTCTTTCACGTCGATCACGTAAATGCGGGATGAGCGGATGCCTGGCACAATCAGGTAGCGCCTTTCAAGAAATGCATGGCCTGACAGTGGTGACAGGGATGACGAACAGGCGTTCCAGCCAAAATGGTGGAACTCGTCACCTTTGTGCGGCACGATCACTTGATGCACGATCTGGCCGTAGGTTTTCGAGCCAGGTTTCAAATCCACAACCGCGATACCATCGGATTGCGATCCATCTGGGCTCAACATTACCGTAAAGGCATAATTCTCGACCGGTGCTTCCATAGCCAAACGTGGCGATGGATAAAAAGTCGGATCAGGTCTTAGGTTCATTATCGTCCTCCCTGGTTGGGTACGTCGCCAAAATGAACGACGCACAAGCGGGCTGGTCGCACGGGCGCAGTGCCGCACGGCATTTTTCGGGGCAAACCGCCCGTTTTCTGCAATTTACGGCGATCATCCTCCTCATGATCGCACGCACCCGTGGCAGCAAAACTGCCGCGCACTGACGAACGAAATCTCCAATTTCAAATGTCAGGCAATTAAACGCTACCTCAGGTTTAGCATTTGTCAAAAGCTTTTTTTGCAGTTGATCGGCCTGGTATGACGGCGAGGCCGGGTTGGGCAGCCTGTCGCGCACGCGCGTAGATCCTGGGCAGATGAGCGGTATGCGTACCATCGCAAGCCAAATGACTTGCAATTCACGAAAGCAAGCCTTATGGCTTGCATGCAGTGACTCATATTGCCGTCATCACCGGAGATTTAATCAAATCTCGCAAAGCCCCAGCTGACGCCATCGCGAAAGCGATGGGTGTGCTCAACACAGCTGCGACCCAAATTGCGTCGCATGACGATCTCATCAAACCAAAGTTCACCCGCTTCCGAGGCGACGGATGGCAGATCATGGTCACCTCCCCCCAGTACAGCCTGAAGTACGCGGTTCATCTGTTTGCCGCATTGCGGGCGACCAATCTGAACCTCGACACGCGCATGTCAATTGGGATCGGATCTGTCCGCAGCACTGGCACAAACACGCTCGCCGACGCGGACGGAGATGCCTTTGTTCTCTCCGGCGGCAACCTGGATCAGATCGGGAAACGCCGTCTCACTGTCGCGCGCGCGCCCTCGGGACCCTTCCCAGGATCCTACTTTGCCATGCTCGAAGACATCATGTTTGGGTGGACCACAGCACAAGCCCAAGCCATTGCACTTGCACTACGCAGTCCAAACACCACCCAAGACGACATCGCAAAGACGCTTGGCATTACACGTCAGGCCGTGCAACTTCGGCTGGCCGGCGCGCATCATGCGACCATCGATTGGGTGCTGTCGGACTTCGCAAAGGCGTACCTGACGAATGATTGAAACTCTGACCGCCCTCGTCTTCGCACATGTCCTCGCGGACTTCGCGCTGCAGACCGACTGGATTGCGGAAAATAAAAAACGTGCTGCGGTCTTGGCGCTTCACACAGGTATTGTCTTTATCACCCTTGTTGTCGTCACAGGATCGACAGCATTGATCCCGCTGATCATTCTGTCTGCGGCCCACCTGATCATCGACGCCGTCAAAGGTGTGCTAACGAAAGCCGCCTCGCTCCGCGCGTTCTTGATCGATCAAGCAGCCCACCTGTTGAGCGTCATTGCAATCGCCATTTTCTTTCCGATGTTGTGGTCGGGTGGACTTTGGGCGGGATATGATTGGCTCTTGCCGATCATGGCAACGCTCACGGGTTTAATCCTAACCACGATGGCGGGCGGCTATGCGGTGGGGATGCTAATGGCCCCATTGGCTGCACCCACTTTGCCAGATGGCCTGAAACGCGGGGGAACGGTGATCGGCCTCCTGGAGCGCGGCTTGGTCTTTTTACTGGTCTTTTTCGGACACGCTGGCGCGATCGGCTTTTTGATCGCCGCGAAATCAGTCCTGCGCTTCAACGCGACATCTAACGAACAAAGCGCAAGCGAATATGTGATCATCGGCACGCTTGCCTCTTTCGGCTGGGCGCTTGCGGTCAGCTTTGCCACGCTCATATGGCTGACCCACCTTCCAGACCTTGGAATCAACGGCCGCGCGCCTTAAGTCTGGATCAAAGGAGTTCACTCATGTTCGGCATCCCTGGCAAGCAAGCGGTCACGATCACAGACAAAGCTGCTACGCAGATCGCACAACTGATGGCCAAAGACGGCTCTCGGGGGTTGCGCATTGGCGTCAAGAAGGGCGGCTGCGCGGGTATGGAATACACGATGGACTATGTGGCCGAGATCGACCCGATGGACGAGGTTGTCGAGCAAGACGGCGCGCGGGTCATGATTGCCCCAATGGCGCAGATGTTTTTGTTTGGAACTGAGATCGATTATGAAGTGTCTCTCCTTGAGTCCGGATTCAAATTCCGCAATCCCAACGTGGTGGATGCCTGTGGATGCGGCGAAAGCATCAAATTTGATGAAAGCTTGAAACCGTCATGAGCCTCAGCGACGGCGATATCGCCTTCGCGCTAGATCTCTTCGCGGACCTCGGCAGTCTGACGCATCGCAAAATGTTTGGCGGCATGTGCCTCTATCATGACGGCACTGTCTTTGCGCTGCAATCAAGCGACGGGCAGCTTTATCTGAAAACCAAAGACCCCGAAGCGCATTTTGGTCATGTAACGGAGCAATTCCACACCATGCCTTACTACGCCATCCCGGAAGACTTGCTGGACGATCCCGGAGCTGCCTGCGCTGAAGCCCGTGCAGCGCTTAGCGTCCTGGGCGCCTAAGGCGCGGCCGCGTCTTGAAGATGAAGATAGGTTTCGTTGAAACGCTTTTGCAGATGATCCACGGCTGAAATCGGGGCTCCCCCCTTTGGCGCGACATCCGCATCATGGTTGGGATTGAAGAAGAGCGGCACCGAAATACGTTCCGCCTGCGTGCCAATCACCCGATGGGGCGTGGCTTTGATACGCCCCCCCGTCCACATCTCGAGCATCTCACCGAAATTGATCACAAACTCACCTGGCGGGGCCGCAACGGGAATCCAGCCTCCACCTCGCTTGCGGACTTCAAGCCCTGGCGAGCCATCCGTCGCGAGCAGGGTCAGGCAGCCGTAATCCGTATGAGTCGCAATCCCAAAGTCCTTGTCAGTCGCCCAGGCAGGCCGTTCCGGATAGAAATTCCCGCGCAAAAGCGCCATGGGCTGGGAGAACTTGTCGCGAAAATAGGCGCCGTCTTCGCCCACCGCATCAGCAATCGCACAGAGCAGATCAAGCGCAAACGTCGTCGCATCGGTATAGTAAGCGCGCAAGGTTTCCGCGAAATTCGCAGGGTCCTCTGGCCACACATTCGGCGCATAGGCCGGTAGGTCCAGTGCGCGCAGCGGATCATCCGCGGCCAAAGACACCCCGCAATCAAACACCTGTTTGAAGTCCGGGTTCGCGTCTGGGTCAACTTGCTCTGACCCCGGCGCGCCCCACCCTCGGTTTGACCCGGTCTTGGCCATGTCGACAGCCGCCTTCTGCCGGGCTGGCAAACGAAAGAAAGTCCGATAGGCCGCCAAAACGGCCTCCGCCCGATCTGGGGCAATCGGCGTATTGTAAATCGTCAGAAACCCAATATCCGCAGCCCCGGTCACAGCTTGTGCTTGCGCCGCGGCGTGTCCCGGGTGATCTGTATCAATCAAGGCGGCAGCATCAATGCGCGGGATCATGGGCTTCTCCTTTTGCTTTTGCTTTTGCTTTTGCTTTTGCTTTTGCTTTTGCTTTTGCTTTTGCTTTTGCTTTTGCTTTTGCTTTTGCTTTT
>JBCBGX010000173.1:0-5023 GCA_038526325.1 Pseudomonadota bacterium | reverse complement strand
GTTTGCGGGACTAACTTGTCTGCTTTTGTTGCAAGCAGGCGGTGCATCTGCAGCGACTGTCCTCAATTTCCGAACCAATGTCGGCAACCTCGGTGCCACAGGCAACCTCGGGTCGCTCCACACCTTCAGCGCCGATGACGTGACCTTTCAGGCAACGTCGATTGGTGGCGATCTGTTTACAGCAAATACAGGGCTCGGCGTTAGTGGCGCGCCCGCCGGCAACAATCTTGGGACCAACGCGACTGTGTCGGAATCCCTGACATTGGACTTCATGCAAGATGTGGTCCTGACCGATATCGTCTTTTGGGAACACAGGGCTGGTGACGAGACATTCGAGATCCGCGATGGCTCCAACAATCTCCTGACGACAATTTCGGTCGCGAACGGATCGAACCGTAGCTCATTTCAGACAGTAAGTGGTCTTGCCTTGACGGGAAGCGTGTTCACAATTCAGCATGTTGCAGGAAGCGGCGGGCGCCTATCTGCGATTACCGTGATCCCAGCCCAAATCCCAATTCCCGCAGCGGGCGGCATGCTTCTGGCAAGCTTGGCCACATTTGGGTTCATCAGCCGACGTCGCCGTAAGGCGGCCTAGCCTCACAAAATCAGTAAAGCTGCCGCAGTCCCAATATGGCACAGGACACTTCAAGGGTGGGCCGAGCGTCTTGAGGTCGAAGCAACCAACTTACGTCGCGACAGCAAACGGCAGATTCTTTTGTGACAACAACTCCCCCAATCGATCATAGACCAACCTAATCCGCTTCGAAGACTGCAATTCGCGGTGTGCTGTCAAATAGTACGGCACGGGGATAGGCGGCCAGTCCGGCAAGATCACTTCCATCTCTGGGAACAGCGCACCAAGGTCGTCCATCATTGGTGTGATCCCAAGGCCAATGCGGGCCATTTCCCATCCCCCCAAACCGCTATCGGTGAGCACCCGCAAATTTTCGGCCGTTACTGGCAGTCCCCAATTGCGCATATGGTCTAGCAGCTCGTCTTCCGAACCGATCCCAACAAAATCTGCGCGGCGCAGGTCATCAGCCGTGTGAAATGGCCCTTTGCGAGACAAGTAGGTCTGACTTGCAAACAAACGCCCTTGGCTTTCGCGCACCTTTCGACTGATCAATTCGGGCTGGGTCGGTGCAACATGCCGGACGGCAATATCCGCCTCTCGTCTTTGCAGGTCAGAGAGGCTGTTCGATGCTTGAATCCGAATGCGCACTTGCGGTGCAACGCGCCGCAAATCCTCCACAATCGCAGGCATCACGTATTGCGCAAACACATCCGTGACCGACACGGTCACGTCCCCCGCCACGGTCGTGGCACGCCCCGACGCTGTCAGGGCAATCTGGTGCGCCGCATCCCCCATCCGGCGCATGTGATCCAGCAGATCGCGCCCGGCTGGCGTGAGTTCCAGCTTGCGGCCAATGCGTTCAAAGAGCACGATATCAAGTGACTCTTCCAACGCCGCCACTTGTCGCCCCAGGGTGGGCTGGGTCATCCCAAGCGTCCGTGCCGCGGCCGAAAAACTGCCCGTCTCTGCCGTCGCCAGAAATGCCCGCGCTTGATTCCAATCAAATGTCGGCAATGCCCAATCCATGCATTTTTGTATAACAGAAAGGCAAAAATTGGCAATTCCAGCAAAGTTCATGCAGATGTATACCAATCCCAACGAAAGGACATGCCATGACAGATGCCGCCTTCTGGGACAAAGCCGCGCCCAAATACGCACGTGACCCGATCAGCGACATGGACGGATACACCGCAACGCTGAACCGGATGAAAGAGATCTTGCAACCGCACCACCGTGTTCTCGAGATCGGCTGCGGTACAGGCTCAACCGCTTTGGAACTCGCGCCGAATGTAGATCGCTACATTGGGACGGATATCTCGGCAGGGATGATCGAGATCGCGCAAAGCAAGCAGGCGCTCGAAACACCTTCCCACCTCCGGTTCGCGGTGCACGCGGCGGACGACATCCCAGCTGCGCCGCACGATGTGATTTTGGCGCTGAACCTTCTGCACCTTTTGCCAAACCTAGAGGTGACGTTGGACCGCATTTATGAGTCCCTGCCCGCTGGCGGCATCTTCATTGCGAAGACTGGGTTGCTAAAAGACGGCAAGTGGTTTTTGCCGCTGATGATCCCGGTGATGCGGGCCATTGGCAAGGCGCCATATGTCCGGAGCATGAAGCAAGCAGAGTTCATCGAACTGCTCAAGGCCGCTGGATTTGACGTGACAGAAACGCTCCTGCAACCCGGGATAGCGCCCCGCCTTTTTACCGTGGCCCGCAAACCGTAACGCACGTGGTGTGATCCAGGGATATCCCCTGGGCACATGACATTTTTGGTTTGGTCACATTGGTGTCGCCATTGTGGGCCTCGCGGGACGACTGCAGCGGCTCGTTCCTTTGACACAAACAACCTGTTGTTCGGTGTTTAAGCCCCACCTCGGGCCCATTCCCAAGGGGGCCCTGATATGCGACACCTCCCCCATGAATACGATTGCGTCCGTCCGCTCGTTTCGCGGCTTCTTCCAACTTTTCTGGCACTTTACGATCAAACAGGCCTCGGCCTGCATCTTTGGGATTTGCTTGCTGATAGCGATGATCGGCACGCGGATGATCTGGCAAGACGATTGGGATCTCGCCCGCTATGACGCGCTGTTGATCATCGCCATCACCCTGCAAGTCGTTTTCCTCATGACCGGCATTGAAAGCTGGGAAGAGGCGCGCGTGATCTTACTCTTTCATCTGACGGGCACGGCAATGGAGATCTTCAAGGTCTACGCGGGCTCCTGGAGCTATCCAGACCCCAGCCTTGTCCGCATATGCGATGTCCCACTGTTTTCCGGATTCATGTACGCGGCCGTTGGCAGCTACATGGCCCGGGTGGTGCGGCTCTTCGATATGGAGATGGTACCCTTTCCACCTGCCTGGTTGCACTTTACTTTAGCGGTGCTCGTCTACGTCAATTTCTTCAGCCACCACTACACGTTCGATATCCGTCTGGGCCTATTCGTTGCGACTGTGTTGATCTATGGGCGGACGCGCATATGGTTCCGGGTCCGTCGCCGCTGGCTT
Source organism: Pseudomonadota bacterium (assembly GCA_038526325.1). Lineage (GTDB taxonomy): Bacteria > Pseudomonadota > Alphaproteobacteria > Rhodobacterales > Rhodobacteraceae > Yoonia. The sequence goes on along the minus strand of JBCBGX010000173.1, from coordinate 1,941 downwards.
TGGATGCCCCTACCGCTAGCTGCCTTTTTGTCGAGTTTCTTTTTGTGGATTGCCGAAAACATCGGGACCTCCACCGGCACGTGGCTTTATTCCGGCCAAAGTATCTTTGACATGGTCAGCTTCGCAAAGATGGGGTCGTGGTACCTTCTGCTGTATGTGTCTTTCGCGACGGTGACGTTGGTCGTGCGGGTCACCCCACCCCCTGGCACCGAAAAACATCCGGCAAAGGCCTGGGAAACTACACCAGACCCCGTTGTACCAGCACGTAAACCACGAGGATAAACGTCACGATCAAAGCCGCTGAGACCGCGCCAAGGATCCCCAACCAACGGTCCTTAAACTGTTCCCAGCGATTGATTTTCTCAAGGTGAGCGATGATGCGGTCTCCCCCTTGCAGGGCCGATTTGAAATCCGCACGGTGGGCGAACTTTGGATGTGCTGCCACATCTTGCGCGTCGATGATCCGGGTCAAATCGGCCCGCAACTTTTTCGGCAGGCGTCGGCCCGCCTTGTTCATCTGCGCTTGCAGCGACTTACCCCGCGCACGCAGCTTTTGGTCCAGCAACGTGCTGATCTGCTCCGCCTGTTTTTGCAGCATTTCCTCTGTCATGCCGCCGGATTATAGAGGCAGGTGAAGTGGGTCAATCGGAGCCAACGAATGCTGAACAAAGTGGTGCACGGGGAGCCCACCGACCGCCCTAACCTCCTGATCGCGCATGGGCTTTACGGGTCTGCGCGAAACTGGGGCGTGATTGCGAAACGGCTGTCGACGGACCGTCAGGTCGTCGTCGTTGACATGCGCAATCATGGGCAAAGCCCTTGGTATGACAGTCACAGCTACGCCGACATGGCCGCAGACCTGGCTGAGGTGATCACTGGGCAATGGGATGTTCTTGGGCATTCCATGGGCGGCAAGGCCGCGATGGTGCTGGCCAGTTTGCACCCCGAAAAGGTGAACAAGCTGATCGTCGCAGACATCGCACCAGTTGTTTACACCCACACGCAAATGGGGCCGCTGGATGCCATGCGCGCCGTTGATCTTAACATCGCGAGCCGTGCAGAGGCGAAGGCCCAGCTTACGGGGTTGGAACCGGGGGTGGACGATTTTCTGCTGCAATCGCTTGATTTGAAGGGGCAACGCTGGACCCTAAACTTGGATGTCCTCGCGGCGGAGATGGACAAGATCATTGGCTTTCCACAGCTGGCTGCCGCCTTCGCCGGGGAGGCTTTGTTTTTGTCTGGCGCGACATCCGATTATGTTCAGCACGCCCACCGGCCAGAAATCAAACGCCTGTTCCCAAATGCCAAATTCGCCAAAATCCCTGATGTAGGCCACTGGCTGCATGCAGAGAAGCCACGAGAGTTCGAGGCTGCGGTCGCCGCTTTCTTGACCATGAACTAACGCGACTTGCTCGCAGCGCGGGGGACACCTATTTTGACGGCAAAAGAGCAGAAAGAGGCATCCCATGGCACGCATCTCACTTTTGGCCGCGTTTCTCGCGCTATCGGCCTGTGAAACAGTCAAAGGCGTCGGCCGCGACATCACCCGGACGGCAGAGGCGGTGGACGGCGCGTTTCTTTAGTTCCGTTGCGACCGCCAAATGATCAGCCCGGCCGCAAAAATCAACACAGCGCCGACGCCCACGTACCACTCCGGGATGTGGTCAAAAACCAACCAGCCCGCGAAAGCCAAATATAAGACAAAGACGTAGCCGAAGGGCGCCAGAAGGCTCGCCTCGGCGTAGGCATGCGCCCGGATCAGAAACTCATGCCCCGCCCAAGCAATAGCGCCGATGCCAAAGGTCAGCCCCCACGCCAACAGCGACGGCGGCGTTTCCCAGGCCATGATCCCAAACGGCAGCAAGGCCAGCGTCCCCAACAAACCCGTGTAAAAGTGCGAGGTGGCAGGCGTGCTGAACATAGTCGGATGTCGCGCCAGAC
>JBCBGX010000172.1:0-5044 GCA_038526325.1 Pseudomonadota bacterium | reverse complement strand
TTCTCTTCACAACCGCCTGAGCTTGTCGTGTGAACCTCTGCAAGCTGCGAAGGAAATGTCGAAACGATTTCCCCTGATACCGAAGACTTGGACGCCACGCAGCATCTCTCGGCGCGGGCTCCAATCCACCTCAAATCCTTTGATCAGGCTCCGGACCTGAGCGGGCTAGACCAACGAACAGCGTTTCTGACCTTGTTTCATGATCACGATTGGGAGCCCCAGCTGTTGCACAAGGCGTTGGGCACGTCTGCGGGCTTCATAGGGTCGCTCGGCAGTCGACGCACACATATGATGCGGTGTGAAACGCTCATTCGTATGGGTGCCACCGAAACTGACATCAGCAGGTTAAAAGGCCCGATCGGTTTGGTTGGATCACTCAGGGATGCTTCGGCGATTGCAGTCTCTGCATTAGCTGAGATCGTTTCGACATTTCCTTCGCAGCTTGCAGAGGTTCACACGACAAGCTCAGGCGGTTGTGAAGAGAAATTAGATCGGGCTTTGTGAACGATCTTCACAGCCTTCCTCAAAACCTGAAATTCGAGCGCTCCACAACTCTCAACGGCAAACCCACTTCAAATTCGTATTGGCTGGTTTGGTAGCAAGGCTCATCAAACAATCGGGTTGGCGGGCTAGACGTTGGGTATCGATCAGATTGTATTATTCTGGGGTCAGGTTTGCGCGCCTCGGCCCGTGGATCGCAAGTTGGAGGCTCAAGCCATGAAGGCAAGCGTTCATGATCTTCCACAGTCGTATATGTGGTTTCGACGCGTTTCACTTTATTTGGCGGTATGGTTGATCATTTGATTTCATAATTGGAAAGTGGTTTGATTATTTTCAATGAAACGCACGTGTTGCCTATCGTTTATGTGCCCCAAAAAAATGATATCAGAAATATCGACTTGTTTTTTTGTTGCTCATTTTCGTTTGGATAAGGGCGGCTTTGAAATATAGAGACAAATGGGGTCTTTTTCCTTGAAAAATATGTTAGCGATAACATATAGTCATTCATGGGTTTGGTTTGTAGATTTTCTTTTTTAGTCATGGTCGCCTCTTTTTTGTCGGCGTGCAGTATCACTACAAGTGATCAAATCGAAGAAATACTCGCGGCAGAACGGCGTTCCGTCGAGCAAACGTATCAATCCATTATCAGAGAAAAAGATACGGAAATACAGGCGCTTAAAGACAATATGCGCGCGCTTGCCGCGGTAGAAGACTGTATCGAATTGAGGGAAGACGCAGGAGAAACATTTCTGGAACCAATTTGTTAATATAGGAGATATCATATGAATAGGCGTCATTTTATGACTGGGCTTTCAGCCTCGGCACTTTCAACACCCTTTTTGATCTTGCCGTCGGCCGCATCAGCAAATCCATTGCTCTTTTGGGTGGGGCGGCGGATTGCCACAGGATTTGCCACACGGTCAATTCGCAGACGCGTGGTTGGCATGACGTTTCTGACCAGTTCCGGGTCTATGGCGCAGGCAAGCTCTGATCTGCTAAACGGCGCCATTCGCGATGGGATTGTGAACCCGGCATATGACTCGATTTTTGACCCCAAATATTCACCGCGGGTCCAGCGTACTGAAAACGGAGCGGAAGTCATATACCCGAAGCCGTCAGTTTCATCCTATCGCAACCTGCCGCCTAGAGAAGCCGCAATGGCGACTGTGGATGAAGAGGACAAAGTTGTAGCGGCTCTAAGCAATTTTTTTGGCGTGTTCGACATGTCTGTGGATCCGGCTCAAATCATGAGAAATACTTACAGGTCAATTGTTGCAGAGGATATCGATACGGAAGAGCGATATGTGACGGGTCAGAAAATCTTCATTACCTCCAGACGGGCTGAAACTGGTAACATCAGTTTTGAGGCAAATCTCGGGCTGCCGGTTGGCCGTTATGTTTTGAAATTCGCCAATTCTTTGGATGATCCGATGTCCTGCGTCATCGATGGCCGGTGTCTGGAAGGCGTGTCAGAGCCATTTTATGTGGACCGGGTTTAGCAATCGGTGGGGCCGTGGGTGGGGTCGGATCGTTCAATTCGCTGATGGCTGGCCCCATGTGCCCAGCCCCGGTTGGTTGATGTCGTCCAATATTGTGGCCTGCGTTCGGATTTGCTGTGGTGTATAGCCAAACCAATGCCGACAGGCGCGTGTCATATGAGACTGGTCGCTATAGCCGTGGAGCCCCGCCACATCCGTAAGCGATAGGTCGGAGCCAAGTGCTATGGCCGCGCGGCGGGCACGGCCCAGACACCGCCAGAAGTCCGGCGCGGGCAAGGCCTGCTTTGCCAGATGCCTTTGTAGGCTGCGCAGGCTGACGCCTAGCTGTCTGGCGATATGCACGACGGGCGCGCTGGTGGCGCCAAGCAACGCGATGGCCTCGCTCAGGTCACTTTTTTGGTGGTTCGCATGTGCGATGGCTTCTGGAATGTCGGTTGCCGTCAGGGCGCGTATGTCAACATGCAGGCCAGGGCGCAGGCGGTATCCTGTCATTTCATCACCCGGTTGCAACATGATGCGGCGCGGTCGCAGGTCACGTTCGGTCAAAGTGATGGAGGTGCCGGTGCCGGTCTTATGGACAAGAATATCGCGGCATCCATCGGGCAGGACCAAGAAGGGTTGTGGCATGGCGATGTGGCTCGTCCAGCGGACATATCCTGGCAGGTCAGTACCCAAGGGACCGGTCCACCACATGCAGGAAAGGTTGACCTGCTTCGCCGCGGGCGATGTTTTTTGCGATAACCTCAGATGCAGTTTCGGGGCGTGTGGAGGAGGCGATATGCGGGGTGACCGTAATCTTTGGATGTGTCCAAAACCTGTGGTTGGCGGGCAGCGGTTCTGTGCGGAAGACATCAAGGGTCGCACGGGCTAATTGACCGCTGTCAAGAGCTTCCAGAAGGGCGTTATCATCGATCAGCGGTCCGCGACCGGGATTGATGATGAAGGCGCCCCTAGACAACAATGCAAGTGTGTCCTGGTTCAAAATGTCGTTTGTGTCAGGCGTTTGGGGAAGAAGCAGGATGACAATTTCGGCCCCCTCAAGTGCCTTGTTTAAACCGGCTTCCCCATGGAGGCAGCGGATGTTGGGTATGGCTTTTGGACTGCGGCTCCACCCTGTGACAGGAAAGCCCAGGGCGTGTAGCGCTTGGCCGCAAGCGGCCCCGAGCGCGCCGATACCAAGGATCGTGACAGGGCGGTTTTTGGCGATTGGGGGATAGATGAAATCGCGCCACACACCATCTTGCTTGGTGATATGCTCGTCCATACCAAGGTGGTAGCGCAGGGTATGGCCGGTGACCCATTCGACCATGCCATTTGTCAGGCTGTCATCAACAAGGCGGCAGAGCGGCTGTGTCAGGGTTGCATTGCCTACCACGGTTTCTACGCCAGCCCAAAGGCTCATGACAGCTTTGGTGCGTGCATAGGGGGAGAAATCGGTAACAGGGCCGTTGGGGGCGAACACAATATAGTCCACGCTGTCGGGCGCATGCTCGCGGACAAGGTTTGCTTTTAGGCCAGCCCTAGCAAGCGCCGCATTCAATGGTTTTTCATATTCATCCCAGCGCGCTGGTTGTGCCGAAAAAAGGATGTTGAGCATTGCTGTCAACCCATCAGCTGGGGCGGTGGACATGGGCGCTTTGGACCAGCCCAAAGGCAACCAGAAGGACCAGCATCGCAGAGCCACCGTAGCTGACCAGCGGCAGCGGTACGCCGACAACCGGGGCAAGGCCTGTGACCATCGCCATGTTGACCGCAAAGAAGAGGAAAAAGGTCATCGCGATCCCGAGGGTCAGCAAAGATGCAAAGCGGTCGCGGTTGCCAAAGGCCGAGATGATACAGAACGCTATGATCAACAGATACAACACCAGAAGGCCGAATGCCCCGACAAAGCCGAATTCTTCGGCAAGCGTCGTGAAGATGAAGTCTGTATGTTTTTCGGGCAGGAAGTTCAGGCGGCTTTGTGTGCCTTGCATGAAACCCCGCCCGGTCCATCCGCCTGAGCCAAGCGCAATCTTGGCCTGGGTGATGTGATAGCCTGCGCCAAGTGGGTCATTGGCAGGGTCGAGGAAGGTGTCGATCCGACGGTATTGATAGTCTTTTAGCAATTGCCAGGGCGTGCCACGGCTTTGAAATACGGCAAAAATGGCCGCAATTCCGGACCCTGCAACAGTGGCGAAATACGCCCAATGGACACCAGCCAAAAACATGACCGCCGCCCCACCCATCAAAAGTAGAAGCGCCGTTCCAAGATCTGGCTGGTTCAGGACCAGAGCGACAGGAACAAGGATGAACACCACGGGAAGCGCAACCCAAAGTGGGCGTGACGTTTTTTTGTTGGGCAGCCAGTCATAATAGGCGGCCAGAAACATCACGAGCGTGACCTTGGTCAATTCGGACGGCTGCAAGCGCATAAAGCCAAGGTCAATCCAGCGCTGCGCACCTTGGCGGACCTCGCCAAAAAATTCGACACCTAAGAGCAGGACAATTGAGCCAGCATAAGCGACGAAAGCCATGTTGCGCCAAAACCAGATAGGCACCATTGCCACAAAAAGCATGAGCGTCATACCTAGGGCAAAACGTTTCATCTGCGGCTCTACCCAGGGCGAGGTTGACCCGCCCGCGACCGAATAGAGCATCAGAAACCCAAAGCACGCCACCGAAATCAGCAGCATGATGATTGGCCAGTTCAGGTACCACAGCTTGCGAAAGCCCGTAGGGACATGTTGAGTGTTATACTCTAAATAGCTCATACGCGGCTGCGTCCCTCTGCACCGGGGGGAATCCGTGCCTCAATCCGGCGTTGCTGTTCGGCAATCCTGTCGCGGACGCTGGACGGATAGGCCTCAAGCGGGGGCGGGCCTCCATATTGGGCCTGGAGCAGGATATCGCGTGCGATGGGCGCGGCAGAGCGTGATCCGCTGCCCCCATGTTCCACGACCACCGCGCAGGCATAGCGTGGGTTATCGTATGGCGCGTAGCCCACGAACAGACCGTGGTCGCGGCGCTCCCACGGCAGGTCTTCGTTCTTGGTGACCCCGGCCGCG
>JBCBGX010000171.1:0-5065 GCA_038526325.1 Pseudomonadota bacterium | reverse complement strand
GTACAGTTGGTTAGGTCAATTTGCGAACAGTTTTGAAGTTTCCCACCAAACATTTTTGACCTCCGGCAATACTGCTTTACAGTTTTTCCTTGCCCGCCCGCACTGAACCACGCCACATCGCAATCGCAGGCAGGGCTCCGGGACGTAGGTCTCGCGTTGGGTCAGAGAGTACATCCAGCACTTGTTGCGCGATTTCCTGGTAGGGTTGCGCAAAGGTGGTCAAATTGTAATTGAGCCAGCCTGCTTCCGGAATGTCATCGAATCCGATGACACAGACGTCCTTTGGAACATCCAAGCCAAACTCGATTTTCGCGGCATCAATAAACCCACAGGCCATAAGGTCTGTCGTGCAAAAAACGCCCTGCGGGGGTCTGATACCAGACAAAAGCGCTTTGCCAGCAGTCAAGCCGCTCTCATAGGTGGTGCTGTCTCCGGACCAGATCTCAGTCTGGATAGACTGCCGCGACAAGGCGCGAACCAAGGCATCTTCGCGTTGACGCAGGCTTGTTGTGGCGCGTGCGCGCGTCACGATTGCAACGTCGTTACATCCCGCTCGCGCAAACATCGCAGCGGCCTGCTGCATGGCCGTTTCGTAATCAATCCGAATATGGCGCGCGCCCGGATAGTCATCTGACCGATTGACCAGAATGACGCTTTGCCCGGCATCGACACATTTTTTGACCATCTCAGAGGGTGGTGCGCCTGACAAAACAATCGTCACAGATGCCCGGTAGTTCAGCGTCTGTTCAAGCGCTTTGCTGGCATTTTCTGGTGCGTCCCCCACGTTGATCAAAATCACCACACGGCCTTGGTTTTGAAGCTCACTGGTAAGCTCTTCCAAAAGCCGCGCGTGATAGGGTTTGCGCAAGGTGGATACCAAGATGCACACCGGGCGGCTTTCTTCCTTGGACAGACCGCGGGCTAGGTGGTTGACGTGGTAATTGAGCTCTTCCGCCGCTTTCAGCACTTTCGCCCGCGTTTCGGCAGAGACGCTCGTCCCTTCGGTGAATGTCCGCGACACCGCTGATCTGGACACGCCGGCCTTCGCCGCGACGTCTGCGGCGGATGGGGTTTTGTCGGTCTGAGATCGCTGGGGCTTGAGGCTCATGTCAGTGGCTTCAGTTCCATGCGGTCTATCATCTCTAACGCCCAGTCTGCCGCATCAATTAAAACCTGTTTCGGTGCCGTGGGCCATTCCATTGGATCAAGTTCGCGGGCTTTGCGGACATGGTCAATGGCAGACGCAAGCGTGGGAAAATCTGTTCGCCGCTCTGCGTGCAAAAACACCGAGACGACGATCACGGATCGGCTGCGGCCGCCACGGCAGTTGACAAGGATATTGCCCACATTTGGCCAAGGGTAGCTGGGCTTATCGGGCATTTCTTGCCCCAAGATAGCGCGCATTTGCAGATACCCGGCCAATACCATTTCACGCGGGTTGCCCGGCCCGTCGATCATGCCGAGCTTATAATACCGGACAGGGGCCCATCCATAGGATTGGCGCGCGCCGATGTCTGCCGCCAAGGTTTCAACATTGTTGATATCAAGGTTAACGGCGCAATTGAGGACCGAGACGATCCCATGTTTGGCCAACAGTTGAGGGTCAGAGGCGGCGTGTCGTGTGCCGACAAAGATGTCAGCAGCCGCAATCCCTTCGGCAACGCGGTGTAGCGGCGCGCGGGCGGCTTCTGCTTCGGCTTTGAGTAGTTTGACCGTTGCAGCGTCCGGCTGAGACTTTTGAGGATATGAATTCAATGCAGTTATTGTCCTATGTGGTGCCCCGAACACAAGATTGCGTTTGGGGCAAAGTGTTTAGCTGGCAGATGAACGCGCGAGTGCCCAGAAATCCTGCCAATCTTGACGAGTGTTCCAGTCTTCCCCGGCAGTCGACGAGTTATAGAACCACATCTTGTCCATGTGGTTCATCACGCCCGATGGCTCCCCTTCCGGAACCGCATGTGTTGCGTTGGTCGGGACTTTCCCGTCGATGGCCTGAGGGGCCCAGCCTTCCTCGCTCAGCAGGTAATCGACATACAGACGCGCGGCGTTGGGGCTGTCTGTACCTGCGGTGATCAGAAGGAACTTGGGCGTCATCCAACCGATCATTGGCGACATGGTGTCGCAAATGCCAAGGTTGTAGCCATCTTCGTTGTCGCGGAACTTCGCTGTGGACATCATGCCCATGAAGTTCTCGGTCACGTCCGGCGCGCCGACGGTCTCTGAGCTGTCGCTGTCAGAGTTGAACAAGACAGGCTGATTTGCGGCGAGTGCTGCGACCCAGGCCTCTGTTGCGCTGGCATAGTCGGTTTCCAGTGGTTTGCCGTAATGTGCCTCATAAGCGGCGGCGACGGCATCATCGTGGTGCGTGCCCATCTGGCTGAACCAGTCGGTGTAAACCGGTTTGCCCAGCGGGTCTTGCATCGCGAAGTGACCTTTCCAATCCGCATCAGTCAGCGCCCAAATGTTGCTTGCGGGGCAGGTGTCATTCAATGCGGTGTTGTATGTGAATACGATGGGGGAGTTCGAGACGATCAACGGGTTTTGCGAATGCGCCGGTATCTCGTCTGTGCGCGTGGATGGCAGATAGGACGTTACATAGCCCGGCTCTAACAGCTGCGCGGTTGCGGCGGGAGTGTCAGAGATCACCACAACATCGGCCTGCACGTTCCCAGCTTGGGCTTCGCCCACCAGCATGCGGATGGTGGCTGGTGCTTTCGATTTGGTCGCGTTGATTTCCAGCCCATAGGCCGCGCCGAAGTTGGCGGCTTGCTCACGCACCTTGCCGGTAGAGTCGATAACGAACAGGGGTGGTTCAGATTGTGCGGCCTCAAGCAAAGCTGCTTGATCAAAGGTTTCGGCCAAAGCCGGACCCGCGATCAATAGCGCTGCAAGGGATGTTTTGGTCAGGTGGTTCATGTCAAAATCCATTTTCGATGGGTTGCAAGTTAGGATGCCACTTTGGGTCTAGTTGCCGGAACAACGTCCGGAGCCACGCGGTTGCCCGCTTGGTCAAACTGGTGAACGCCTTCGGGAAGCGCTTCGATAAAGACCTGCTGTCCGGCGGTCAGGCGTGGACGCAGGCTGGTTGCGTGCAAAAGGCTCTCGTTCGTTTCAGCGAGCCGTAGCCGCACAAGCCATGTTCCTCCGGTCGGGATAACGTCTTCGATCTGCGCGACGGCGCCTTGGTTGGAAAACCGGATCACCTCAGGCCGGATGCCCATGGTCAGATCAGACTGTCCCCCCAACATCGCGGCACCTTTGCTCCCTTTTGGGAGAATATTGATCGGAGGATTGCCCACGAATTCTGCAACAAACCGGTTGGCTGGAGCGTCGTAGATGTCCATTGCTCGGCCAAATTGCTGGAGCTGCCCTGCATTCATCACCGCGATATGCGTGGACAGCGACATGGCCTCCCACTGGTCATGGGTCACAAGGATGATTGTCGTTCCTGATGTTTGGTGAAGGCGCGCCAACTCCTCGCGCATTTTCAGCCGCAAGGTGGCATCAAGGTTCGACAAGGGCTCATCCAGCAAGAGAACCTCTGGCTTCAGCGCCAAGGTGCGCGCCAAGGCCACCCTCTGCTGCTGGCCACCGGATAGCTGGGAGGGATACCGATCTTCCAGCCCGTCGATCTGTAACAGGGCCAACATCTCTGCCACGCGCGCGTTGCGGTCTTTTGCTTGCATGCGTTTCAGGCGCAGACCAAAGGCAACGTTTTCCGCAACCGTCAAATGCGGCCACAACGCATAGGACTGAAACACCAAGCCAAGCCCACGATGTTCGGGGGCAACAAAGGACCCCATGGCGTCATCGACGACTTTGCCCGACACCGAAATCTGCCCGCTGGAGATCGTGTCCAGCCCGGCGATCATCCGCAGCAACGTTGATTTGCCGCAACCGGATGGCCCCAAGATACAGGTAAATGACCCTTTTTCGACCGAGATCGATAGGTCATTCACCGCAGGCTCTGCAGTCGTATCGAACTGCTTGGTGACATTGGTGATCTCAATCGCGCTCATGCTTAGCTCTCCAATCCACGGGCAAGGCCCGTGCCGGTCAGGCGGTTGACCAGAAGCGTCCCTAAAACGGCGATCAGGGAAATCATCAAAACCACTGCGTTTGAGGCTTGCGTGTAGTTGTAGTCGACCAACCTCAGGGAATAGGTGCTCAGAACGTCCGTGGCCGGAACGGCGAGCATGATGAACAAGCTCACCCCTTTGATGCCCGATATAAACGGCATCAAGATGCCTGAGACCAAAGCCCCCTTGTTAATCGGAATGATGATCGACCGCATACGGCGCATCCAACCGGCCCCCATCAGTTTCGCCGCATCTTCCACGTCATGGCCCAACTGGGTCATGGACGAAATGCCCGCGCGACTGGCAAAGGGCATTTGATCCGCGATCAGCGCCAATAGCAGTATCCAAGGCGTGCCATAAAGCGCCGGGATCGGACCACGTGGCACAGCAAACAAAACAAGAAAGGCCGCTGCAAATGCGATGCCGGGAACTAGGTAGGGAAAGAAGGTGATTTGCCGCAAGGCAACTGACAAAGCCCGGTTCGGGCTGCGGACAACGATATATCCGACGATCATGCCAAGAAGGCCAGAACAGATCGCCGCAGTTCCAACAATCCGCATGGTGTTCCAAGCCGCGCTCCAGAAATCTGGTGACAGCAATATTCCCGTGGGGACCGCGATGGTCGGAAGGTCACGGCCAATCCAATAGGCCAAGGTGAAATTCTCTGCCGTAAACCGGCCCGGCACATGCATAATTGTCGACAAAAACAAAGCCCCAAGCGGCAGAATGACCCCAACAAGAAACAGCAACAACGCCATCACCAGCGCCGAGATGCGCCAGATCCGCAATTGCGCCAATCGGCTTGGGGTGCCTTTGCCGCCAATCACGGCGTAGCGGCGGCTTTCGCGCATCATCCATGTGTCGATGCTGAGCGTGACGATCCCAATCAGCATCACAACGCCTGCAAAGACGGCTGCCATCCTGTTCAGTTTGAAACACTTGCCACGTCCTTGTACCGCGCGATTGGGACGCAACAGAACGGGATG
>JBCBGX010000170.1:0-5070 GCA_038526325.1 Pseudomonadota bacterium | reverse complement strand
AGAGGCAAATGATGGCTATGACGAGACATCAAGAGGCAAGGACAGCTTGGAGGCTGTGAGATGATTTTGAAAACTTCCCGGACCCTGAGTGTGATTGCGGCCTGTTTTGTTGCGGGGTCTGCAAACGCGCAGGAAGAAAGCGATAACCGCATCGCCGCAAATACGGATTGGAGCGTTTTTGTCGAAAGCGATCCGAATGAATGCTGGGCAGTATCCGCGCCAAAGGAAACAGTGAATACCCGCGACGGCAATGTGGTGACAGTACGGCGCGGTGATATCCGACTGATCGTGTTTTATCGCCCTGATGAGAATGTCTCGGGCCAGGTCATGTTCACCGGCGGTTATCCTTTTGCCAGCGGATCAACGGTGTCTATGCAGGTGGGCGACACAACGTTCCAGATGTTCACCGAAGGTGAATTTGCATGGCCTGCTACGCCCGAGGATGATGTAAAATTCGTGGCCGCAATGAAGCGTGGGGCAAATGCCGTTGTCACTGGCCGCTCTGGCCGTGGAACCCAAACAGAAGACACGTTTAGCCTGCTGGGGTTCACTGCTGCCGTTGAAGAGGCAGAGAACCGCTGCTCTAGCTAACGGAAAGCCTCACATGTTGTGCGGGCCGGTTTTCTTGTGAAAATCGGCTCTTTCTCTTATACGCGAAGCTTCAGCATCAAATGAGTCGCCCCATGCAAGCCAGCGCCCCGATCACACAGGACGTTATGACCTTTCCGCGCAAAGCACCGGAGGGATTGCCAAACCTTGTCGGCATCACGCGTGAGGCAATGCGAGAGGTATTGATTGCCGTGGGCACGCCAGAGAAACAGGCCAAGATGCGGGTTGGCCAGATCTGGCAGTGGATTTACCACTGGGGTGTGCGCGACTTTGCGTCGATGACCAATCTGGCGAAAGACTACCGCGCGATGCTGGCAGAACAGTTCGTGATTGAGGTGCCCGAGGTGGTCACGCGGCAGATATCGGATGATGGGACGCGCAAATATCTGGTACGCATCGCAGGCGGACATGAGGTCGAGGTGGTCTATATCCCCGAAGCAGATCGGGGGACCTTGTGTATATCCTCGCAAGTGGGGTGCACTCTGACATGTTCGTTTTGCCACACAGGGACGCAGAAACTCGTCCGCAACCTGACCGCCGGGGAAATCATTGGCCAAGTCATGATTGCCCGTGACGATCTAGGCGAATGGCCTGAACCAGGTGCGCCAAAGGACGAAACGCGGCTTTTGTCGAATATCGTGCTGATGGGCATGGGGGAGCCGCTCTATAATTTCGAAAATGTCCGAGATGCGATGAAGATTGCAATGGACCCGCACGGCATCCAATTGTCGCGCCGGCGGATCACCTTATCCACGTCAGGTGTCGTGCCTGAAATTGCACGAACGGCGTCCGAGATTGGATGTCAGTTGGCCGTGTCCTTCCACGCGACAACGGATGACGTGCGTAACAAATTGGTCCCCATCAACAAGCGTTGGAATATCGCTGAGCTTCTGGATGCGCTGCGCAGCTATCCGAAAGTATCGAATTCTGAGCGGATCACCTTCGAATATGTGATGCTGGACGGGGTAAATGATAGTGATGAAGATGCGCGGCGCTTGATCAAGCTGATCGATGGCATCCCGGCCAAGATCAATTTGATCCCGTTTAATGAATGGCCGGGCGCGCCTTACAAACGATCCTCAAACAACCGGATCCGCGCCTTTGCCGATATTATCTATAAGGCGGGCTATGCGTCACCCATCCGCACGCCACGCGGTGAGGATATTATGGCAGCCTGCGGTCAGTTGAAATCTGCGACAGAGCGGGCGCGAAAGTCGCGTGCGCAGATCGCGCAAGAGGCCGGGCTTTAACGCAGTCTTTACCTTGCGTGGTGAGGCGTGTGGCATGGAAACGATTGCTGCTTTGCAACAGATTGTGCGGCACGAGGATGCGACCCTTGGCAGGCTGATCCGGGACGCCGTGAAACGTAACCTTTACCGAAGAAGCAAAGCCAACACCGCTCAAAAAGCGGATGAGCGGTTCGTCGTGCCGTGGCGGGCGCTTCTCGCTGATGATTTGGCATATGCCGAAGGCTGGGACGATTTACAGGATCGTTTGACCCGTAAAGGGTATCAGTTACAAGAGGGTGCCAGCGGTCTCGGGCTAAATGACTTGGCGGGCAAACGGATCTGCATGGCGTTTGACCTTGGCTACGGCTATTCCGAACGGATGCGTCGCTTCCGCGCCCCGTTTCCGGAACAAAGCCGCCAATATTTTTTTCGTAAGGCGCTGGTCGATTAAACCAGCAATGCACGCGCCTCATCCGGTGAAAGTGCGGCAGGGCGATCGCATGTGGTCGTTAGATCAACAAACCTTCGTTCCTCTCCCGCTTTCAGGATGCTGGTCATCACATCCACTGCGTGCACGGCCAGATCGATATTGCAACGATGCGCGCGCCCCGCATCAATCGCCGCGGCCATATCCGCCAAACCGGCACAGCGGTAATTGGCCAAATCTTCTTGGTTTGCCACGCCAAAGGGATGATCCCACGCGGGCAGCTCTTCGATTGCGCGGTCTTGCCCCCCAATCTCGACAACACCACCAAAGAAATTAGGATCCGGCACAAAGAGCGACGCATCTTCGCCATACAGCTCCATATTGGCGTGGCGATGCGCCCATACATCCCAACTGGTCCCCAAAGTAATGGTCGCTCCATTCACAAACTCCAACAGGGCGTGAATGTTCGTGGGGGTGTTCACAGCGACCTTTTCGCCAAGCCGATCGCCATTCCCGATGGTCCGCTCTTCAAAAGTCGCCGTCGCAAGGGATGCGACTGATTTTACCGGACCAATCAATTGGATGAGGTTTGTTATGTAATACGGGCCAATATCAAGAACCGGCCCGGCGCCGGGCTGATAGAAGAAATCTGGATTTGGATGCCAAGATTCCATGCCATGGCCCATGACATGGCAAGTACCGCCGATCACCCGACCAATCTTTCCGGTATCAATGGCGGCACGCGCCTGTTGGTGTGCCCCGCCGAGGAAAGTGTCCGGAGCTGACCCGATCCTTAGGCTCTTGGATGCGGCGAGATCACGCAGCGCCTCACCCTCGTCTAGCGTAAGGACAAGCGGCTTTTCCGAGTAAGCGTGCTTGCCTGCTTCTAGAATCCTGCTGGTGACGTCGAAATGGACAGCCGGGATCGTCAAATTCACGATCACATCTACATCTGGTGCTCTCAGAATGCTGTCGACCGTTTCAGCCCTCACGTCATATTGCACAGCTCGCGCCCGCGCTGCGTCCATGTTGATATCTGCAACGGCTACCGCCTTCAGCGATTTGAAAAGCGGCATCAGCCCCAGATAAGAAGTCGAAATATTACCGCAGCCGATGATACCAACGCCAAGTTTTGCCATCTGTCTGTTCCTTAAAATGCTTTGACAGACGCCAGGCTGCGCGAGGCAAAGCGTTTGTCATCTTTTGGATTATCGTGTTCGAGCACATAATGGTCGACACCTGCGACCTGCAAAGCGGTGTGAATGGCAGGCCAATCCATGATGCCGTGACCCACATCGGCCCACCCGTCCTCGGCGGCGCATTCACCATCAGGTGCGATGTCCTTGACATGAGCGGCAGTGATGCGCCCGGCATATTTGTTGATCCAATGGACCGGGTCGTGACCTGCAACACGGACCCAACCAAGATCAATTTCCAGCATTAGATCGTCCGCGGCATCCATAATCAGATCAAGTGGTATGTCCCCTTCCGGGGTCATGTCGAACTCAAACGCATGATTGTGCCATCCAAAGATCAAGCCCGCTTCGCGCAAGGGCTGACCCGCTATCGACAGACGTTTTCCAAAGGCGCGCCAACCAGCTGTATCAGTAGGTCGGTCGTCGGGCCCGACAAAGGGCACAAAGGCTTTCGAAATGCCCAATTTCTTGGCGATGGCAACAGTTCCAGTCGGATCCGCTTCGATCATGTCCAGCCCGATATGGCTACTGGTCATACTCAGATTGTTTTCACGCAATACTGCCATCAAACCATCAATGTCAGAGAAAAGACTGCCATACCCTTCAACCTCCAAAAATCCTGAGGCATCCAACATTTTCATGGTCTTACCCAGAGGAGGAAAGTTGCGCGAACAGTAAAGTTGATATGAAATCCTCATCGTCCTGGGTGTCCTTTAGTTATGAGTGGCGCTGTATAGATCGCGTCGTACGAAGGTCGGTTGGTCGTCAGGGTTAGTTGGCATAAAGCGCACGGTCTTGCGTTCGCCCGCCAAGAGAGTAAAGGCGTTGGCGTCAAAGCGCCCAGGCACATCCGCCTCAAGCGCAACAAAAAGAGCCAGCGACCTGGCGCTGACAGTAATTTCGTTTCCGTTGACATTGCTGATCAGGTCAGGTGCTTGCAGATTATAGCTTTTGAATGGGCGCGGTGCGTAAGTGTCACTTCCTGACAACCCAGTTGTGTCGGTCCAATGAAAATGGAGCATTTCATCAGGCGCCAAAGCCGTGTTGGGGATCTTCATCAGATCAACCGCCTCGTCACTAACTGTTGCTGTTACGGTGCCAAGGTCGCCCAGCGTACCGTCAAGTTTCATTGTGCAAACCGTCACATTCAGTTCCACCGGCTGGGGATCGTCATTGACTGCGCGCAGGATTATCTGGCCATTCTTGGGAATGGCGGTCACCAGAAGCGGTGCGTAGAAGTCGCGCGCCATGTAATGCATCAGCTTCCAGTCGCCGCCATGGTCGAGTGAGGCCCAAGAGCAGACTGGCCATGCGTCGTTAAGTTGCCAGATCAGCGTGCCCATGCATCGGGGCTTGAGACTGCGCCAATGGGTGACGGCGGTCTTAATGGCAAGGCCTTGTTGTATTTGGGAAAGATAGACGAAATTCTGAAAGGTTTCCGGCCAACGAAAGTAGCGGAACATCGTCTCGGCGATGCGGGCGTTGCCACCTGCGTTTTTCTGGTGGCTTTCCAGAACGGGGGCGGCGATGTTTTTGTCGGCGGGGGCGGCGAAACGGCGGATCGCGTTCATGGACGGGTAGCTTTGGAATCCGAATTCGGAGCAGAAAC
>JBCBGX010000169.1:0-5126 GCA_038526325.1 Pseudomonadota bacterium | reverse complement strand
CGTCATTCGTGGAAATATCGAACTTGCACAAATGTCCTCTAACGCACTGGACTATTCGGACAGGTTGCAGGACGCGATCAAGGCCGCGGACCGGGCTGACGCACTGACCAGTCAGTTATTGGCACTGTCGCGAAAGGCTAGGCTAGAAGCGACAACCGTTGACCTACCCCTATTTTGGAACGGATTTCGATCTATTATCCCTCGGATTACGTCAGCCTCGATCCGGGTGGATGTCGATGTGCACCCCGACGCCGCGACACTCTACTGTGATGCGAACCAGCTCGAAGTTGCTTTGATAAATCTCATTGTTAATGCACGGGACGCCATTGATGGACCGGGCAAAATATCAATCACATGCCGTCCCGCCACAAAAACTGACTTGGCGATGTTCGGCCTCTCGGTGGACCGGCCCTATTGCATGATTGAAATCAGGGATAGTGGCTCGGGCATACCTGCAGGTAACCTGTCTAAGGTGGTTGAACCCTTTTTTACGACCAAAGCGGTGGGACAAGGCACCGGTTTGGGCCTACCGATGGTCAAAGGGTTTTGTGAGCAATCAAATGGCAGTCTTGTCATTGAAAGCGATCCAACGGGCACAACCGTCCGACTAGCGCTGCCAGCGACAGATTCACGCCATATCACTTAACTAGGAAATGGATGTGTGCCGCGCTTGTTTGCGCTCCAGTCCTTGATCTCGGGATAGTATTGTTGTCGCCAGGCTTTGACGCGCGGATGCATGGCTTTGCGCCACATGGCGGGCAGCAGGGCCATCATGGTCATCAATGGATAGCCATGCGGAAGCTGCGGGGCCTCATCCACCCCATAGGTTTGCAACAATGGGAAACGGCGATTTGGTTTGTAGTGATGATCTGAATGGCGCTGCAGATTTATCAACAACCAATTGGAGGCGCGTTGCGACGCGTTCCAAGAATGCCGGGGCAAAACGTGTTCGTATTTGCCCTCCCCCAAATATTTCCGGGTCAGCCCGTAATGCTCGACGTAATTCACCAACTCTAGCTGGAAGACAGCCCAAAAGGCTTGCACAGTAAACAGGTACACGCCCCACCAGCCACCAATCAGCGCTGCAATTGCGATAAACCCGCCCTGCAACGCCCAATAGATCCAGAACGGATTTGATTTATTGTACCATTTCAGCCCCTTGCGGGCGAGCATCGCTTTTTCTGCGTCAAATGCGGATATCCCACATTGGATAAGCACGCGCGGGAAAAACCGGTAAAAGCTTTCGCCATAGCGGGCTGTTACTGGATCGCGCGGGGTCGCCACATAACGGTGATGTACTAGCAGATGTTCCGATCGGAAATGCGAATAGAGGACTGATGCCATCAGAACATCCGCCATCCAGCGTTCGAGCCGAGGCTTTTGGTGCATCAATTCATGCGCATAGGTGATCCCCACAGTGCCCGACAGAACCCCTAAGCCAGCAAAGAGTGCCCATTCTTCCAACCGGCTTAGGTGATCGGTCTGGATGACATAGATCATCAGCCCAAAGATGGTGAGCAGTTGGATCGGAGCCCACAAAAGCGTGATCAGCTTGTACCAAAAAAGCTGATCATCCGGCGTTTCAAGGTCCGGATTGCTGGTGTCGAGCCCAATGAAATAATCCAAACCGGTGAACAGGTACCAGGTTGAGACAGGAAGCAACAAAATCCACCAACCGCCTTGGAGCGCGACAAAGATCGCCAATGGAACCAGTCCCAGCGACATCCAGAAAGGCAGAGCCGACACGATCCGTGCAAATTTTGGGACACCTGGCAAAGCTGTCATTGCGACCCTCGACAAAACTCGGAATGACTCTAGCCATGTCGGGTTAAGATCTCAATTATCGCGTAACGTCACCGCAGCCAGATCAAAGACCTTGCGCATCGCTGTGGGCAATGCGGCCGGATCAAAGCTGGTCTTGTCGACAAATTCCCCCCGTTCGGGCCGCGCGTCATTTGCGACACGGGCGGTCATGATCTTTAGCCGCAGATGAAAATGCGTGAATGTGTGGCGGGCCTCGGCGTCAAGTGCGTTCCAGTTTGCCGTCAACGGCGGCGTAGGATCGGGGTTGTCTGACCAGTTCGACCCCGGCCAACCTAGCATCCCACCCAGTAACCCATTGTCAGGCCTCCTTTCTAAAAGCCATGCCCCGTCTGCGCGTACCGCAACATACACAATCCCCAGCCGGGTGGGTTTTACCTTTTTCGGAGTCTTTTTAGGGAGATCCGGTGCCGTTCCAACCACGCGCGCTGCACAGGGATCCCGCCATGGGCAGATCCCGCATGCCGGGTTGCGCGGGGTACAGATCGTAGCGCCAAGATCCATGACAGCTTGTGCGTAATCGCCTGGGCGTTGCTGCGGCGTCAGGTCGCGGGCTTTGTCCGTCAACTCTGCTTTTGCAGCAGGTAATGGCGTGTGGATGTTGTAAAGTCGCGCCATGACCCGTTCGACATTGCCGTCCACAACGGTTTCTGATCGGTCAAACGC
This sequence comes from Pseudomonadota bacterium, assembly GCA_038526325.1. Classification (GTDB taxonomy): domain Bacteria; phylum Pseudomonadota; class Alphaproteobacteria; order Rhodobacterales; family Rhodobacteraceae; genus Yoonia. The sequence continues at coordinate 2,639 of JBCBGX010000169.1, read as the reverse complement.
AATTGCCGCAATGGCAGCTGCTGTGTAGGGGCCAATACCGGGCAGTTTAAGAAGCGCCTCATATGTGTCAGGAAAAGCGCCGCCATGGCGCGACACCACTAGGCGGGCACATTTCAAAAGGTTGCGCGCCCGCGCATAATATCCGAGCCCCGCCCAAGCGGCCATGACATCCGCGTCATCGGCAGCGGCCAGATCGGTCACACGTGGCCAAATTGCCAAAAATTTGGCATGATAGCTGCGCACGGCGACGACGGTTGTCTGCTGCAACATCACTTCGGACAGCCAAACGGCATAAGGGTCCGGCAAAATGCCTGCCTTGCGATCCGCAGGGCCAACACGCCATGGCATTTCGCGCGCATGTCGGTCATACCAGTCTAATATAACGGCGCTGAGGTCACGCAATGTTTATGTTCCTGTTGTTATGCCACGCTGACTCATGCTGCGGTCTGGTTTAGACTAGCCCGCAAGAATGAAACAGCCACGCCACACTGGCACCACGCGCGGTTTTTCCCGCGCGGCGACGTTACTGCAAACTCGCATCCGCAAGGCCAGCGAAGAGCGTGGTTTTGCGGTCACCCGGCTTTTGACGCATTGGGCAGAAATTGTGGGCGACGCGACGGCGCAGGTCGCGACTCCGGTCAATGTCAGCTACGGTCGCGGCGGAATGGGCGCAACGCTGACCTTGCTGACTACAAGTGCGCAGGCCCCAATGCTTGAAATGCAAAAGAGCCAGATCTGCGACAAAGTGAATGCCTGTTATGGCTATCGCGCGATTTCCCGGGTTCGGATCACTCAAACAGCGCCAACTGGGTTTGCAGAGGGACGTGTTGCCTTCCAGGCTGCGCCAAAACCGGCAAAAATGCGTGACGCAGCAGTGCAATCTGCGGCTGACACCCTATCTGAGGGGGTGGAAAATGATGATCTGCGCGCTGCCCTTGCGGCATTGGGCGCAAATGTTCTAACGAAACAAAAGCTCAAAGACTGAGGTAGATATGAAACGCAGAACTCTTTTGGCCGCTGGCGGTGGTGCGGTTTTGACGCTTGGCGCTGGTTGGATGGTGACCCGGCCAGACCCGGCGGCAGGTTTGTTGCCCGGCGCTGCCAATGCCCAAACAAGCGATGGCGCCGCTCCTGAAATTATCGAGATGATCAAGGGCAACCCGGACGCCCCTGTTGAAGTGATTGAATATGCCTCTTTCACCTGTCCGCATTGCGCGTCTTTCCATGCCAACCAGCTGAAGCTGCTTGAGCAGAATTATATCGATACCGACAAAGTAAAATTCATTTACCGCGAGGTTTATTTCGACCGTCCTGGTCTTTGGGCATCAATGATTGCGCGGGCTACCGATGATACAAATTTCTTCTTCGCATTCTCGGACATGCTGTATCAGCGCCAGCGCGACTGGCTGGCAAGCGGTGATCCGTCACAAATTATCCAAGAGTTGCGGACATTGGCCAAAACTGCCGGCTTGGACGATGCAACCTTGGACGCAGTATTGACTGATGCGGCGAAGGCTGAGGCGCTTTACAATTGGTATCAGGATAACGCGCAACGCGACGGGATCGACTCAACACCAAGCTTCGTAATCGATGGCCGGAAATATTCGAACATGGCCTATGATGAGTTTGCAGAAGTCTTGGACGGAAAATTAGGCTAACCTAAGTCTTTTAAGCCAAGCCTGTCTAAGGCCGCATCAAGCGGGGTCCAGTCCACCAATTCAAGGCGCACCGGCAGCGTGAGCACTTTCATACGAAAGCTGTCCGGCAAACGGACGGCATCCTTTTCAGTTGTGACAAGTTGTGCGCCCTTTGCCTTGGCTTCAATCTCTAACCGTTTCATCAGCCCATCCGTGAGGGGCTGATGATCGCCCAGCGCCTCCGCTCGAACGACATCGGCCCCCATGTCACGCAGGGTAACAAAGAATTTCTCGGGGTGGCCGATCCCGGCAAACGCCAAAAGCCGCAGGTCGCGCCAGGGCATGCCGGTGGGTAAGGGTGCAAGATGCCCGACAAGATGCGGCACGCTGATGCCCCATTGCGCAGCAAAACGGTCCTGTGCGGTTGGCGGACCGATAGATAAAACCAAATCCGCCCGGTTCAGACCCACCTCTACGGGTTCGCGCAAGGGTCCCGCGGGGATCACGCGCCCATTGCCAAAGCCACGCATGGCGTCGACCACAACGATAGACAGGTCTTTTGCCACATCGGGGTTTTGAAAGCCGTCATCCAGCAAGATAACATCTGCCCCAGCCTGTTGCGCAGCACTAACACCAGCGGCCCGATCCTTGGCCACCCATGCCGGCGCGAATGCTGCCAAAAGCAGTGGTTCGTCCCCGGTTTGATCTGCTTTGTGGCGGTTCGGCTGGACCTGCACTGGCCCTTCCAACGTACCGCCATACCCGCGAGATACCACATGCGGGGCATAGCCCCTGGCAGTCAGTCGGTCGATCAGGGCAATGGTGGTGGGGGTCTTGCCGGTTCCGCCTGCATTGATATTGCCCATGCAGATCACCGGGACATCGGCCTTGATTTTCGCGGGTCGTCGCAATCGGCGAGCGGTCAAACCCGCATAGATTGCCGCCAAAGGCGTCAGGATACGGGAGAGGATCCCGGGCTGATCCGGCGGCAAAAACCAAAAA
>JBCBGX010000168.1:0-5131 GCA_038526325.1 Pseudomonadota bacterium | reverse complement strand
GAGCGTCAAAGCGTTGTAATCCAGCCCATTCTAGAAACTATAGACACAACGTCACTCACTACGGGCTCCTTCTAATTTACTTCACATTAACCAGCGTTGAACAGTTGGTTAAGAAGTGGTTAAGGAATGAAAAAACCCCACCAGATCGGCGGGGTTTCTCCTAATCAGATGGTAGAAATTTACGCGACGGACCAGCGCTCGGCCATCCGGGCGTTATCCATCTGCCACAGGTTGCCCACCACGTCAGGAGAGTAGATCCTGTTGTTCACCGCCTGGACATAGTTGGCAAACATTGGGATCAGGACTCCGCCATCGTCGCGCAGGATCTGCTGCATTTCAGTGTATTGCTCGCGGCGGACAGTGCTGTCGAGCTCTGCGCGGGCGGACAAAAGCAGCTCTTGGAAGCGGGCGCTGTCTTTTTCATCCCACTGGGTGTCATTCCATGGCACGCCAGCTTCATAGGTTGTCGAGAACATCCAGTCTTCTGTTGCGCGGCCAGACCAGTAGCAGGCACAGAATGGCTTCTTCAGCCAGACATTCGACCAGTATCCATCAGCAGGCTCTTGCACCACGTTGATGTTGATACCGGATGCCGCTGCAGTGGCTTGGAACAGCTGTGCTGCGTCAACCGCCCCTTCAAACGCGGCATTGGACGCCGAAAGATCAATGTCGAGGCTATCTAGGCCAGCCTGTTGCAGATAGAACTTTGCCTGATCCGGATCATATTGCAGCTGGTCCAAGTCACCAGCGAAGAACTGATTTGCAGGACCGATGGGATGGTCGTTACCGACCTGACCATGACCAAGCAGGATCTTGTCGACCATTTCCTGACGGTTGATGCCGTACTTCAATGCGCGGCGGACGTTCACATCATTGAACGGGGCAACATCTGTCAGCATTGGGAAGCTGTAGTGCTGGTTGCCAGTCACTTCCTGAATGCGCAGGGCTGGGTTGGCTTTCAACAACGCTTCGGTCTTAAAGTCGATCCGGTTGATTGTATCCACCTGACCCGTCATCAGCGCGTTCATGCGGGCGGTGTTGTCATTGATGGCGATAAACTCGACCTCATCAAAGAAGCCGGCATCGTCCCCTTTGTAGTGATCGGCATAACGGGTCGCGACCATGCGTACACCAGGGTCGAAAGATTGCACCTGATACAGACCTGTCCCAATACCATTGGCGATCGCTTCTTCGATCTGGCCAGCAGGGAAAATCAGGATGTGATAATCCGACATCAGATAGGGGAAGTCCGCGTTGCCATTGGCCAGCGTGAACTCAATCTGATAATCGGTGATCTTCTTCATTTCGCTGATGGATGCCACAATCGGCTGAGCGGCTGATTTCGCACCTTCTGCCACGTGCAGGTTCAGCGACTCAATCACGTCATCAGCGCCAAATGGTTTGCCATTGTGGAAGGTCACGCCTTGACGCAGATTGAAAGTCCAGGTTTTGGCATCAGCAGATGCTTCCCAGCTTTCGGCCAATTCGCCCTTTAGCGATCCGTCAGCAGCGACCTCTGTCAGACAGTCGAAGACAGTTCCGTGCGCAGCAGCGATCATGAAGATGTCGGAATGTGTGCGCCCGTCCCAACTATCTGATGTGTTTGCGCCACCAAGCCCGGCGGTGAGTTTGCCACCACGTGTTTGCGCGCGCAGCGGCATGCCGGTCAGGCCCAACACACCTGCGGCGGCGCCCGTTTTCAATAGACCGCGTCTACTAATTCCATTCATTTTTGGTCTCCCTTGTTTTTCGGCGGGCACTTCTGCGCCCTCTTATCAGTCACCGATCACCGGTGATTCTGGTTACATCTTATCAACTGCGGCATCGCCGATGTTATCAACTCCTCGCGTGGCAAGCAGATTGCTCAACCAATCGGGATCCATTTCTGGCACGGAGGACAGCAAAAGATCAGTGTAGGCATGATGCGGCGGCTTAAACATATCTTCTTTCGGACCCTGTTCCACAACACGACCATCTTTCATCACAACGACCTCATCGGCGATAGCTTTTACAGTGGCGAGGTCATGCGTGATGAACATATATGTCAGCGCCAGTTCATCCTGCAAACGCGCCAAAAGTCGCAAGATGCCCTCGGCCACGAGTTGATCCAATGCAGATGTGACCTCATCACAGATGATGAACTTGGGTTCGGCCGCCAAAGCGCGGGCAATCCCGATGCGCTGCTTTTGACCACCCGACAGCTCCGAGGGCAAACGGTGGTAGTATTGGGTCGGCTCCAGCTCAATTTGCTCAAGCAAGCGATCAACTCTTTTGCGTTTCTCAGCCCCAGTCAGGCCCAGATAAAACTGTACGGGCCGCGCAATGATCTGCCCGATCGACATCCTTGGATTAAGTGCCGTATCGGCCATCTGATAAATCATCTGCACTTGGCGAAGCTGATCTTTGCTGCGCTTGCGATAGTCATCCGGCAGCGGCTCACCATCCAACATGATCTGGCCCGCCTTGGGCGGCAGCAATCCCGTTATGCACCGTGCGGTCGTAGATTTGCCTGACCCGCTTTCGCCAACGACCGCGACTGTCCGGCCTTCGTGCAAATCAAAGCTGACATCATGCAGGACTGGCACCTTCCCATAAGCGGCGTCGACGTTTTGGACGCTAATCACGGGCACAGCGCCACTGACCACTGCGGGTTTCTGTGGGCGTTCAAAACTGCGTACAGCCCACAGGGATTTGGTGTACTCCTGTGTCGGCGCGGCGAGCATTGTTCTGGTATCTGCCGTTTCGACCTCATCCCCCTTTAGCAGCACCTTAATCCGGTCGGCCATCTGCGCCACGACCGCCAGGTCATGCGTGATATAGATGGCTGCGGTGTTAAACTGCTCCACAATGTCGCGGATAGAGGCCAGCACTTCAATCTGTGTGGTCACATCCAAGGCGGTGGTCGGTTCATCAAAAATAATCAGATCGGGTCGGCACGACATCGCCATCGCGGTCATGCAGCGCTGCAATTGCCCACCAGACACCTGATGAGGATAGCGAAATCCGATCTGATCGGGATTGGGCAGGCGCAGCTTGCGGTACAACTCCACCCCGTCATCTTCGCTTTCACCACGCGGCATAACACCGTGCTGCACGGGGCCCTCGACATGTTGATCCATAAGCTTGTGCGCGGGGTTGAAACTGGCCGCGGCTGATTGGGCCACATAGGCGATGCGCTTGCCCAGCAACTCTCGCTTCACCGCAGCAGAGGCCGTGAGCAAATCGATGCCATCAAATTCCACCGTGCCATCGCTGATCCGCACCCCATCGCGGGTATAGCCCATGGCGGCCAGGCCCAGTGTTGACTTGCCGGCTCCGGATTCGCCGATCAAACCCAGCACCTCACCCCGCATGAGCGTTAGATCAACACCGTTGATGATCGGCGACCAAGATTCGTCACTGCGGCCTTCCAGCTTAATGCCGCGGATTTTTACAAGTGGCTCTTCGCTCATTCCTTTAGCCCCGAGGATTTGTAGAGCATCCAATCAACCACGAAATTCACCGCCACGGTGAGCAACGCGATTGCGCCAGCAGCCAGTAAGGGCGCTGTTGCAGCCATCGGCGCAAAGGCCGCAAAATTTACAAAGCCACCAAGATCACGAACCATCGTTCCCCAATCAGCCAAGGGCGGCTGGATACCAACGCCAAGAAATGACAGCGCCGCAATTGTCAGGAAAACAAAGCAAAAACGCAGACCAAATTCAGCAAGTAGCGGTGCGGTCGCATTAGGCAGGATTTCCTTGAACATCAGATAGCCCAACCCTTCGCCCCGCAGTTTGGCAGCCTCGATGTAATCCATTACAACGATATTTTGGCCGACGGCACGGGCCAGTCGATACACGCGGGTGCTATCGATGACCGCAATGATGATCACCATAAACAAGGTCAATGGGATGCCCAGTTCGGGCGCCCACACGCTGGCAATCGTCATCAAGAGCAGCGCAAAGATAAGCGATGGTATCGCCATCAGTACATCGACCATCCGTGACAGAACCTGATCCAGCCAGCCACCCAAAGTCGCGGCTAGAAATCCAAATGTACCGCCCAACAGAAACGCAACAACCGTTGTCGCGAATGCGATCCCAACCGTATTCTGTGCCCCGTAGATCAGACGGCTCAGGATATCCCGCCCGATCTGATCAGTGCCAAGGGGAAACTCTGGATTGCCGCCTAATGCAGGATCACCGCCAGGCACGATGTTGGCGGCCACACCTGGTATGATCTGCTCTTGCCCATAGGGGGCGATCAAACCTGCGAAGATTGCGAATATCGCATAGATTATGATCGTCAAGACCCCGAATGATGCAGTCAACGGCATCGATCTGAACAGCTTTTTGCTGCCTGCGGTGCCAACGGTACGGCCCAAAAGACGAAAGACCCAGGCCGCGATAGCAAATAAGATAAACCCTTCAATAGCGATGCGAAGGAAGAAGAATTTATTGGCGATCTGTGGATCTTCGTTACGACCCTGCATGTACGCCCAGATAAGCCACAACAGAACCGCCACACCAAGAACATACCCGTACGCCACGCCGTACGGCATATCGCGAAACTTGGGGGCGTTGCCTGTTGCCGCCTGTCCAGCAAAACGAAAGCCCCATGCCAAGGCTGCCATGCCCACAAGTGCTGCAAAGATCCATAATATCATTTTGGATGCCTCAGCCGTGGGTTCGACAGGATCGACATTATGTCAGCCGTCAGATTCAGAAGGATAAATGCCGTCGCGAAAATAAGGCAACAGGCCTGCACGACGGGGATATCCCTGATTTTGACACTGTCCACAAACAACTGTCCGATACCAGGATAGACAAACACAACCTCGACCACGACCACGCCTGTGATCAAATAAGCAAGGTTCAAGGCGATCACATTGATGATTGGCGCAAGCGCATTGGGCAGGGCATGTTTCACGATCACGCGCATGGGCGACAGGCCCTTAAGGCGCGCCATCTCGATATAGGGGCTCGCGAGCAAGTTGATGATGGCGGCACGCGTCATACGCATCATATGCGCTGTCACGACCAAGGTTAGTGTCAGCGCCGGCAACATGGACGCGACAAGCCGATCACTGAATGGCATACCTTCGAATATATTGGAGAGCGAAGGAAGGATCGGGTTCAACACCGCAAGA
>JBCBGX010000167.1:0-5128 GCA_038526325.1 Pseudomonadota bacterium | reverse complement strand
GATGGCGGTCACCGCCATCGAGGCTTGCCCAAGAATAACGCAATCATGCCCATCCACTGCCCGCGCGACCGATCCTGCAATCACATCTGCAAAGGCGTCCATGTTGCCCTCGGTGAAATAGGGCCAAGCATCTGCAACCATATGTACCGTTGGCTGCACCCGGCCCTCACCCGCATCCATCAAGAGCTCAAGACATGCGTCACGGGTGCTTTCAAGGCAAATTGCCAAAAGCGGATTGGGCCCGTGCATGACGGCGGCTTCCATCGTTGGACGGTCGATTCGAATGTATTTTCGGTTCTGGATCGCATCAACAAGGGGGCCGAGCGTGGAACAGGTACAAAGAACAGCGTCTGCTTGGCCTAGGGCGCCAAGCGCCGTCATCGTCGCTTCCGTAACGGCATGAAGCCCGCCAACCTGTGCTTCGGCCAGCAGGTCCTCACGCACAACATGCACCACAGCGGCCTCCGGAGCCTCACGCGCAAATAAGTCATTGAAGGTATTTTGATGGTTTGCAGCAGTATGAAGGCAGGCAATGCGCATTGGGTAATCCGGGGGCTTTCACCACTCGTGCCACGCAGGTGACCCAGCGGCAAGAGTGAAATAAGAGATTTCGACGGGACGGAGCGGGTGTGCAACCGGTTGCACATTTGTCACGTTACGGTAGTCTAAATTTCGGGAACCCATGTGTTCCGTAACTTTAGGAAATCCGTGACCGGGGGGCACGGCAACATGCGCTTTCTTGGTCTAGATCATCCCACCTTTAAACCGCGTTGGGTCCGTGTTGCGGTTGTCATCTTTTGCACGGTCTGGGCGACGTTCGAACTGACACTGGGTGATCCGCGTTGGGGAATTGGGATCGGCGCCCTGGCTGCAATCTGTGCCTACAAATTTGTTGTGACAAATTACGAAGCCATCGAAACCTCTAACCACCGTAAGGACGGATCATAAGTCGATGGCTGCCACACTAAAAGACGTCGCCGAACGCGCCGGGGTGTCCCGATCAGCCGTGTCGCGGGCCTTTACCAAGGGCGCCTCAGTCGCGCCAGCCACGCGCCGCAGGATCGAACAAGCGGCAGATGCGCTTGGTTACCGCCCAAACGCCTTGGCCTCTTCGCTCACGACGGGACGGACCAAAATGATTGGTTTGGTCTCTAACAACTTTCACAACCCCATTTTTTTGACGGTTTTTGACCTCTTCACACGAGCTCTACAAGATCGTGGATTGCGACCATTGCTCGTCAACCTCACCGACGAAACTGACCCAGACAATTCTGTGCGCATGTTGCGGCAATATTCAGTTGATGGCGTCATCGTTGCGTCTTCCACGCTTCCTGTCAGCTTTGCAGAGGCATTTCACGCCGCAGGCATGCCTGTTGTACATTCCTTCGGTCGGCATGTGACATTCCCGAAGGTGGACGTGATTGGCATCGACAACATCGCAGCAGGCCGGATGGCGGCAGAAACACTCTACCGGCGGGGGTATCGCAATGTCGGGTTCCTTGGCGGACCAGCAAACGCGACATCCACGCAAGACCGTTACACGGGATTCGCAGAGGGATTATCACGTCACGCCGAAATGTCGCTAACGACAAGCTATGCGGCCGGCTATGCCTTTGAGGCGGGACGCGATGAGATGCTGCGCCTGTGCGAGGCCGCACCCTTGGCCGAGGCTTATTTCTGCGGTGATGACGTCTTATCCATCGGGGCGCTGTCCGCGCTACAAGATAAAGGGTTGCGCGTGCCAGATGACGTTGGCCTCATTGGTTTGAACAATATGGCCATGGCGCAGTGGCAGAACATCAACCTTACGACAATCAGCAACCCAGTGTCACAAATCATCGAAAAGTCGGTGGAGCTGGTCGCAAGCAGCGTTGAAAACCCCGACCATCGGCCAGCCGCGCACACCTTTTCCTGCACCGTTGTTGAACGCGGCACGCTCCGCCCCGAAAGCTGACGCGCCGGAATTCGCCGAACGGTGTTTTCATGGCTTGTCAGGTGCCAGCTGCTCCCGCATGTCTGGGCAAAAGACAAAGGATACGACGATGATGCGGACCATCCTCATCCCAGCCACTTTTGTGGTGTTAAGCAGCACGCCAGCCCTCGCCTGCACTTCTGCCGATGTTGAGGCCCGCCAAGGTGCTTTGATCACAGCTGTCCAAGCACTTTTGGCGACAAATCCTGGCAAGGCACAAGAAATTGTCGCCCAAATGCAAAAGGAACTCGAAGAGGCCCAGGCTGCTGGTGACGCCGACGCGCCGTGTGAAATTATGGACCGGCTGACCGCCGAAGCGCAAAGTTAGCGGAACATGGGCGGGCGAGCATCTTGCCACGCGCCCTTGTCCTTGCCTGACTCGGCCACCGCTACAACCGCCGCCATCGAACGCAATCCGTCCTCCGCCCGAGGATAAAGGTTCGCCGCAGGATCCATCTCTCGACCCTCTTTGCGCGCACTGATTGCCTCGGCCAGGTCTTTGTAGATATTCGCGAAAGCCAACGGCATGCCCTCGGCATGGCCGATGGTGACCCTGGTGGTGCGGTCTGCTTCGGGGGAAAGATTTGCTTCACCACGCTCAATAACCTGAAGACGTTCGCCAAGCGGCATGTAGTACAGTTGGTTCGGCTGTTCTTGCGACCACCGCAGACCGCCGGTTTCACCAAAAACCTGAATTGTCAGCCCATGTTGGCGGCCGATCGCGATGGAACTGGTCCAAAGACGACCGACGGCGCCGCCGGACATGCGAAAGTTGACCATGGCGTCGTCTTCCAGTTCGCGTACAGGGATGGCCGACACAATGTCTGCGGAAAGGTCGGTGACCTCTTGCCCCGTCACGAAGCTCGCCATATGCAGGGCGTGGATGCCACAATCGGCGAATTGGGCAGAGACACCGGCTTGCGCGGGATCATAGCGCCAGCGGACGCGAGGGTTTTCGGCGTCTGTTGCGTCTGCATGGTGGCCATGCGCGAATTCGGCATTCACAACGCGGACCTTGCCGATGTCGCCACGTGCGATCATTGCTTTCATGTGCCGGACGAGGGAATAGCCAGAGTAGCCATAGTTCACGGCGCAGATGTTGCCAGTTTCCAAAGCCAGTCCCACGATGTCTTCGCCTTCTTCCACGGTCATCGTCATGGGTTTTTCGCAAAGGACGTGGAATCCGGCTTGCAAGTAGGCTTTTGTGATCTCGTAGTGTGTGGCGTTTGGCGTGGCCACGGTGACGAGATCAATCCGATCATCTCGCGCGCTTTCGCCAGCAAGCATGTCTTGCCAAGAACCGTAAGACCGCGCGCCTAATCCGAGTGTTTTGCCATAGGCGATACCTGCGTCCGGTCGGTGATCAAGCGCTCCAGCCGTGAAGTCAAAGAGCCCGTCGAGACCCGCCCCAAGCCGATGTGCTGGCCCGATTTGGCTGCCTTCGCCGCCCCCAATCATGCCCCATTTGAGTTTTGTCATGGTCGTGATCCTTGCCAAAATGCTTGTGCACCGGGCGTGCACCGATTGTCTGTCAGAAGCCGATGCTTTCGAGGAAAGTGCGATTGCTTTCGGCATCTTCGAGCGGTGTGCCCGGAAGCGATGGGTCGCAGTCTTGTTCGACAGTGCACCAGCCTGTGAATCCCGCGTCTAGGAGGATTTGACGGACCGTCGGGAAATCGACGTCGCCCTCACCGAGGTTGCAGAAAATGCCCTGACCGCAGGCTTTGTAAAAATCCGTCCGGTTTTTCACCACATCCGCCTTCACCACCGGGTCGATGTCCTTGAAGTGCATGTAGCTGATGCGACTGATGTGCTTTCTCATGAAAGCAACCGGATCAAAGCCCGCGTAAGAATGGTGACCTGTGTCAAAACAGATCTTCATGATGCTTTCGTCGACCTCATCCAGCAGGCGTTCCAGTTCTGGTTCAAAGTCGATGAAACCCGCTGCGTGCGCGTGCATGCCAACAGTCAGACCGTAATCTTCTGTCCCCATCTTCGCGATGGCCGCGATACGGTCGCGGAAAGCTGTCCATTCGGCTTTGTCCATCTGTTCTGCCTCGTCGGCCCGGCCCGCTGTAGGCGCACGACGTGGTGATATGCTGTCAATCAGAACAAGGTGTTCCGCCCCATGCGCGACAAGCGCCTCGCAGGTGCGTTTGGAGGCATCCAGAACTTCTTCCCATTTCGCAGCATCGTGGAAGGGGCGGAAAACAACACCACCAATGATGGACAGATCGTTCTTGGCCAATTCGTCGCGCAGAACAGCAGGGTCTTCGGGCATGTAGCCGATGGGCCCCAGTTCAATCCCCTTGTAGCCTGCCTGCGCGCATTGCTGCAGGACCGACTGCCATGTTGGGTAGGCGGGGTCAGAGGCGAATTCGATGCCCCACGAACAGGGAGCGTTGCCGATTTTGATTGTCATGGTCGTGTCCTTAGAAATCCGCCACGTTCACCCAAGATTCACTCTCAGATGAGGCATGGCAGGCCGCAACGATTTGGTTCACTTCCATCCCGTCCCGAAACGTTGGCCAGACATTTTGGCCGGTGTGGATGGCAGTGAGAAAGTCTTTCGCTTCGATGATGATCTGGTCTTGATAGCCGGTGCCGTGGCCCGGGCCTTGGCAGAAGGGCAGATAATCTGGGTGTTCAGGCCCGGTCAGGATTTTCGTAAACCCGCGCGTCGCCTCGGGCCCGTCCATCTGATAAAGGTGCACCGCGTTTTGATCTTCTCCGTCAAAGTGGATGGCGCCCTTTGTCCCCGTAATTTCATACTTGTAGCCCATTTTCCGCCCTGTCGCGACGCGGCTAACATAGATGGAGCCGAGCACGCCTGATGCGAAGCGGCAGCTGATCTGGCCAACGTCATCATTGGTGACCGTGCCACCGGGGCGGTCCTGAATGACGGTTTCGACGGTGGCGGAAAGCCGGTCCATCGGCCCCATCAGCCGCAGCGCGCAGTTGATGGGATGTGGGGCCAGATCGCCCATACAGCCATTCGCCACACCTTCGCTGCGCCAGGTTTTGGGTGCGTCGGGGTCGGCCATGAAGTCTTCCGTGTGTTCCCCACGGAAACCAGTTATGCGCCCGATCACACCGTCGTTTAACATCTGTTTGACGAACTGCGAGGCTGGGGTGCGGATATAGTTGAAACCGGAC
>JBCBGX010000166.1:0-5186 GCA_038526325.1 Pseudomonadota bacterium | reverse complement strand
TACGTGGATCAGCGAGGGACCCGGTAATCGCTACCGCCTCAATCATGATGGCGTTGCCACCCGGAGCCGCGGCGCCGCCATTGCGGATCGTGATATCATGAGAGCCTGTAAGCCCGCTGGCAATTTGGATAGATTGACGGCGTTGTAGGTCAGTTTCCGAATAGGTCGGAAATGCCTTGAAACCTAACGATGCCGGATCGTCTATCTCATTGACCAGAGTTTGACCCCCATCAATGTCGACCCGGACATAGCCCCCGCTGGTTCGTGAAGTGTAGTGTATCCAGACATCATAAGGTGTAGCACGGGACACAGTGACATCAGCAGTTGCAGAAGCCGACGATGTACTGACAGCTCTGTTCCCAGTGTAGCTTCCCGACAAACCCGAACCGGAAGACTGCAACTGCGACCAACCGGTGCTGAGCGTAAAATCCCCGACCGAATATATGTTGCGCAGTTCCGCAACCAGTGTCTCACGCCAAGAAAGCCGTGTGCTCGGGTCATTGTTGTCCAACTGCATCCAGGCCGCATGGTTTTCAGATAGCTCTGTCCAGATCGACAAGCCACCACCTACGCCGGACCCAAGCGCCACATGCTGACCCTGACCAGCAAGGAAAAACGCAGCCAGAGGCTGCGGGTCCGGAAAGCCCCGCTGGGCCCGACCAAGAGAAAGCTCCAACCCGATCATGGATCAATACCATGCGATAAGTTGGGCGGTCGTTCCGGTCGCTAGGACACGCGCTGCACGAATGCTCAGTACCGCGCCTGCGCCTACATCGTAGGTAACAGTTTCCCCCGCCGAATCCTGCAATGCGACGGTTCCGCCGGTATTGACGTATAGCGCGCGCGGACGGATCGGCAGGTCATCGGTATCGGACGCAGTAACCGCGTAATGCGCGACCGCTGGTGCTGTAAGATTGACATAGTCGGTTTCAAAAGGATCGGACATCAGTATCTCCACATTGCGTTAAGATACCATGTCTAGCCAGCGGCCCTTACCAAGGCTTTTGATGATCGTGCGCACTTTCAGGCAACGGGCAATCTATGACCCTTGACGTCCCAATATTACCGCGATGGTCCGCCACGCAATCCAAAGGTCAAAGCGCATGCTTGCATGTCGAATGTAATGCGCATCAGCGGCAACTTTGCGCTGTATTCCTTCTAACCCATCGACATACCCAATCTGGGTTTGTGCGAGACCGGTTATGCCAGGCAAGATCTGATGCCGCTCCCTATAGCCCGGGATCTCCCTTACATAGACGCAAGCGTGATCATAACAGTCTGGGCGTGGGCCAATAACACTCATATCACGGCGTAGCACATTAAAGGCCTGCGGCAGCTCGTCGATGCGATATTGCCGCATGAATTGCCCTAAACGTGTTATCCGATCCTTTTCAAGCGCATCGAAAGCGCCGCGATGTCCATCCTCTGCCTGCGTCATTGATCGAAATTTATACGCCGTAAACTGCCGACATCGATGTCCCATCCGCTCTTGCCTGTAAAATAGCGGCCCGGGGTTCATGAACGGATTAAGAAGCAATAGTGCAAGGGCACAGAACGCTGCGAGGATCAACAATATGGTCGCGGCAAGGAGGTCAAAAAGACGCTTTGCCGCTTGGCTTTTTGTCGTAGACGGTACGGATGTACCGTCAAAAATCACATCGTCAAATGCACTTTCACGGAGATCAAACATCGTCACAACACACCTTCCCTGTGCAAATCCAGAGCGGCGCCAGCACTGCCGCATGGGGAACGAAGCTGAGAGATCTCGGTTAAAGGAAGGTAAAACTAAACTTTAAAATTAACCGAAAAATATCTGATTTTAAACGAAAGTTCTTAACATTCCTTAGGATTCACAACTGTAAATTGCAGCATTGGCTTCATAGGCACTCATTGCGATTTTCGGTCATCCCAAAAGAGCTGAAACTGCAAATCAAGTCTTCCCGTAAGAATGGCCAAGGGCACATACTCCCAAAGACGCAGTTAGAATACTGTCGGTCAACTCAACGCGGTGTGACTGGGGCGCAGCGCGGCCCCTGAAGGACTCGAACCCTCAACCTGTCGATTAGAAGTCGACTGCTCTATCCAGTTGAGCTAAGGGGCCTGCGGCGCGAATAGAGCTTTAAACGATTGGCGATGTTGGCACAATCGCTCATCAACGGGCATTTGAGGATTTAATTTGTGACGACCAAATTTGGTCGCCGGGTTTGTCTTTCGCAGGCTGCGTTTTAGCCGATTAGTCGTGTCAGCTGACGGTATTGGCGCACGACAACGCCGGGCACTGAGAATTGGGCGCTGCGACGCAATATGCGCTATTGCACAAAATCAATGGGTCCAAGCACCACGCCGGTTTGTTGCAAAGTTCTCTCCATATCCGCCTGGGCGGATATTGGCTTTGCGCGGTTTGGGCTCTTGGACAACAGCATCGATGCCGTTGTCTTTTGCATAATCCAGCGCCGCTTCTCTGCTATCAAATTCTAACCTGACCTGGGCCTGTGTGTCAGAAGAAGACGTCCAACCCATCAAAGGATCTACTTCGCGTGCCGTTTCGGATACGTATTCTAGCACCCAATTTTTTGTCTTGGCGGCTCCGGACGACATTGCTGTTTTAGCTGGCCTGTAAATTCTTGCACGCATATTGGCACTCCCATGGCTGTAGCTTATATGTGCAAAACGGTGATGGTGCGCAAGCATCTTGCGCTTGAACGAACGAAATCTGACAGGTTTCGTTACTTCATGCCCATTCACCACCACGCATCACGGGCACCCGGTCTCCGGTTTTGGTGATACCGTCGATGTCTACTGAATCGGATCCCATCATCCAATCCACATGGATGATACTCTGATTGCCGCCTTTCTGCTTCAACTCTTCCGGTGAATACTCCGACCCGCCGGCAATCGTGTCGGCATAGCATTGGCCCAAAGCAATATGACAGGACGCGTTCTCGTCAAAAAGTGTGTTGTAGAACAACGTGCCCGATTGGCTGATGGGGCTAGAGTGGGGTACTAACGCAACCTCACCGATGCGGCTCGCACCGTCGTCCGTTTTCAGCAGTTCCCGCAACACATCTTTCCCTCTGCTTGCTGTTGCCTCGACAATACGTCCAGCTTCAAATCGAACCGCGATATCTTCGATAACACTTCCCTGATGCGCCAGCGGCTTGGTTGCTGCGACAATTCCGTCCACTTTATAAGCATGCGGACAGGTAAAGACCTCTTCGGTGGGGATATTCGGCTGACAGACAACACCATTCAGTGCAGGCGACGCACCACCTTTCCAAATGTGACCATCTGCCAGACCTAGATGAAGGTCTGTCCCAGGTCCGGTGTAATGCAGCGCGCTGAACGATTGCGCATTCAACCAGTCGACCCGTTCCTTCAAACGCGCGCTGTGCTCAGCCCAGTTGGCCACGGGGTCGTCCCCATCCAGCCGCGACGCCGTGTAAATCGCGTCCATCAACTTTCCCTGCGCTTGCTCTACAGGCAAATCTGGATAAACACGCGCGGCCCAGCCCGCGCCCGGATATGCAACAATATTCCAATTCACCTCAAAACCAACAATCGGCTCCATCGCTGGTTTGGAAGCGATTGCATTTGCCTTGCCGACGCGAGCAACTTTTGCAGGATCCTGCGAAGCCAGCAGCATTGGATCATCACCGGTCACGGCAAGGCGGGCCGCACCCCCTTTGAACGCCGCGGCCATACCTTCAAACAGCCAGCTAGGAGCTTTGTCAAAGCTTGCATCCGCAGCGTTTTCGAACCGGGCCAAAGTAATCTTATCGTCACTAAAGAAAGGGGTCACAAGTCCCGCGCCAGCCCGATAGGCGTGAACAGTAATGCGCCTGACAAGATCGAGCGCTGACAAAGGAGCCGTGATGACCAAATCCTGCCCAGGCTGCAAATTTACGCCGGTTCGCACTGCAACTTCTGCAAGTCGGTCGAGTTTTTCAGGGTCGATGTGCTCTGACATAAGGTATCTCCACCGTTTTGTCGGGAACACTATGCGCTCTCGACCTGAGGTCAACCAGCAGTTACCAATCCCCAACCGTTGACGTTGGAGAACGGTTTGATTGCCAATTTTTCGTCACCAGCGCACAATTCCCTTTTGAAAAGACAGTCAAGATGTGCGCCGCAATGAAACTGAACGAAACCACGATCGGGCCTGCGGCTGCGAAAATAGCAAAGCGTTGGAGATTGGACATCGGCGATCGCGTCGCCGAAACGCCTCGCGCTTACGTCTACAGGGTTGAGCGCCGCGAAGGACCTGCTGCACTGAAAATCTACAAACGCATCGGCGCAGCAGGAGAAGGTGCTGGCATTCAATTCTTGCGCAATCTGGACACTGGTATCGGGGTGGAGGTATATCGAACCACCGCATTGAGATCTGCCGTCCTCATGGAATGGTTGGAGGGCGAACCCCTGGACCATCTTGCTAAGCGTGGAAAAGATAAAGAAGCGACACTGCTGGCCGGTCAGGTTGCGCATGCTATTGGCGAGGCACGATTTCGTTATCCTTTCCTATACAAGAGGATTGCCCCTAGCCTGGTTAGGGATTTGCGGCTGTGCCAGACCAAACCGGACGGCTCCGAACCGCATCCGGACCTTGCGCACACGATTGCTCTCGTGTCACACCTTATCGTTACGACGCCACAAGAGCAGGTCGTGCATGGTGATCTAAGATTTTCCAACATATTTCTCACGGCGCAAGGCCCGCGTCTTATCGACCCAAAAGGATTTCGTGCCGATCCAGCCTTTGAATTCTCCAAAACCCTCATTGATCCATATGCTGGCACATCTTTGGCTGCGTTCGAGACGCGCATTGCACAACGCGCTCCGGTCTTGGCGAACGCTATTCAAACATCACCCAAGCGCATCATCCAATGGGCGGCCGTACTTTTGGCACACACGGTCATTTATGGTGGCCGAAAGCGCAAAACGGACCATCCTTTGACACCATATTTGGCAACCTTGTTAAGCCTTTCCGCACAATGAAGCGCGCAAGGGTAATAGCAGTCAATGCCATGCCAGGTACCCCTTAATAATGCCCGCTATCGAGACCTGCGCCTCTGAGATGGGGGGAATCGTAGAATGAAAGCAAGAGCAGTCGATTGGCGCGTGCTATCATCAAGGTGGAAAGCTATCCGGCCATCTCTGTTTAGGAAACCGTAATAGCTATTAGGTCTATTAGG
>JBCBGX010000165.1:0-5191 GCA_038526325.1 Pseudomonadota bacterium | reverse complement strand
CCGTCGCCACCAACGCGCTGCTTGAGCGCAAGGGCGAAAAGACGGTGCTGTTCATCACCAAAGGTATGAAAGACCTGCTGCGGATCGGGTATCAGAACCGCCCGAAGCTCTTTGATCTCAATATTGTGCTGCCAGAGCTTCTTTATGACGACGTTGTAGAGGTCGATGAACGTCTCGACGCAGACGGCAATATCGTCACAGCCCTTGACACGACTGCAGCCCGCGAAGCGCTTTCGCGCGCTTATGGCAAAGGCTATCGATCCGTCGCTATTGCGTTGATGCACAGCTATCGCTTCCCGGACCATGAACAACGCCTTGGCGACATGGCTAAACAATCCGGCTTCACGCAAATCTCGCTCAGTCACGAGGTGAGCCCTTTAGTAAAATTGGTTGGCCGTGGGGATACGGCGGTTGTCGATGCTTATCTGTCCCCCATCCTGCGTCGTTACGTGGACCAGGTTGCGACCGCTTTGGGCGCGCATTCGGGGGGCTGCGAACGGTTGATGTTCATGCAATCCAATGGCGGCCTGACCGATGCGCGACTGTTCCATGGTCGGGATGCAATACTGTCTGGTCCAGCCGGTGGGGTTGTCGGCATGGTCCGTTCCGCGGGTGAGTTGGGTTATGAAAAGCTTATCGGCTTCGACATGGGCGGCACCTCAACTGATGTGTGTCACTACGCGGGTGAATTTGAACGGTCGTTTGAGACCGAAGTCGCGGGCGTGCGAATGCGGGCGCCCATGATGTCGATCCATACTGTTGCGGCGGGGGGCGGATCGATCCTGTCTTACCGCGATGGCCGCATGCAGGTTGGCCCCGAAAGTGCAGGGGCAAACCCTGGTCCTGCGGCCTACCGGCGCGGCGGCCCGCTGACCGTGACGGATTGCAACGTGTTGTTGGGCAAATTGAACCCGAACCATTTCCCACATGTATTTGGCCCGAACGCCGATCAGCCGCTGGACAAGGACGTTGTCCACCAGAAGTTCGAAGCGTTGGCGGTTGAGATTGGTGACGGCAAATCGCCCGAAGAGCTCGCGATCGGGTTCTTGCGGATTGCCGTTGAAAACATGGCCAATGCAATCAAGAAAATCAGCGTTCAACGTGGCTATGACGTGACCAAATACACAATGAACTGCTTTGGCGGTGCAGGTGGGCAGCATGCTTGCCTTGTGGCCGATGCTTTGGGCATGGAACGCATCTTTATCCATCCTTTTGCGGGGGTTTTGTCCGCATTTGGAATGGGGCTGGCGGACGTGCGGGCGATGCGCGAGAGACAGTTTGAAAAGCCGCTCAGCGATGAAGGCGCGGCAGCGGTACTGGACGAAATGTCCAAGAGCGCGCGCGACGAGGTGCAAGGCCAAGGCATTGATCCCGCCGACATCGTGATTTCAAAGCGTGTGCAGATCCGTCCACGCGATGCGCAGCAAAGCCTCGAAGTTGCCTTCGCAAGCCTTGACACCATGCAGGCAGCCTTTGTCGAAGCGCATCAGCAGCGCTTTGGTTTTGCGCCTGATACGAGCGATCTGATCATGGATGTTCTGGTTGCTGAAGCCATCGGCCAAACGGGGGAGCAAGTGAGCCTGCCTGACCCGACCGATACATCAATTGATCAGACGCCGGTGAACGTGTGCTTTGAAGGGGCATGGCAAGAGGTGCCGCTGGTCAAGCGCGAGAGCCTGGCGATAGGACAGTCCATTGATGGGCCTGTCATCCTGACAGAACCTACCGGCACCAATGTCGTTGAATCCGGTTGGCGTGCGACCTGCGAGAAAGGCGGAAATCTGATCCTTGAGCGGTCGGTACCGATCGAACGCGCCGAGGCCATCGGTACATCCGTCGATCCCGTGATGCTCGAAGTTTTCAACAACCTCTTCATGTCCATCGCGGAGCAGATGGGGGCCACGCTGGCCAACACGGCCTATTCCGTGAACATAAAAGAGCGTTTGGATTTCTCTTGCGCGATCTTCGATCAGCATGGCGATCTCGTGGCTAATGCCCCCCATGTTCCGGTGCACCTTGGATCAATGTCGGAAAGCGTTCGGACCGTCCTGAAAGAGAACGCCGGCAAGATCCGCCCGGGCGACGTGTTCATGATGAACAACCCCTACAACGGCGGCACCCACCTGCCTGACGTGACAGTCATCACGCCAGTTTTCAGTGAGGACGGGCAGGACATTATCTACACAGTCGCCTCACGCGGCCACCACGCAGACATTGGCGGCAAGACGCCGGGGTCTGCCCCGCCTGACAGTCGGACCATCGAAGAAGAAGGGGTGGTCATCGACGACTTCCTTCTCGTTGAACAGGGTCAGCTTCGAGATTCCCAGACACGGAGCCTTCTGGCATCTGGCAAATACCCTTGTCGCAACATTGACCAAAACATGGCCGACCTGGTGGCCCAGATAGCGGCCAATGCAACAGGCGTCTCTGAACTGCAAAAGATCACGCGACAATTCGGGATCGACGCCGTTCATGCCTATATGGGCCACGTTCAGGACAATGCCGAAGAAAGCGTGCGACGCGTGCTGGATGTTTTGAAAGACTGCGCCTTCAGCTTTCCCATGGATAGTGGTTCAAAGATCGACGTGGCCATTAGGGTCAACAAATCTGAAAGACGTGCCACGATTGATTTCACCGGAACCTCGCCGCAAAGCCCGCTGAACTATAACGCGCCGCTTTCGATCTGTCGGGCTGTCGTCCTGTACGTGTTCCGCACGCTTGTTGGCCGCGATATCCCGATGAACGAGGGTTGCCTTAAGCCGCTTGATCTGATCGTCCCTGAAGGTTCAATGATCAATCCGCGCGCCCCTGCTGCGGTCATCTCGGGGAACACCGAAGTCAGCCAATCCATTGCCGATGCGCTTTACGGTGCGCTTGGTGTCATTGCGGGCTCCCAGGGCACGATGAACAACTTTGTATACGGCAATGACGTGTTCCAGAACTACGAGACCATTTGCGGTGGTTCAGGGGCTGGCCGCGGCTTTGACGGGACTAGCGCGGTCCACAGCCATATGACCAACACCCGCATGACGGACCCCGAAGTGCTTGAGACCCGCTTCCCTGTTCGCGTTGATGAGTTTTCCATTCGAAGCGATTCCGGCGGCGCTGGTGAATTTGTTGGCGGCGACGGCATCATGCGACGGTTGACCTTTAATGAGGCGATGACCGTCACAACACTCAGCTCACACCGTGTTGTCGCCCCCCATGGAGCACATGGCGGGTCCCCAGGTGCCACGGGTGAAAACGGGGTGCAGCGGTCAAATGGAGCGTTTGAGCCGCTGGAAGGGAACGACCAGGTGGAATTGGAGCCAGGCGACACTTTTGTCATGAAAACACCCGGCGGCGGTGGTTTTGGGAAGGCAAAAGAATGAGCTCTGAATTTTTGGCAAATGTCGACGCCATGTTCGATCACGCCCAGGCGCATATCGCTTTGCCAGACGGCCTCGCGGAAAAGATCAAACTGTGCAACGCGACCTATGTCGCCCGATTTGGCGTCCGCCTGCGGGGACGTCTGTTTACCTTCAGGGGCTGGCGGGCGACCCATTCAACCCACGCAGGCCCCGGCAAGGGCGGCATCCGCTTTGCGCCAAATGTGGACCAAAACGAGGTCGAGGCCCTCGCCGCCCTAATGACCTACAAATGTGCACTCCTCAATTTGCCGTTCGGCGGCTCCAAGGGGGCGCTCGAGATCAACCCATCCGACTGGGAACCCCACGAACTTGAGAAAATCACCCGCCGGTTTGCACAGGAACTCATGCGGCATGGTTTTCTTGCGTCGGCCACAAATATTCCCGCGCCCGATGTTGGCACGAACCAGCAAATGATGATGTGGATCGCAGATGAATATCGACGCTACAAACCCGAAGACATCAACGGCATGGCCTGCGTCACCGGTAAGCCTGTTGAAGGCGGCGGCATCGAGGGGCGCACCGAGGCAACAGGGCGCGGCGTGCAATATGCCATCCACGCCTTCTTTCAATCCAAAGTTGACCGAGAAAAAGCTGGGTTTCGAAGTGGCCCGCTCACAGGGAGAACGGTCGTCATCCAAGGGTTCGGAAATGTAGGTACCATGCCGCAAAATTTCTAAGCGCCGAAGATCGCTGCAAAATCGTTGCTGTTATCGAACGGGACGGCGTCTGTCGCAATCCAGACGGTTTGGACATCGAAAATCTACGAACGCATTTGGCGGAAACAGGCGGGGTGAAAGGATTTGAAGGCGGCACGTTCGACCCTAACGGCGAGGCAGCATTAGAAGACCCCTGCGATATCTTGATACCCGCGGCGCTGGAAGGAGCCATTCATGTGAATAATGCGGCCCGTGTGAATGCTAGGCTGATCGTCGAAGCCGCCAATGGTCCGGTGGCGTTCGCGGCTGACAAGATTCTGAACGAACGCGGCATCACCATCATCCCCGATATGCTGGCCAATGCGGGTGGCGTCGTTGTCAGCTATTTCGAATGGGTGAAAAACCTGACCCATATCCCCTTTGGGCTTATGGAACCGCGGCATTCTGAACGCGACCATTTGGTGCTTGCCAGATCAATCGAGCAAATGACCGGCAAACGTATGTCCAATAAAGATCGTGAGGAGTTCTTCGCTGAGCGAAGCGAGATCAATCTGGTTCGTTCAGGATTGGCAGAGATGATGCACCAAGCCTTCGAAGAGGTATCCAATCATTCGAAACGGGACGACAACACAACCCTACGTGACGCTGCCCTTCAGATAGCGATCCAAAAGATCGCCGGTGCATGTGGTGATAGGTTTAACCCTGAGATATCTTAGGCACATCACGCCTTTTCCAGCAACGCCTTCGCCTTTCCCTCCATCATCAACCGCGCATCCTGCTGCGCCTTCGACCGGGCCACCGCCGTGATGCCCTGCACGAAGTCGAACACGCTCTCAGGCGGACGGCCTTCTTCGGCCAGCACCGACTCGACGATCCGCCCCGTCTCCGCCTTCGAGAACCCGCGCTTGCGCAGAAAATCCTGCCGGTCCTCGTCCGACCGTGCGACGATCTTCTGCCGCGCTGCGCGGATACCGTCGATGAAAGGCGCGGGCGAGCACTCGGCGAAGCGGCTCAGCGCAGGCGCGGCCTCGTGGGCGAAGCGGGCGGCGGCGTATTTCGAGTGCCGGATGGTGATCTCCTGGAAGTCCTCGACGCCCCAGAGGTTGCGGTTCTGGCAGACCGCGC
>JBCBGX010000164.1:0-5212 GCA_038526325.1 Pseudomonadota bacterium | reverse complement strand
CAACGCACCCGCTTGACAAAGCCGCAATCAGAGAACCGCTTTTGATCATCCCGGCATATCTTTTTGCGCCTTGTATCGCCCGAACACCTGCCACCCGCTGCAGACGGGCAGATGCGGTTGCAAGATCTTCATCCGTTTGTCCAAGAAACGGATTTACCGCTACCGTCGCCTCCAACGGAAAGGCGGGCGGGATGCGCCGTGCGGCAGTTTCTGCCGCTTTCAAGGTCGCCGACATCACGGATGGTGCGATCTGCGCGTGATTGATAAACATGTCGGACTCCTTCGTTATTGAGTTTTGGTTTTGCGAAAGCCACCAATTGCGCGGTCAAGCAAAGCGTTCATGTAAAAGCCGTTAGCCAGGTGCACCCGCAAACCAGCAGTTGACGGATGGTGGGCCCAAAGCGGGAATAGAGCCTGGGCAAAGGCCACCAGCCCAAACGAAGCCACCGCCAGTACGATCAGTGCCCATTCCAGGGCGCCAGGCACGGGTGCCGCTGGCAAGGCCGGTCCCCAAAGCGCCTGTGCAATTGCCTGAAACCCGAAATACGACACGGCTGCCCAAATCGACGCGAGAGCTGTTCGTTTGGTCAGGTCAACAGGCGCCTGATCAGCCAAACCTTGCGCAACCAGATAGGCCACACCAAAGATAAGGATTGCGCCAAGCGCCAGTGCTTGCGCCGATTTCGGTCCAGTCAGAAAACCAAACCCACTGGCAATCACCACATAAAGCGTCAGCGCCAGCGCGAAGGATTTTAACACCGCGCCCAAACTTGGAACCGCAATAGGTCCCGGCCTACGCAACCCCGCGACTGCGGCAACGGCCCCTCCCGACGACAGAAACGCATGCGCTTTGTATAGAGAATGCGCCACGATATGCAGCATGGCCAGCGCCCACAAACCAAGCCCGCACTGTAGCAGCAAGAAACCCATTTGTGATACCGTTGACCAGGCGAGCGACGTCTTGATCGCACTTTGCGTCAGCATCACAGCCGCGCCGAAAAGTGCTGTGAAGCCGCCCAACATCACCAATGCTGCCATCGCACCGGGGCTGTGTAGCACAAGACCTGCAAATGTGATCAGCACCACGCCACCTGCATTGATGATCCCGGCATGCAGGAAGGCAGAGACAGGCGTTGGCGCCTCCATCACCTCGGTCAGCCAGCCATGCAGCGGGAAGGCCGCTGTCTTTAACGCGGCCGCCAGAACGATCAGGGCAATCGCGAGCGACGATGCCCAACGCAGATCCTCAGCAGTGACCGTTGCAATGGTAGCCGCGATATCCCCCGTGCCCGACAGGCCAGTCAACAAGACGGCTGCCAGTACCAAAACTGCATCGGCCCCATGCCAAACCAGTCCGAACTTTGTTGCCGCCCGCCGGGCCGCGGGCCGCCCGGCGTAAAACAGCAAAAGTTGCCGTATCCCGACCCCAATCAAGACGGAAGACAGGATCAGCACGGCGAAACTGCCCGCTTGCACAAAAACCAAAACGGCAGCAAGCGTGGCAAGCATCAGCGCGTGAAACCGCCCCTCTTGCGGCTCTCCATCCAGATAGCTGCGGCTAAAGCGGATCACGACCCAACCGATGAAAGCAACCAGCAGGGTCAGCGTTGCATTGATCAGCCCCGCCTTCAGGGACAGAGCCGCAACACCATCAAATAAGATCGCACTACCCGGGTCCGCGATTGCTAGTTGGGCTACCCCAAGCACGGCAAAAACCAGCGCTGCCAAAGCCGCATATTCTGACATCCGTGGCACCGTTTTGGGCCGCGCGCCGGGCTGCTGCCATCCAAAGATGGCGGGGATCAGCAAAACAAGTGGCGCAAAAAACGAAATCGACAGGGCCATGCGGCATCTCCATATCTGGTTTCAATGTCAGATAGGGTATGGCGTTTATAAAGGAAAATTCATATTATGTAGAAAATTATTCTATAAAATAGAACGATGTCGATCCTTAATCTTCACCATCTGCGATTGTTCCGCGCGGTTGCCCGTGACGGCACGCTGACCGGTGCAGCGTGGGTGCTGAATATCTCTCAATCTGCGGTGTCCACTCAAATCAAGGCTCTAGAGGCAGCGTTGGGCCACAACCTTTTCGAACGGCGCGGACGCCGTTTGATCCTGTCAGAGGCCGGCCGTATCGCCCTGGATCACGCGGAGGAGATTTTTAGAACCGCTGACAATCTCACAGCAACACTGAAACAGGCAGAAGCAAAGCGGCGGGTTTTGCGGATAGGCGCGCTTGCGACCTTATCGCGCAACTTTCAAATGTCGTTTCTGCAGCCTCTGATTGGCCGCGACGATGTAGAAGTGATCCTGCATTCAGGCACTCAAGAGACACTGTTGCGCAGCCTGACCGCACAATCGCTGGACATCGTGCTGACAAACCTGATTCCCGCTCGCGATAGCAACAGCCCATACCTTGTGCACCATTTTTCGGATCAGCCGATCTCTTTGGTTGGCACGCCGGATCAAAGGGTCGATGACAAATCTGGTTTGGCCGGGCTGCTTGCAACGGAACCGCTCATTTTGCCAACGTCGGAAACTTCAATTCGGGCAGGGTTTGATGCACTCTTGGAACGTTTGGGAATTGTCCCCCGGGTCGCTGCCGAAGCGGATGATATGGCTATGCTCCGCCTGCTGGCGCGGGCAGGGGCAGGTGTAGCAGTGATCCCGCCCATCGTCGTGCAAGACGAATTGCAAGCCGGAAGTCTAAAGGAAATCATGCGTCTGGATGACATAAAAGAGGTCTTTGCCGCCATCACCATCGCGCGAAAGTTCCCCAATCCGTTAATTAACGAAGTGTTGGAACAAAGCCAGACATCGCGTGCTTAATCCACCAAAACCAAACGACCATCTGCAATAACATGTAAATGGACGTCTTCGGTGACAAACAGGAAAGCAGGGCCAAGTTCAGCCTTCGGCTTCAAAGTCTGGTTCGACAATTATTCCTAAACAGACGCATTCTGTGGCAAGCCACCTTGCTTAATCAGTTGCCTAATCGGGCCTTAGGTGTGCATCGTGTTCTGTGTAAATTTGATTTCAAACGTCATCACGCCCGCCGTGCCCCGGTGATGCGACCTTGGTAGGCCACCTTCACTGTCTTAGACATTTGCAACGTGCCGTCCCCTGCATAAATTTGCAGAAAATTCCCGTTGCTTGGGTCTTGTAGTCCCCGTCGACTCCCTTTACACGGTCCGAACTTAGCGCGGGATGGAGCAGCCCGGTAGCTCGTCAGGCTCATAACCTGAAGGTCGCAGGTTCAAATCCTGCTCCCGCAACCAACTTAACCTGCGAAACGCCCTCTTGGGCGTTTTTGCATTTTTGCTCTAGGCCCAGTGTGGACTTGTGAGCATCAATGGCAGACTCGGTTAGCTGCGTTCTGGACTCCGTTTCGGCAGACAAAGAAAGGATGCCTGCCAAGTTACCGTGAAGATCAGATACCAGACGGTTTTCGCTTTCATCTGGCGTCAGAACGATCTTCTCGATCAATGATCGAACAACCTCAACTGCCTCGGCACGGTGCTCCGGCAGATTTAGGGTTTCGATCAGTTTGCCCACCTGTTCGTGGTATCGGTGAGCAATGCTTGGGTGAAGCAAAGGCGGAGCCTCTTCAACATCCTCAAGCAATTCTTGCAATTCAATTCGACGCGCCTCCAGCGCATGCATCTTGTCTTTGATTGGGGCGACCGGCGCGCCATCACAAATGGCATCCACCATTTGGGCGAGTTGCTTCTTCACGCGGTCAAACTCAATCTTGTAGTGATCGAGTGCAGCATCGTGCTCTCGGCGGAGTTTATTCATCTGTTTAGTGTATTCATCACAAAACAGCTTACAGAGTTCAGCATCCATCAGATGCTCGCTCAATGCGCCGAGAACGTCCTCCTCCAGCTTGTCTTTGTGCATTCCCATCCTGTTCGAACAGGTACCTTTGTTTCGAGCGTTAGAGCAGCCCAAATGGGTCTGCGAGATCATGGAATAACCACCGCCACACTCGCCGCACTTGATTAGTCCCGAGAACAAGTTGCGGGGGCGTTGTTTCGCCCAGAATGGCTTTTTGATCTTATTCAGTTCCCCTTGCCGATCTTTTACCTTGGTCCACAGATCTTCGCTGACAATGCGCAGTTCAGGCACGTCCTGGGTGATCCATTCATCTTCTGGATTAAGTTTGGAGACACGTTTTCCAGACACTGGGTCTTTCATGTAGCGCAGGCGGTTCCAGACCATCCGTCCAACGTAGAGTTCGTTGTTCAGAATGCCCGTGCCACGCTGTCTGTTGCCATTAATAGTGCTCTGACCCCAGCCTTTTCCGCTTGGACCTGCAATACCTTCCTTGTTGAGTTGTGCAGCTATCGCCTTTGGCGATTTCCCGGCAGCGTACTCATCGAAAATTCGGCGCACGATGGCAGCATCCATTTCATTGATAGTGCGCTGTCCACGATCTTCTCCGCTGACGACATCATAGCCGTAGCATTTGCCACCGCCGGAACGCCCTTTTTCAACACGCCCCCGAAGCCCTCGGCGTGTTTTGTCAGCAAGGTCCTTGAGAAACAGCGCATTCATCGTACCTTTCAGGCCAATATGAAGTTGCGTGATCTCCCCTTCCGAAAGGGTAACGATCCTAATCCCTGCAAATGTCAGCCGCTTGTAAACAGCAGCAATATCTTCCTGATCGCGCGAAATACGGTCCAAAGCCTCTGCCCACACTTCATCAAATTTTCCTTCAGCGGCATCTTGCATCAGCATCTGAATGCCGGGACGCATCAGCGATGCGCCCGAAACGGCATGATCTGTGTAGCTCTGATAAACGATACCGCCCTTGGATGTCGCCCGCTCTTCGCACAGACGTATCTGGTCTTCGATAGAGGCTTGGCTCTGAAGATCGGATGAATACCTGGCATAGATGGCGACACGGGTCATGGCTTATCTCTTGTCTCTTTCGCGAATGTCTTTCAGTTTCTTTCTTCGTTGGCGCATGATCAAGTTTTCCGTTTTGAAGTCTTCCTCAGCGGCGCATCTGGCCAAATACCTGACCAACTCATGAATGGGCTGTTTTGACGAAACCTTGCGCGCGTCGCGCAAGGGCGTCAGCCAGCTATTATCTGAACGCCGACGTGACATATTAAGCTACTTTCTTGACTTCATAGAGGCGAAAAGTCTGTGGATAAGTTTTTCGAGCCTCTTGTTTGACGTCAGCGCCCACCGGACAAATTGA
>JBCBGX010000163.1:0-5238 GCA_038526325.1 Pseudomonadota bacterium | reverse complement strand
TATTGATTACACTGTAAATTACGAAAGCGGTCAGATCAGTTTCGCCCATCCACCGGACAGCGGAGCCGAGATCCGCGCTGGTTTTGAATTCGACGTACCGGTTCGGTTCGACACGGACCAGATCATGACCTCTATCTCGAATTTTCAGGCGGGCGAAGCCCCGAACATCCCAATCGTGGAGATAAGGGTATGAGCGAAGCTGCTTTAGAAGCACATCTGCGGACTGGAGCAACTCATATCTGCCGCTGTTGGTCAGTGACGCGCCGGGATGGGGTGGTCCTTGGTTTCACGGATCATGATCAGGAATTGGCATTTGATGGTATCCGGTTTCATCCGGAATGTGGGCTAAGCGCGAAAGCTCTGGCGAGTACCACGGGTTTGTCAGTCAATAATACCGATGTCATCGGTGTCTTGGCTTCAGATGCGATAACCGAGGTCGACATTCAGGCAGGTCGTTACGATGGCGCTTCGGTATGTATCTGGCTGGTACAATGGGATAATACGATTGCCCGACAAGTGCAGTTTGCCGGATCACTTGGCGAGATCACACGAAGTGCCGGCGGTTTTCAGGCTGAGCTGCGCGGATTGTCAGATGCGCTGAATCAGCCGCAAGGTCGGTCTTATTTGAAAACATGCGGCGCTGTGTTGGGGGATGATCGGTGTAGGGTCAATCTGAATGCATCCGAGATGTCTGCGACGCGCATTGTCGGACAAGCGACATCTGGCGATACGTTCCGCTTTGATGATCTGACGGACTTTGCCGCAGGCTGGTTTCAAGGAGGGCGCCTGGAGGTCGAGACCGGAGAGGCGCGGGGTCTGAGCGCCATCATCCGAGAGGATGTTATGGACGGTGGTATCCGGGTCATGCGTTTGTGGGACCCGATAGGCGTTGCTGCGGCCAATGGGGATCGAATTCGCCTGATTGCGGGTTGTGATAAGCGAGTGGAAACATGTCAAGAAAAATTCAGCAATTTCATTAACTTCCAGGGATTTCCTGATATTCCGGGTGATGATTGGCTGGTTAGTGTTCCGCGGTCTAGCAACCCTAATCAAGGTGGGAGTCGCAGCCGGTGAGCGTTGCGATCGTTTCCCATGCGCGTGCCTGGCTTGGCACACCTTATATGCATCAGGCCTCGGTGCGCGGTGTTGGCTGCGATTGCCTGGGGCTTTTGCGGGGGATCTGGCGCGAAATCCATGGCGCTGAACCGGAAGCCGTGCCGATATACACTGCGGATTGGTCCGAGCCACAAGGTGATGAGCGGCTGTTCCGCGCGGCGCACCGACATATGCAACATGTTGAGGGCGCCTGGGTCGCTGGCCAGGTGTTGTTGTTTCGGATGCGAGACGACGCGGTGGCCAAACATGTTGGTATTTTGTCCCAGCTCGGAGAGACGCCGCAATTCATTCATGCCTACGCTGGCCACGGCGTGACCGAAAGCCCGCTTTCGCGACCATGGCGCAACCGAATTGTTGCGCGTTTTGAGATTTCACAAGGATAATTGCTATGGCAACGATTGCTCTTTCTGCAGCTGGCGCAGCGCTGGGTGGGTCTATTGGCGGCACGGTTTTGGGACTGTCCATGGCGACGATTGGGCGTGCTGCTGGCGCTGCGATCGGCAGGCAACTTGATCAACAAATGCTGGGGGCAGGTAGTGAGCCTGTTGAAGCTGGTCGAGTCGACAGGTTCAGACTGACCAGCGCTGCGGAAGGTGCCGATATTGCTGACCTATATGGTCGGATGCGGGTGCCGGGACAGGTGATTTGGGCATCGTCGTTTAGTGAGGAGCGAAGCACGTCGGGTGGCGGCAAAGGAGCGCCGCCGACGCCTGAGGTCACAACATATACGTACTCGGTCAGCATGGCGATTGCTGTCTGTGAGGGAGAGATTAGTCGCATTGGTCGGGTCTGGGCCGACGGTGCGGAGGTGACAAAGCAGGATCTAAATATGCGGGTTTATTTGGGGTCTGCTGATCAATTGCCGGACCCCAAGATGGCGGCAATTGAAGGCTTAGAGAACACGCCAGCCTATCGTGGTACAGCCTATGTTGTGTTCGAGGACCTTGCCCTGGGGCAGTTTGGCAATCGCGTCCCGCAATTTACCTTTGAAGTGATGCGGGGGGCTTCGGGGGCTGACACCAATGAATTGAATGACATCGTGACCGGGGTCGCGCTGATACCGGGGACGGGTGAATACTCGCTGGCGACATCGCGTGTTTTCCTGTCGCCGTCTTATGGGCGACGTGTGGCGATCAACACCAATTCGCAATCCGGTAAGAGTGATTTTGCCACGTCAATGGATGCGCTTCAGGGCGAGCTCCCACAGTGCAAATCCGTTGTGATGGTGGTGTCCTGGTTTGGCGATGATCTGCGTTGCGGTGAGTGTGAGATAAAGCCGAAGGTCGAACAGAGTGATGTTGATGCAACGCAGATGCCGTGGAGAGTGTCTGGCGAGACGAGACATAGTGCCGAGCACGTTCCGTTTCGCGACGGCGCGCCGGTTTATGGGGGTACCCCGACGGATCAATCGGTTGTCGAGGCAATTTCGTCAATGCGTGCGCGGGGGCTAAAACCGGTTTTCTATCCGTTCATCTTGATGGAACAGCTTGACGGAAATGAACTGCCGGACCCCTTAACAGGAGGGCAGGGGCAACCCATCTTGCCGTGGCGGGGCCGGATTACGACCTCTCTTGCACCCGGTTTGCCAGGAAGCCCTGATGGGTCGGCACTTGCCGCATCAGAGGTCGCAGCCTTTATGGGAAATGCGCAACCGTCCGACTTTTCGGTGTCGGGAACGTCGGTGGAGTATACCGGACCGTCCGATTGGGGATACCGGCGCTTCATTCTCCATTATGCCCATCTGTGCCAGGCAGCTGGTGGAGTAGACGCCTTTTGCATTGGGTCGGAAATGCGGGGATTGACCCAAATCAGAGGGACGGAGAATAGCTTTCCCGCGGTTGAGGCATTTCAAGCCTTGGCCGCTGAAGTGCGCGCGATCCTTGGGCCTGATTGCAAGATCAGCTATGCGGCGGATTGGTCGGAATATCATGGCTATCAACCTGCTGGGACAGCGGACAAGCTGTTTCATCTTGATCCGCTTTGGGCGGATCCGAACATCGACTTTATCGGTGTTGATAACTACATGCCATTGTCTGATTGGCGGGACGGGAACGATCATGCAGATGCGGTCGCTGGTAGTATTTATGACCTTGATTATCTCAAAGGAAATGTTGCTGGCGGGGAAGGATATGAATGGTTCTATTCGACGCCGGAAGCGCGTGATGCACAACGCCGTACTGCCATCACCGATGGGCAGGGCGAACCTTGGGTGTATCGCTACAAGGATTTTCTGAACTGGTGGTCTAAACCGCATCACAATCGCGTGGATGGTGTAAGACAGGCGAGTTCTACGGCCTGGGTACCGCAAAGCAAACCGATCTGGTTTACCGAATTCGGTTGCGCAGCAATCGACAAGGGAACGAACCAACCCAACAAGTTTCTTGACCCAAAATCATCAGAGTCGCAATTGCCCCATTACTCGAACGGGCGGCGCGATGATTTTATGCAGATGCAATATCTTAAAGCCGTCTATTCATACTTTGCGGATCCAGAAAATAACCCGATCTCCACCGAATATGGGGCACCGATGATCGATATGGAGCGAGCGCATGCTTGGGCATGGGATGCGCGCCCTTATCCTTACTTTCCTGGTAATCGGGTGCTTTGGTCGGATGGTGAAAACTATGTTCGTGGCCATTGGCTGAACGGACGGGCAACAAATCGATCGTTGGCCTCGGTAGTGGCGGAGATATGTGAACGGTCGGGTGTAGCGGCGTATGACGTCTCACAGCTCTATGGTGTGTTGCGAGGTTACGCCGTTAGAGAGGTTGGATCGATACGTGCGGCATTGCAGCCGCTTATGCTTGCTTACGGTTTTGAGGCACTTGAACGGAATGGTGTCCTAGTCTTTCGAAATCGCGGTGCGGATGGTGCTGTGATTCTTGGCGATGACCAACTTGCGCTGAACCCTGAGACTGATCAGTCGCTAAGCCTGACGCGGTCAACGGAGAACGAGCTGGCCGGGCGGATTCAGGTTTCTTATCTTGACGTGGATGCCGATTACGACCCGGTAGCTTCTGAAGCCGTTTATCCGGACGATACCAACGCTAGCGTTGCTCGGAGTGAGTTTCCTTTGGCGCTGACGCGGGCAGAAGGTCAAGCCATCGCTAATCGCTGGTTGCAAGAGGTGCGGCAAGGCCGAGAAACAGCCAATTTTGCTCTTCCTCCATCCGAGTTGAACATTGATGCTGGGGATGTTGTGGAAATTGATACCACACAGCATCGTGGCAAGTATCGGATCGATCGCGCAGAGACTGCTGGTATACGCCTTTTGGAGGCGACACGGGTCGAAACAGCGGTCTATCTTGGTGAAGATCCCGCAGTGGATACTGTGGTCCTACGTCCGCAAGTCACCCCAGTTCCAGTGGAGCTTGAGGTGCTTGATTTGCCGTTGTTGACAGGTGACGAGGTCCCGCATGCGCCTTTTGCCGCCGCAGCCGCGGACCCGTGGCCAGGCGATGTTGCAATCTATGGTGCGCCGCAAGATAGCGGTTACGTGCTGCAAGACGTTATCAGTGATCGAGCAACCATGGGGCTTACCACATCGCCACTTAGGTCTGGACCTGTCGGCATATGGGACAGGCAAGCGGGTTTTGATATCGAATTGATTGAAGGCGTGTTGGGGTCCGTTAGTGTTGGATCGCTTTTGGCGGGCGCGAATACATTTGCTATTGGTGATGGCTCGCCTGACCAGTGGGAAATTGTCCAGTTTCAAACGGCACTACCAACCGGAGAAAATCGCTTTGCGTTGCGCGGCTTTTTGCGGGGGCAGGCAGGGAGCAGAGGGCTGATGCCGGATGCATGGCCATCTGGATCCCGCATCATCATGCTGGATGGAGTGCCTCGGCAATTGACGATACCTGCGTTTGCGCGAGGTACCAAAAGGCATTTCCGATATGGGCCTGCCACGCGACCGATGTCGGATGAGAGTTTTCAGTATGCGACCTTTGCATTCAAGGGTAACGGTTTGCGTCGATATCCGGTTGCGCATTTGCGATCACATGAGACGCCTGTTGGGCTAAAGGTTGGTTGGATCCGATGCGGTCGGATAGACGGTGACGCCTGGTCCGATGACGAGATCCCGCTTGGCGAGGATACAGAGCTGTATCGTGTTAAAGTTAC
>JBCBGX010000162.1:0-5294 GCA_038526325.1 Pseudomonadota bacterium | reverse complement strand
AAACTGACGGGCTGATCTACGGAGAGGGGCTGATCGGGGTTTCTAGCAATGAAGGTGCCCTGCGGCGCAGAAATTTGAACACTTTTGCTTTCAATGCCGACCACCTTACCGCTCAGAATATTGTTACGCCCGACGAATTCAGCAACAAAGCGGTTCGCCGGTGCACGATAGATGTCCTTAGGTGCGCCGATTTGGGCGATGTCTCCCTGGCTCATAATCACGACGCGGTCCGCCATGGCAAAGGCTTCGGATTGCGAATGCGTGACGTAGACGAAAGTGATCCCCAGTTCCTTTTGCAGCCGTGTCAAAACGCCCTGCATCCGGATCACCAGATTGGCGTCTAGCGCTGACAGCGGTTCATCCAACAGCAACATTTGCGGTTCCATCACAAGACTGCGCGCCAAGGCCACGCGTTGCTTTTGCCCGCCTGAAAGGGTCGCCACGTTGCGTTCGGAAAATTCGCTGATTTGCATGCGGTCCAGCCAGTCTAATGCGCGGCGCTTGCGTTCGTCCGGGCTGACCCCGCGCATCTTTAAGCCAAACTCTACATTTTCGCGTGCTGTTAGAAATGGAAATAAGGCCAGTGATTGCCAGACCAGCGGCGTATCCCGGTCGTGCGGTTTGACGTCGTTCATCAAACGACCACCGATCCGGATCTCACCAGCTGTGGGTGTGTCTAGCCCGGCCAACATGCGCAACGTCGTGGTTTTGCCACAACCGGAAGACCCCATGATCGCTAAGAATTCCCCTTCATGAATGTCCAGTGTCATGTCACGCACGGCGACGAAATCGTCGAAGCGCTTTTGAACATTGCGAAAGGTAACGAGAGGCTCTGTCATTTCAGGAATGGCTTTTGAGCTGGCGGCTGATGAAGATCAGCTGCGCGAGGACAACAAGGGTCATCGAGGTCAGGAAAACGAAAGTCCCAATGGCGTTGACCGTGGGATCGATATTGCCCTGCACGATTTCAAGTATCACGATTGGCACGGTTTTATTCAGTCCAGAAACGAACCACGCGACGGCAAATTCATCAAAAGACACAGCGGCAGTTAGGCAAAGCGCGGAAACGATCGCCGGAGCACAGAAAGGAACGATCACGTGGCGCATGGCTTGCCATTCTGTGCCGCCAAGGTTCCAAGCGGCAGCTTCGAGATCAGGATCCATCTGGTGCAACCGAAGCCGAATAATCGCCATTGCAAAGGGAGCCGTCAGGACGGAGTGTGCAAGGATGATCGACCAAAGTTGACCTGACATACCGATGCGGGACAACCACGCCAGCATAGCAAGTGCCATGATGATCAACGGGATCGTCGGCGGCAGCAGGATCAGGGCAAGGTAGGGTCCCTTGAACCGGAAGTTGTAACGAAAATCGGTATAGGCGGTGCAAAAGCCAAGGATCGTAGCCAAAACCGCCGTGCTCGTTGAAACGATGACGGAGTTGCGCACGGCTTTCCAGACATCCTCGTCGTTAAAGATCTTAACGTACCACTCGGTAGAAAACTCACCCAGCGGGATCGTCGGGAACCGCTGCGAATTGAAAGAAAAGATCAGGCTGAAGATGATTGGCGCAAAGACAAAGATAAAGATCAGCCCGACATAAAGGCCAAGCGCGATATTCAGCCCGCGCCCCTTCATGCCTTTGCCCCTTTTGGTTTGCGATAAGCCAGCACGATAGCCGTAAAGGCGATCGCGAACAGCGTGGCCATCATCATGATCGCAACAACGGCCGCGCGTGGCCATTGCTGGCCGGATTTGGTGGTATCAAGGATCAGGATCGGCAAAGTTGGCTCTTGTGAGCCGCCCAAGTAGAAGGGCGCAACAAAATCCCCAAAGGCAAGAATGAAGCAAAACAAGGCCGCTACGATGAACCCCGTCTTTGAAAGTGGCAGAACGACCCGCCAGATCGTTGCCAGCGGTTTACAGCCCAGATTACGCGCCGCTTCCACCAAGGTCTTGTCAATGTTGGCCATCGTGACCGTTTGCAAGATCACGGCTAAGGGCAGCGTGAGCGTGAGGTACCCGATGATTGTGCCAAAGTGGGTGTTTAGCATCTTGAATGGACCAAGGCCGATATGGCCTAGCATCGCGTTTAGAACGCCGCTTTCCGCAAGGATCACGTACCACGAAAATGTCCGCACAAGGTAGGATGTAAAAAATGGGATGATCAGAAGAAACACAGCCCAACGGCGCTGCGCTTCTGACGCTCGAAAAGCCAGCGCCCATGCTGCAGGGAAGGCCACCAGCATGGCAATAGTCGCACTTAGCGAGGCAATAAGTAGCGTGTACCAATAGCTGTCCCAGAAATAGCCGCGGGTGAGCATGCGTTCCCAATTCACGAACTCGAACGCTTCGGTCATGCGGTAGTTCTTAACGACGAAAAACGAGATCACGATCATGAAGACGACCGGACCCACAAAGAAAAGCAGCTGCCACAGGATGATGGGCAGCCGCCATGTCAGAGCATAGACATCAAATTTCCGCGGTGCCTTCAAACCCGTCGTCCCCACTTGGCATCACGCGGCCAAGTTAGGCCGCGTGACATTGGCCTGTTTAGGCGTTCTTGTATTCAGACCAGAAGTCGTTCCAGTCTTCCAGCGACTGCTGCTGCGGGATGTCGCGGTAGTGGATACGCCCGTCATTGATCAGGGCGATCGGCTCGTTCACCATTCCGTCCATCTGGTGGCTGCGCATGGCTTCTTTTGGATCAACCTCTTGTAGCATGGCACGGCCGGCCTTCGTGATGGCAAAGCCGGGATAGGCCAGCATCTGGGCCGATTTTGTCTGACCTTCTGGAGATAGCATGTATTGGATAAAGCTCTTGACGATATCGGCTTTGTCGGAGCCTTTGCCGATGCAATAGCTTTCCGTCCATTGAATGCCGCCTTCCTGCGGGATAACGGATGCAACGGGCGCACCATCACGCTCCAAAGCGCCGGTGATCCAATCGCCGATGCCGCACATCGCCAGCATCTCGCCGTTTTTCATACCGTTGAACGTGCCGCCATAATCAAAGAAGCCACCCACTTGCGGGCGCAGGCTCATGGTTTTTTCCTGCACCGCCGCCCATTGGTCATCCGAAAGATCCCAAAGGCCCGCGCCATTGCCATTCAGCAGGCTGATCATGCCCAGGTTGGGCAGGTGCCAGTCAAAGTGGCCGACCTTTCCTGCCAATTCAGGCTTCCAAAATCCGTTGTAGCTTGACGCTTCTTCAGCGCTCATGGCGGTGGTGTTGTAGGACACCCCAAGGTGGCCGCACCGCACCATCATCGAAAACAGCGTGTCGCCGTCCCAGTGACCGGGGAATTTGGTGAAGTCTTCGTGCAACATGTCATCGAATGGATAGTCATTCGCGTCCAATTCTTCGATGTACCCAGCCAAGTTGAGCTGCTGCACAAACTCTGCATCAGACAGGATAATGTCATAGGTCCCCGGAGGCGATTGTGCGATGAGCGCCAACATATTGTCGCCACCTGCGTAATACTTGGGCACAAACTTAACGTTGTTGGCCTCCTCAAAGGCCCCTACAATGTCAGGTTCGCCGTGCCCATACCAAGCCAGCATGTTGATTTCCGTCGTTTGCGCCCATGCGCGGCTGACGAATGGGGTAGACAAGGCGACACCGCCACCTATCCGCAGGACATCACGTCTAAGGTAATGCTTTTGATTGCTTTTCTGGTCTTTTGCCATGGGGCACACTCCACTGTTGATTGGTCGTTCTTTTCGTCTGGAAATCACCCGCGACGTCGGCGTTATGCCTTTGGCAAAAGGTTACTCAGAATCCTGGCCCATAGGAAATTAATGGACGATATGGTTGCATAAGGGATTGTTATGCTAAGCGGCGCCTTGAGTGTCTTGAGATAACACGGTTTCGATGGTTTGCGTCAGCCGCTCCGCCACCAAGTTTCCCCAACTGCCCAACCGCGTCTGACGATAAAACAAACCGATGCGCAGTGCTTCAAGCGGCGGCAGCCCATCCTCGTCCGACAAGTGCCGCATGCCTTGCTGGGTGGTTGGGGTGGTGAGGCAAGAAAAGCCAAGCCCATCGCGCACTGCGGCTTGAACAGCGTCAATGTTAGGGCTCGAAAAAACCACCCGCCATGTCTGTTCAGTCGCGCCAAGTGCGTCGGTCATGCGTTGGCGGTAAACACAGCCTGCTGGATGCGCCACAAGCGGCAGGTCTTCAAATTGATTGGGGCGAAGATCCTCTGCGCCCACCCAAACCGGCTGTTCCCGCCATTTCTGGACCAAAAATTGCGGGTCGCCGTCTTGGTAAAGCGCGACGATAATGTCCAGTTCGTCACGCAGTAGGGCATCATGCAGGTTTTGGGACAAATCGCAGCTTATCGTAAGGCGCAAGTTCGCGTTTTCCCGCAACAGGTTTGTGACCTCCGTCTGCAGCATCCGAACGCCATAGTCCAATGGCAAGCCGATCCGCAGGTTAGTCTCTGCGTCAGGCCTTTCAAAAAGACCCATGGCCATGTCGTTCAATCGAAGAATTTGCCGCGCGTGCATGGCCAGTGCCTCGCCCTTTTCGCTGACATGCATGGTCCTGCCCTTTTGTCGGATCAGTTTGTAGCCGACGAGATCCTCTAGGCGTTTGATCTGCAAACTTACGGCTGGTTGAGATCTGTTCAAAAGGTCAGCCGCACGCGTATGACTTTTGACTTCGATTACAGTGATGAAGGTTCGTAAAAGATCAGTTGGCAGGTTGACAGTACGCATGGCGTACAATTTCAAAGCTTAATCCCTCGATTGCAATAATAAATTTCCTTAATCAAAGCGTTCCGCCTAACTTAGAGCCATGCGGCGTGCTGAATTTCACAAACTCTTCAAATCAACAGGGCCGGTTGTCTTGCCGGTGATCCATGTGCTGGACACGCCCCGCACATTGCGCAACGTGCGGGAAGTCATTGGTGCCGGTGCTGCTGGGTGTTTCTTGATAAACCACGATTTTGAGCCTGAAAAATTCTTGCCCATAATCCGAGATGTGCGAGCGGCTTACCCCTCCCTTTGGATGAGCGTGAATTTTTTGGCAGTGACGGGCAAAGATGCCTTTCCGATGCTGGGCAAACTGACGCAAGAGGGTGTGACCGTCGACGGCTATTGGGCGGATGATGCGCGCATTGATGAATATGGGGAAAACCTTGAGGCGCGCGAAATTGCACAGGTTTATCAGGACAGTGGTTGGAGCGGGCTATATTTCGGCGGCACCTGCTTCAAAAAACAGCGTGAGGTTGCCCCGACACTTTATGGTGACCACATCCATGAAATCACAGGCATAGCGGGCTGCGTCA
>JBCBGX010000161.1:0-5343 GCA_038526325.1 Pseudomonadota bacterium | reverse complement strand
CAAGCCCCGAAAGGCATGGGGCCATGACCGGCATCATGAAAACTCAGATCGACTGGATCCCCTTGTCCCCGATTGGAGGTATGAGGCCCACCCAAGGCAAGACGTTGGCTGTAATGCAGGTGTCTGGTGGATCGCAGTCATTCAATACCGTCAACCAGCTACGCATCCTTGGAAGATGGATGCGGCTGGTTACGATCCCAAATCAATCCTCTGTTCCGATGGCCTGGAAAGAGTTCGAGAATGGCCGGATGAAACCCTCATCACTGTACAACCGGATCGTTGATGTGATGGAAGAACTCGCCCGGTTTACACTGATGACCCGCGGACGCAAAGCAATGTTGACCGATCGCTATTCAGAGCGGGTAGAAAGCCTGGAAGACGTCCACAAACGGGTTAGCGGTTAAACGAGCGGTACGAAAGGCACGTCACAGGCTGCCAAAACACAGAGCGAGAGCAGAAGCGTTAGTTTTTTCATGATGTGACCCTTTCAACAATCACTGATCCGACAGAATATCCCGCTCCAAAAGAGCAGATGATTCCTTTGTCACCCTGTTCTAAATCATTGGAGTATTTAGAAAAAGCGATCATTGAACCGGCAGAGGATGTATTCGCGTAATCTTGTAGGATATTGGGTTGTTCACCGTTCTCGGGCGTCCGCCCCAGCACCTTTTTCCCAATATAGTCGTTCATTGTCTTGTTCGCTTGATGCAGCCAAAGGCGTTTCAGATCGCCAGCTATTACGCCGGTATCCGCCATGTGTTCCGCAATGTGATGGCTGACGAGTGGCAGCACTTCTTTAAACACCTTCCGCCCGTTTTGCATGAATTGCATGTCGCGGCGGTCGTCCATCCGGTCCTGCGTGCGGCGCAAATAGCCATTGTTGTTGCGGATATTGTTGCTGAACTGCGTGGCACATCGGGTCGAGAGGATATTGAACCGTGGATTGGTTAAACCTTCATCGCGCTCCAACACCACTGCTGTCGCCACATCACCAAAGATGAAATGACAGTCACGGTCACGCCATTCCAGATGGGCCGAACAGATCTCGGGGTTAATCACCAACGCCCTGTGGATCGAGCCGGAGCGGATCATATCTGCCGCTGTCTGGATGCCGAATGTGGCGCTGGAACAGGCAACGTTCATATCAAACGCAAAACCGCCCGCATCAAGAAGTTGTTGAATTTCCACACCAATCGCGGGGTAGGCGCGTTCCATGTTGGAAGCGGCACAGATCACCAGATCGATGTCGCTGCCCTCTAAACGCGCCTGTGCGAGCGCCTTTTGCGCCGCATCGACACCGATTTCGGCCATGTAGCCCGGTTGATCGTCCGAACGGGCGGCGAGCTTTGGGAACATCCGCATTGGGTCAAGAACACCCTCTTTATCAAGCACATAGCGGCGTTCGATACCCGATGCGGCGATGATGAAATCAGAGGAGGAATGCGCTTTGGCCTCTACCGTGCCACCCGCAATCGCATCTGCGTTGTCAGCATTCCAGTGATCCGCATAGGCGTTGAAGGCCACGACCAATTCATCATTTGTTATGACTTGCGATGGTGTAAACACACCCGTTCCGGTGATGGCGACGTTGTGCATGGGCTCCCCCCGTTTGGCTCAGTCAGCCTACGGGGCAGGGGCTAGGAATGTCCAGATTGACGCGTATGGAAGCCGGACAGATGTTGTACTGATGCTGTAATTACACTCCGTCATCAGTGATTTTATCGCAAGCTAGGAAGGGCCGTAGGCTGACGCTAGGCGTCCAGCCCCAACAAGAACGTAGATATGGAACCTGTGCGAAAAACGTTTGGCTAGATGATGCCGCGCGGAGCGAATTAGGCGCTGCTCTGCTTTCGGGATAATTAAGTCAGGACTGGGATGTTTGGCAGATTATCCGGACCCGCAAATATCAGGTCCCCAACTTATGGTGCTGGAGACACGCACAACCGGCGGGATCCAGTGCGATCTTGATTGCCTAAAGGATCGGCTGGCCAAACTATGCCGTTGTGTTGCATTTGATGGCTGACCTGTCTGACCGATGCCGCGGTGCGTTTCAGCCGAGATAACGACACATGCCCAAGCGGGACATCACCGGCCAGATCTCTCTGACCGGTGATGTGCAGTCTTAGTAGTAACCAGCTTCTTGCATGACGGTCTCGGCATAGGCCTGCGCGTTGGCAAGGGCCTCATCCACTGTCAGTTCGCCTTTCAAGGCGGCTGTCATTTGCTGGCCCATGTATCCGCCAATGTCAGCGAACTCCGGGATAGAGGCAAACTGTACACCAACGTAAGGCGACGCGTTCAGGGTCGAGTCGGTCGGGTCGGCAGTTAAGATCGCGTTCAATTCCGCATCTGCAAACAGGGCAGCATCCTGGAATTGTGCATTCCGGTATGTTGACTGGCGTGTCCCTGTCGGGACCTGACCCCAACCACGCTTTTCACCGACCAGTTCGATATAAGCTTGCGAGGTGGCCCATTCGATAAAGCGCGTTGCTTCAATTGGTGCGTTTGACCCCGATGGAACGGCAAGGGCCCACGCCCAAAGCCAGTTGGCGCCTTTGCTTGTCACCCCGCTTGGTGCCTGAGCGAAGGCGACGGTATCGGCCACCTGAGACTGCTCTGGATCGGTGATGAAGGATGCGGCAATCGTTGCATCAATCCACATCCCACAGCGGCCCTCGTTGAACAAAGGCAGAATTTCGTTAAACGAATTCCCTTCGGATCCGGGAGGGCCATATTTGGTCAGCGTGTCGATATAAAGCGAAACGGCTGTCTTCCATTCCTCGGTGTTCAACGTTGGACGCCAGTCGTCTGCAAAGAGCTGCGCACCATAGCTGTTGGCCATCGTGGTCAGGAAGGCCATGTTGTCACCCCAACCAGGTTTGCCGCGCAGGCAGATACCGTAGGTGCCGTTGGCCTCATCCGTCATGGCTTCGGCTGCGGCGATCACTTCGTCCCATGTTGGGTTATTGCCCAGATCAATGCCCGCAGCGCTCATCAAATCAGAGCGGTACATGATCATGGAACTTTCGCCATAAAAAGGGGCGGCATAAAGCGTACCGTCATAACTCAGACCGTCGCGGATCGCTGGCAGCAGATCCTGTTCCTGATATTCGACGCTGAATTCAAGCGGCGCGAGCCAACCGCGTTCGCCCCAGATCGGGGCTTCGTACATGCCGATGGTCATCACATCGAACTGACCACCGCCTTCTGTGATGTCATTAGTGACCTGTTCGCGCAGTTCGCCTTCGTTGAAGGTGACCCAGTTCAAGGTGATGTTAGGGTTTTGCGCCAGAAACTCGGGCGCGAGTTTCTGCATGGTGATCATGTGGCCGTTGTTTACGGTTGCGATGGTCAGTTCGGCTGCCTGCGTAGCTGTTGATCCGGCGATCAGGCTGGACGTTAGGGCGGCGATGGATACAAGATGCTTCATGTGTCTAACTTTCATGTCAGGTGTCAGGTGTTCGGCGCCCACAGGCGCCAACCAGTGTCAATTCAGATCAGCTGTCAGATGACCGAGCCCAAACTTCAATGCGGCGATTGATGGCGCGGCCATTGCTGTCTGAGTTGCATGCTACTGGGGCCAATTCGCCAAAGCCTGCAGTCGAGAACGTGATGTGATCAAGACGATCGCCAGCTTCGGCTTTGATTTCCTCAACCATCGCGTCGGCACGTTCCTGTGATAGGCCCATGTTTGCGTCAAAAGGACCCTGATCATCGGTAAAGCCGACCAATAGAATCTCACCAGCGGGTTGGTCTTCGAGATAGTTGATCAAGCGTTCTACGCCAACGCGCGACTGCGGTGTCAAACGGTTCGATCCGGCAAAAACCCGGAAGGTCGACGACAAGCGCTCGTACCCTTCCATCAGCTCCAGCAATTCATTCGCGAACGAAGCTTCGTAGCTATCAAGATTGGCACTGACAAGATTTTCGGCACGCAGGGTGCCTTGACCCAACGGGCGTGATGTGATGCCCAGATCAATAAAGCCAGACTTTGAAACTGCGGCATTGGCCTGGGTCGATTTAGCCCAGTTCAAAAACGCCTCGGCTTCATCTGTGACCGTGTCGCTACGTGTGTAGAAGTACAATGGGCGCTGCAAAATATACTCGCCTGTCTTGGCCGAAAACTGATCAGCTTCCATCACAATGCCGCACTCATTGGTAAGGTTTACTGGCTGGGCACCACGCGTGAAGGCGAATGAGACATACCCGATGGCATTTTCATTGGCATCAATCTGGCGAGATACATCAACAGTGCCAGACGCTTCAATCACGCTGACGGGCTGACCAGGTTGACCTTGCAAAATGCGATCCTCAAACACGCCACGGGTACCTGAGCCACGCGCAAGATGGACCGCGGTTATCGGCGCATCGTTGCCGCCCAACTCGCTCCAATTCGAAATAGAGCCAGCGTAGATGTCCGCCAACTCGTCCACGGTAATGGATGTGACGGGGTTGGAAGGATGTGTCACCACAACGATACTGTCGGTGGCCAGAATATGTTCGCTGCTGACGCTAACCATGCTGCCCGCGCCGTACTCCCGCAGCGTTCGTGCCTCTTCGACCGTGATACGGCGCGATGACACTCCGATCTCAGCCGATTTTCCGAGAAGGTTCATAAAGGCATCAGAGGATACGGAAGACCGCACCCGGAAAGACTGCGCAATGTCGCCAAACCCAAAGTTGTCGACAAACTCTGTTTTTGTCTCGAAGGAGCCGATTGTTTCAGTGACCGAGGGTTCGGCTTCCAAAGTTGCGGCATAGCTTGCCAAAAGCACGGGCAAGAGCCCGTCGGCGATTGTGTCAGAACCTGAAAGCGTGACTTCTCCGTCAAGGACGGATGTATCTGGGCACCCTGTACCGATGCAGTCAACCTGGTTGGCTGAGATGCGAACCGAGCCAAGCGCCGTCCGGAGAACGTAGATGTTGTCCTGGTACTCAATCAGTTCACCAGTCATGTCTATCGTACCGTTGGGTGACTTCAAGGTGACTTCCTGCGCGGTTGTCATGAGCGGCCAACATAGGGCCGAGCAAAGAAGGGCCGACTTTAGTTTTAGGGTGTTCATCTGTTTCCTCATATTTGATCTCCATTCTCATGTTCTGGTTCTGCGGATACGAGGCCAGGTCACCCTCGGAACCCACCTGGTTCTTCCTAGCCGCAGTTTGCCAAACGAGATTTCGTCCTTAAATTTCTGCTCTACGACCGGCTCGGTCTGTTTTGAGCAACGGCGATAGATTTGTTGATTTGCGATCTGCGCAAGGCGTTAGTCTGGGTTTGTAACTTGGCTGGTTTGGCAAACTGCGGCTAGGAAGAACCAGGTGGGTTCCGAGGGTGACCTGGCCTCG
>JBCBGX010000160.1:0-5371 GCA_038526325.1 Pseudomonadota bacterium | reverse complement strand
GACGATATGACAACCCAAAACGGTCCGGGTT
Organism: Pseudomonadota bacterium; assembly: GCA_038526325.1. Taxonomy (GTDB): domain Bacteria; phylum Pseudomonadota; class Alphaproteobacteria; order Rhodobacterales; family Rhodobacteraceae; genus Yoonia. The sequence continues at coordinate 5,340 of JBCBGX010000160.1, read as the reverse complement.
GCCTTGCTGACGACCAGTTTCATCAACACCCGGTCGTCGCGTCCAGCAAAAGCGTGGTTCATCGGCTTAAACGAGGTGCAATAGATGTCCACCGGCTCACTGTCTCTCGCCTCTTCCTCGGTCATGCCCACCGTGCCAAGTTCCGGTTGCGTGAACACCGCCGACGGGATTAGCTTGTGATCAACTGGTGTTGGGTTGCCTTTAAAGACGGTTTCGACAAAGGCCATGCCTTCGCGAATTGCGACCGGTGTCAGTTGAACCCTGTTGGTCACGTCCCCAATCGCGTAGATCGATGGCACGCGGGTCTGACTATAGTCGTCAACCACAATTTCCCCGCGTCTTCCGACTTCTACCCCGGCTTCCTCTAGCCCGATACCATCGGTGTTGGGCGACCGGCCTGTCGCAAACATCACCTGATCATAGACCTGCTCGGTCCCGTTTGTGGCCTTAACCCAGATGCCATTTCCGGCAGTCTCTTGTGGCAATTGTGCGGGCACACCGCCTTCCATTGGGACGCCGGCGCTTTCACCATTAAGGTCGGCCTCAGTCGCGGCACGCATCTCTACAATGTTAGTGCCAAGATGCAAATCAATGCCTTTCGCGCGCATCCCTTCGGCGACCAAACCACGCGCCTCATCATCAAATCCGCGCAAAATCTGCGCGCCACGGTAGAACTGCGTCACCTGAACCCCTAGCCCGTTCAGAATTCCCGCAAATTCCGAAGCGATATACCCGCCGCCGATGATCAAAATCGATTTTGGCAATTCGGGCAGATTGAAGATATCGTTCGATGTGATCCCAAGCTCGGAACCAGGCATGTCCGGCACAACTGGGCGACCGCCCGTGGCCACGAGAATGTGTTTGGCCGTGACTGACTTTCCGGTCGAGAGAAAGACAGTATGCGCATCTTGCAGCGACGCACGCGCATCGAAAATCTCGACATTAGAACCATCAAGCAGCTTCCGATAGATCCCTTCCAACCGATCAAGCTCTGCGTTCAGCTTCTGACTGCAGCGTGACCAATGAAAGGGGCCATCCTCCAGATCCCAACCATAAGCCCGGGCATCCTCAAACATTTCCGAATAGCCTGACGCAAACACCATCAGTTTTTTAGGCACGCACCCTCGAATGACACAGGTACCACCCATCCGATATTCTTCGGCCAACCCCACCTTGGCCCCTGTCGCCGCAGCCACACGGGCAGCGCGAACGCCCCCTGATCCGCCCCCAATCACAAACAGGTCGTAATCAAATGTCATTGGTGGGCTCCGTCCTTCCTTACTTTCGGTCGTGGCAAAAGTTTAGTCACCGATATCGACAAATATGTTGTCGTCATCGCGCACATCGAAACGCACCACCTCGGTCACGCCATTTGTAATGTCACGAACCTCTACTTTGCCATTTGCGTGGCCCACGATCACCATATCGCAGATATCGATAAACAATCCGTTTTCAACGACACCCGGTATCTGGTTGAGCGTCAAGCTCAACTGCCGAGGGTTGCCGATCCGCTTTAGCTCTAGGTCTAGGATAAAGTTACCCTCATCAGTGACGAACGGAGTATCGCCGCTCATTCGTTGCGATATTCCACGATTGAGGACATCCATCCCGATCAGCGTCTCTGCGATCAGGTCCTGTGTGGTTGGCGCGCCGAATTGAAGCACTTCGACCGGTAAAGGAAACGCGCCCAAGTGCTCGACCTTTTTGGAGACATCGGCGATGACGATCATTCTGTCGCTCGCTGTGGCGACCACTTTTTCTTGCAAATGCGCACCACCGCCGCCCTTAATCAGGCACAAGTCGTCATCATATTCATCGGCGCCATCAATCGTGACGTCCAGCCAGCGCGCCTCCTCCAAAGTAATCACATCAATCCCAACCTGACGGGCCAATTTAGCTGTGCGGCTCGATGTCGGCACACCTTTGATCCGCAACCCTTCATCGCGCACCATCTCGCCCAAACATTGTACCAGCCATGCCGCCGTTGATCCGGTCCCAAGGCCAACTTTCATGCCAGTCTCGACATATTCAGTTGCCTGTTTAGCGGCGACGAACTTGGCCGTATCGATGGGGGATAACTCACTGCTCATATACGGCCTCCGTCTACTCCTGCGCGGGTTATAGGCAAGTTGCAGACCGGGGGACAGACCAGAAATCGCCACCAATACGTTATCCCTGGCATTTGACAGCGCATGTGCCCCCGCAACGCGAAATCCGTGTCAAACGTCGTATTTGGCATTGCGAGACCACTTACATCCCATAGTCTCGCGCCATGTCGGATGTCTTACGCCTTCACTACGCCCCGGACAACGCATCGCTTTGTGTACGCATCGCCTTGGAAGAGCTCGGCCTGCCTTACCAAACCGTCTTAGTTGATCGAAGCAAGCGCGCCCAGCATTCCGCAGATTTCCTGGCCCTCAATCCCAACGGATTGATTCCAGTTCTAGTGACCCCAAATGGGCCGGTTTTTGAGACTGCCGCAATTCTGCTTTGGCTTGCTGACCGCGAAGGACAATTGATGCCTGGTGCGATGGACCAACGTCGTGGACATGCACTGCAGTGGTTGTTTTGGTTGTCCAATACGCTCCATGCGACATTGCGAGTTCTGTTTTACCCCAAGCAGCACGCCTGCGGAGATCTGGGTGAACTGCAAGAAATGACCCGCGCGCGTCTACGCACGCAGCTTCAAATCCTGAATGACGCAAGAACCACAGATTGGTTGGAAAGTGATAGCGCTAGTGCGCAGGGATGTTATCTTGGCCCTATGCTGCGCTGGGCGGCGCTATATGGCGGAGACACAAGCTGGTTCAACCTATCAGACTGGCCGCGCCTGCAGAATTTCGCCCAGCGGGCCGAGATACGATCGGCTGTCAAGCGTGCCGCCATCTCAGAGGGGTTAGGACCAACCCCATTTTCCGACCCTCATCCATGTCAGCCGCCCGAAGGCGTTGCCGTTTAGATGTTTCTGTCCGTCTTCGATATGTTCAAGATCGGCGTTGGGCCCTCCTCTTCTCACACGATTGGACCCATGGTTGCCGCCGCCCGATTTCTCGACCATTTGCGCGCGCAACCCTTTCGCGTGGCTGGTGTGCAAGCCTCCCTGCACGGCAGCCTTGCCTTTACTGGTGTTGGGCATGCGACGGACCGAGCCGTCATTCTTGGTCTTTCAGGGTTTCGCGCAGAAGATTACGACGCTGACAAGGCAGAGGCCGAACTGACCCGGATCAGCGCCCAACATACCGTTTCACCCGATGGCTTAGGCACGCTGCATTTCCACCCCGAAGATGACGTGCATTTCGATTATGGTCCCGCCCTGCCCGGCCATGCCAACGGCCTGATCCTGCGCGGCACCGATGCCCAGGGCGATGTGATCACTCAGGTGACCTACTATTCTATTGGTGGCGGTTTCGTGCTGACCGAGGCCGAGCTATCAGCAGGCAAAGACAGCGATCTTGGCGCTCCCGTACCCTTTCCGTTTCACACCGCGCAAGAGATGCTTGATATGGCAGCAATGTCGGGAAAAAGCATAGCCGAGATGAAGCGCACGAATGAAGTCTCTCGTATGCCAAACGCCGATCTGGATCATGGATTGGCGCGCATTTGGAAGGTCATGAATGCTTGCATTGACCGGGGACTGACGACCGACGGCACCTTGCCGGGCGGCCTGAAGGTGCGGCGCCGGGCAAAGGGGATCTATGATGCGTTACAGGCTGAACGCGGGCTGAACCTGACAGCGCCGCATACCATTAACGACTTCATGTCAACCTACGCGATGGCCGTGAACGAGGAAAACGCAGCGGGCGGACAAGTTGTAACAGCGCCCACAAATGGGGCGGCGGGCGTCGTGCCCGCAACAATTCGGTATTGGCTGGATCATGTCCCCGGCGCGACACCTGCTCGCGTGCCCGAATTTCTACTGACTGCCGCCGCGATTGGCGGGTTGATTAAATTCAACGCATCAATCTCCGGGGCAGAATGCGGATGTCAGGCGGAAGTGGGCAGCGCCTCTGCCATGGCTGCGGCCGGCCTTGCTGCCGTTCTTGGCGGCACCTCGGAACAGATTGAAAACGCGGCGGAAATTGCGCTTGAACACCATCTGGGCATGACCTGCGATCCGGTTAAGGGATTAGTGCAAGTCCCTTGCATCGAACGCAACGGGCTGGGCGCGATCAAGGCTGTATCTGCTGCATCCCTAGCCTTGCGGGGCGACGGCGTGCACCTCGTATCGCTTGACGTCGCCATCGAAACCATGCGGCAGACCGGGGCCGATATGAGCGAGAAGTACAAAGAAACCGCATTGGGTGGTTTGGCCGTGAACGTCCCGAACTGCTGATCTTGCAGCAACTTACCCCCCCAGCTAGGGTCCAGCCATGACCCAAGACCGTCCCTTTCTTGGCGTGATGCTGATGCTTGGCTTTTGCCTACTGGCACCGCTTGGTGACAGCATGGCCAAGGTGTTAGGCGGAACGGTGGCGTTGGGTGTCTTGATTTTGGTGCGCTTCGCGATCCAAGCGCTCATCCTGGTTCCTATCGTCGTCGCAAGCGGTGGCGGATTTGGCCTACCTAAGGGCATTCTTGCCTGGACGATTGCGCGATCGATTTTGCACATTATTGGCATCGGTCTGATGTTCAGCGCCTTGCGATATCTGCCACTCGCAGATGCGCTGGCAATCGCCTTTGTGATGCCCTTCATTATGTTGCTCTTGGGACATTTCGCGATGGGCGAACAAGTAGGGCTTCACCGAATGGTGGCCTGCGCCGTGGGCTTTGCCGGCACCTTGCTGGTGATCCAACCAAACTTTGTCGAGGTCGGCTACCCTGCGCTTCTTCCGCTAGGCGTTGCCGTTATCTTTGCACTTTTCATGATGGTCACACGCAAAGTGGCGCTCGCTCTTGATCCGATTAAATTGCAAGCGATCAGCGGCATACAAGCCACGGCAATCCTGATACCTATTTTGATCCTTGCACCACATCTGACAGAAGGCACCGCCGAGGAATTCACCGGTCGGACATGGATGCTGCTGTTGTCGCTTGGTGTGATCGGCACCGTGGCACATCTTTTCATGACTTGGAGCTTACGCTTCGCACCCGCCTCCACCCTCGCGCCGATGCAGTATCTTGAAATACCGTTTGGTACCGCAATTGGTTGGCTTATCTTTAAGGATCTGCCCAATGGTCTAGCTGCAATCGGCATCTGCATCACCGTAGGCGCAGGCCTGTACATTATTTTGCGCGAACGACGGCTGTCTCGGCAATCGGTAGATGCGCCGTGGGCTTTGCCGGCACCTTGCTGGTGATCCAACCAAACTTTGTCGAGGTCGGCTACCCTGCGCTTCTTCC
>JBCBGX010000159.1:0-5375 GCA_038526325.1 Pseudomonadota bacterium | reverse complement strand
CTGCACCCATGACGACTTGTGGGACGCGCTCACCAAGGGGGAACTGATGGCGCAGTATCATTTCGGCTGCGAAAAGATCTCAGGGGGTCACGCCGCCCCTGGTGACGTGATCGACATGCATTTCCCACCCGAGGCCGGAGGCGGCGTGATGCTGTCCAACCGTGTCATCTCCATCGATCCAAAATCCCGGATCGAGATGACGTTTGCCCCCGGTTGGAACGAAGAGCCCAGCGAAAGCCGTTGTGTGTATCTGTTGGAGCCGGAACAGGTCGGAATGAAACTGATCATCGAGCACTATGAACTGACAGAGGCCGACGGTCCGGTGCAAGAAGGCTGGGCGCGCTTCGCAGCCGGCCTCAAAACCTGGTTGGAAACCGGCTCAACCCCGCGCTTTATGATGAAGGCGGCAAGCTGATGGAAAGTTTTCCAACCGAACTTGGCATCCTGACCTGCCTCGCGATCCTCGCGGCATCGCTCTGGATCCCTTATATCGTTGGCGCGGCTTCGACCCCAGCAGGATCACTGCCTGCAGACGCGCCCGATGGCTTTACGAAGATTGCCGATCCACGCCTGCACCGCCCGTGGGTGCAACGCGCTTACCGCGCGCATCTGAACCTGCTGGAACAACTGCTTCCTTTCGCGCTGCTGGTTTTTCTTTTGGACCGGGTCGATGGATTTACATCACTCACCTACTGGACCGCCATCGCGTTTTTCTGGCTGCGCGTGGCGCATGCGGTGGGCTACATCACCGGCTGGGCGAGCTTTCCTGCACGCCCGATCATCTTCACCGCAGGCTGGGTCTGCTGCCTGATCATGGCCTACGCGGTATTCGCAACCTAGCTGTGGTATGACGAAGTGTATGTACGGCTTCTTAACGCCGTGCATACACGTTCTGTACGCAGTTTCAACAATCAGCCTCCGACATACACCGCCGTCTTGGGCCGGTAAAAGATCTTCTGATCATGAAGCCGACCCAGCAGTTCCTCATTCGCCCGCTGGTCTTGTTCAATCACCCGAATCGATTCCAGATGCGCCGGGTTTTCCTCGGACAGCGCCAACCGCATCCGCGACAATTCCCGTCCCCGCGCGCGCAACGCCTCTTCGATCATGTCGACATCGGCAATACTCAGGTCAAACTGGCGGTTGTAGCGCGGCATGGTGATCCCCCAACATCTAGGTTTCATATCGGAAACACTGTCGCTTTTAACCGACTACATGTCGCAGTCAACGTATATCTCTGCATACAAATCATGAGCCACCCGCAACCCCTTGACCAAAGGGTCGCATAACGTCATGTAGCGCCAACACATAACCCGCAACCGGGCGTTTTGTAGGCGCCAAACCGACGAGGAGCTTGAGGCTGATGGCCCAGATTTCCCTTACTTTTCCTGACGGCAACGCGCGCGATTACGACGCGGGCATTACCCCTGCCGATGTCGCCGCCGAAATCTCTAATTCACTGCGCAAAAAGGCGATTAGCGCTACTGTGAACGGCCAGCATTGGGACCTGCAATGGCCGATTGAGGCTGACAGCAGCATCGCCATCAACACAATGAAAGACGAAGAACCCGCACTGGAACTCATCCGTCACGACCTTGCCCATATCATGGCGCGGGCCGTGCAGGAAATCTGGCCTGACGTGCAGGTCACCATCGGCCCCGTTATCAAAGACGGCTGGTATTACGATTTCGACCGGGCAGAGCCATTCGTGCCCGAAGACCTCGCCCTGATCGAAAAAAAGATGAAGGAGATCATCAACAAGCGTGATGAGGTCCGGACCGAGATTTGGGAACGGCACAGGGCAATCCAGTACTACAGGGACCGGGGTGAGCCTTATAAGGTCGAACTGATCGAGAGCATTCCGGGCGACGAACCCTTACGGATGTATTGGCATGGGGATTGGCAAGACCTGTGCCGTGGGCCACATTTGCAGCATACTGGCCAGGTGCCCGCCGACGCCTTTAAGCTGATGTCGGTAGCTGGCGCTTATTGGCGTGGCGATAGTGACCGCGCAATGCTGCAACGCATCTACGGCGTGGCCTTTAGGAACAAAGAGGACCTGCGCGCGCATCTGAACTTTTTGGAAGAGGCGGCTAAACGCGATCACCGCAAGCTTGGCCGCGAAATGAACTTGTTTCATTTTGAAGAGGTCGCGCCCGGTTCGGTCTTCTGGCATCCCAGTGGCTGGCGCGTCTTCCGGAACCTGATCGCCTATATGCGTCGCCGACAAGAGGCAGCCGGGTATATCGAAGTCAACACGCCAGATATCATGGACCGCACCCTGTGGGAGACATCCGGCCATTGGTTCAACTACATGGAAAACATGTTCTTGGCGCAAACACATGATGACCGGGACTACGCGCTCAAGCCCATGAACTGCCCAGGGCATATGATGATCTATAATCACAGCCTGCGCAGCTACCGCGATCTGCCCATGAAGATCGCCGAATTTGGCAAGGTGCATCGATATGAACCGTCAGGTGCGCTGCATGGGCTGTTGCGTGTCCGCAGCTTTACCCAAGACGATGCCCACATCTATTGTACGCCAGAGCAGTTGACCGACGAATGCCTAAAGGTGAACGACCTAATTTTGTCGATCTACCGCGATTTCGGGTTCGAAGACGTTCATGTCAAATTGTCGACCCGGCCAGATAACCGAATCGGCAGCGACGAAAGCTGGGACCTGTCAGAAGGTGCTTTGAAAACCGCACTGGATCGGGCGGGGATGTCCTATACCATTTTCGAAGGTGAGGGTGCGTTTTATGGACCCAAACTGGAATATGTCTTGCGCGATGCCATCGGGCGCGACTGGCAATGTGGAACTCTGCAGGTCGACTACAATCTACCTGAACGTTTCGGATCCACTTACGTAGACGCTTCTGGCGAAAAACAGGCGCCGGTCATGCTGCACCGGGCCCTTTTCGGATCACTGGAGCGGTTTATCGGCATTCTGATCGAGAACTGGGAAGGCAAACTGCCATTCTGGCTCGCCCCGCGTCAGGTAGCGGTTGCGACAATTGTGTCAGAGGCAGATGACTATGCTGCAGAGGTTGTGGCAGCACTAAAGGCGGCGGGCGTGCAGGCAGAATTCGATCTGCGTAACGAAAAGATCAATTACAAGGTCCGCGAACACTCGGTCGGCAAGGTTCCGGTGATACTTGCCCTTGGCGCACGCGAGGTGGACGACAAGACGGTTACCGTCCGTCGCCTAGGTGAAAACAAGACATCTGTAACATCACTGGATGAAATTGTTGCAAAGCTGGCAAAAGAGGCGACACCGCCCGATCTTTTGTAACATTTCGTGAGCGATCATTGTAACAAACCCGCCGGATGTCCTGGCGGGTTTGTAGTTTTTGGCCATTGATGGCTGATTTCGCTCAATCCCAGGCGCGGAATACCTCACGGAAATGCGATGCACGCGTCTGTGAGTAGTATCTTCATACCTACACTGGTTAAAGTTTAGGCATCGCATTCAAGGCGTGTTGATCCAACTCAACCAACCAAAGGAACCTATGATGTCCAACGCAACCAAAACCCTCGTCCTCGCTAGTGCGGTCGCAACGGCTGTTGCCGGCCTGTCCACCACCGCCACTGCTCAAGCCAATGTAAAGTGCTTCGGTGTGTCTTTGGCCGGTGAAAACGACTGTGCGGCTGGCCCAGGCACAACATGCGCCGGCACCTCAACAGTTGATTATCAGGGCAATGCCTGGACATTGGTTCCAGAAGGCACCTGCGAAGCCATGGAACTGCCAGCACAGGCTGACGGCACACCACGTCAGGGGTCGCTGGAAGAACTGGATCGCGACCTGCCAGCATAAGCAAAACTATGGTAGGGTGGGTGCAAACCCACCCACCACCACCGCCACTGGGATCGACCGATGCTTGACACAACCAACCAATCCTCGCTCCCTCTCCGCCCCGGTGTCGGCTATAAAGCCCAGCATTACAGCGACATCATGGCCGATCCTGGCCCCGTTGCCTGGCTAGAGGTGCATGCCGAAAACTACATGGGTGATGGTGGCCGCCCGATCGCGCAATTGCGCCACCTCGCCGAACGTTTCCCCATTTCCGTCCACGGTGTTGGCCTGTCTATCGGCGGTGAGGGTGACCTAGACGCCGATCACCTTGCCCGGCTGAAACATTTGGTGGGCTGGCTGAACCCGGCAAGCTTCTCCGAACACCTCGCCTGGTCCACCCATGACGCGCATTTCTTTAACGATCTGCTCCCCCTGCCGTATAACGAAGCCACACTGACCCGCGTAGCTGCTCATATCAATCAGCTGCAGGAAACGCTGGATCGCCAAATGTTGCTGGAAAACCCATCCAGCTATCTCGCTTTCACCGAGTCAACGATGTCCGAGACTGATTTTCTACGCGAGATCGTCAAACGCACAGGGTGCGGGCTGCTTTTGGACGTCAATAACGTCTTTGTCAGCGCCACCAACCTCAAAACCTCGCCACAAGCCTATATCGACGACTTTCCGTTAGAGGCTGTTGGCGAAATCCATCTGGGCGGTCATGACGAGGACGAAGACGAAACCGGCGCACCGCTGTTGATCGACAGCCACGGTAAAGCGGTGGTTGATCCGGTTTGGGCGCTGCTGGACTACACGCTTGCCAAATCCGGCCCGACACCGCTGTTGATTGAATGGGACACGGATGTGCCAGAATGGTCCATCCTTACCGCCGAAACCGAACGCGCGGATAGTGCACTTTCGCTGGTGATGTCATGACTGTCAGCGAGGCCGCTTTCAAAGAAACGATCCTTGATCCACAAGCCCCAATTCCCGCGGGTCTGATCAACCCCGGTGGCGGGACCGCGAGCAAGCGCTTTGACGTCTACCGCAACAATGTCGCGGTTAGCCTGTCGGATGCGTTGGAAACCGCATTCCCGGTTGTGCGCAAACTGGTGGGTGATCAGTTCTTTCGCGCTATGGCAGGCATCTATCTGCGTAAGCATCCCCCAAAATCACCGCTTATGATGTTTTACGGCGATGCAATGCCACAGTTTGTGGCGCGGTTTGAGCCTGCAAAATCCGTGCCTTACCTGCCTGATATCGCATCCCTAGAACTGGCCTTGCGCCACGCCTATCACGCGGCAGACGCGACGCCCGTGGATGGTCAGGCGCTGGCCGCGTTGGACCCCGAAAAGTTGATGTCTGTAAAGCTGCGCATCGCACCTGCGGTCCATATCGTGACGTCCGATTTCCCGATCCATGCGATTTATCGCGCGAATACGGAAAGCGACGCGCCGAAACCCGTTATGCAGGCTGAGGCTGTCGTGATCACCCGCCCTGGCTTTGACCCGCAAATCAACCCGATCAACGCCACCGGGGCTGCATGTATCACCGCCCTAAAAGGCGGCCACCCCTTGG
>JBCBGX010000158.1:0-5376 GCA_038526325.1 Pseudomonadota bacterium | reverse complement strand
CTTGCGACCGTCGGTCATATACGAGCGATCCACTCGAAGCCCGAAAAACGCAAAACGGCGCCTTAACCGGCGCCGCATCGCAAAACTAAACCGGCTTACTGTGCGCCGTTGATGAATTTTACCGCATCACCAAATGTCTGGATCGTTTCGGCGGCGTCATCGGGAATTTCAATCCCGAATTCCTCTTCGAATGCCATGACAAGCTCAACTGTATCCAAACTATCCGCACCCAGATCATCAATGAAAGACGCAGCTTCCGTCACTTTGTCTTCTTCAACACCAAGATGCTCAACAACGATCTTGCGTACGCGGTCTGCAACGTCGCTCATATCAATTCCTCATGTCTTTCTGGGCCGGGGCCCGTTTTCACGTTGGGCTCTTGCCCGTTTTTGCGCCCAACTTGCCGGGCTTTGCCAATCTGCGCATTTTGCGTGTGACGCCGCGTCACAACCACGTTTTGGCAAATCTGCAGGGCCTATAACAGAGAATTCCTGCTAGGCAAACGGTTTCACACCGCCAGATCAGTACATGGCCATGCCACCGTTCACATGCAAGGTGGTACCGGTAACATAAGCCGCTTCCGAGCTGGAAAGGTATAGAACAGCCGCCGCAATCTCATCCGCCACCCCCATCCGGCCAGCCGGAATTTGGGTCAGAATTGCCGATTTCTGATAATCATTCAGTTTTTCGGTCATCGCAGTGGTAATAAACCCTGGCGCAACACAATTGACCGTAATACCCCGGCTGGCGACCTCATAGGCTATCGATTTTGACATTCCGACCATTCCGGCTTTGGACGCGGCATAATTTGCCTGGCCAGGATTGCCGGTTGCCCCAACCACCGACGAAATATTGACGATTCGTCCCCAGCGCGCCTTCATCATGCCACGGATGACACCTTTGCAAAGCCGCATCGTGGATGTCAGGTTAACCTCAAGAACGCTGGCCCATTCTTCATCCGACATCCGCATAAAGATGTTATCACGGGTTATCCCAGCATTGTTCACCAGAACATCTACGGATCCCATCACGTCAGCCGCCTGTTTGGGCAACGCGTTGACCGCTTCCGCATCACTAAGATTGCAGGGAAGAACATGCGATCGGTCCCCCAATGACGCCGCCAAAGCCTTAAGCGGCTCAACACGCGTACCAGACAGACCAACCGTCGCTCCAGCGTCATACAGCGCCTTTGCAATTGCGCCTCCGATACCCCCAGAAGCACCAGTAACAAGTGCACTTTTTCCACTTAAATCAAACATCTAAATGCCCTTCTTTATGTCGCTATATTGATCATTTCGGCCACAGCCAAAACGCCGTCTGGATCACCAACCGCAGTGGTTGTTATGGCCCGATCAATTCGCTTAACCATCCCTGACAAGGCCTTGCCCCCCCCAATCTCGTATATCTCAGTCACACCCTGTGCCGCCATATAAGTCACAGACTCACGCCAGCGTACGGACCCCGTAATCTGCTCAACCAACAGACTGCGGATCTGATCAGGTGCTTGCACACCCTCCGCCAAAACATTCGATACAACCGGTACTGCAGGCGAGGCGATTTGCACATCCGCCAAGGCTTCGGCCATTGCGTCTGCCGCAGGCGCCATAAGGCTGCAATGAAATGGTGCACTAACCGGCAGCAATAGTGCCCGCTTGGCCCCTTTGCCCTTTGCAATGTCTACGGCACGCTCAACAGCCGCCTTATGACCAGAGACAACGACCTGCCCTGGATCATTGTCATTTGCGGCTTCACAAACTTCACCATCGGCGGCCTCTTCGGCAACGCCTCGTGCTGTCTCAAAATCCAACCCAAGCAAGGCGGCCATCGCGCCCACTCCAACGGGTACCGCGTCCTGCATTGCTTTGCCGCGCGCGCGCAATAGTCGGGCCGCATCGGTTATGGACAACGCCCCCGCAGCCGCCAAAGCCGAATACTCTCCTAATGAGTGGCCAGCTACAAAAGCCACGTCGGCTACCTCGACACCCTCAGCTTTAAGTGCATGAATAACCGCCATCGATGTGGCCATCAGCGCTGGCTGCGCATTTGCCGTCAGTGTCAATTCTGCGATGTCGCCGTCCCAAATCAGACCTGACAGGTCTTCGCCCAAGGCGTCATCTACCTCGTCAAATACCGCCTTAGCGGCTGGATACACATCGGACAGTGCCTTTCCCATGCCAATCGCCTGCGCACCCTGCCCCGGAAATACAAATGCCCGCATCTTATCTACACCCCTTATCTTATTCGCCTCGGCTTACCTCGGACGCAGGCGCGCCACAAGCTCGCGAGCCTGTATTTTGCCTTTGCACATGTCCTGCCCGGTGATGCACAAACCTAAAGGTTGCACCCGCTGGCAAGAGCTCTAGCCTTTTAGTCACAGGACGGAGCAGACAATGACATCTTCGAACAATGCATCAAGCTACGGCACAGTCACCAAAACGTTTCACTGGCTCACCGCGCTGCTGATCGTTACGGCGATTGCGCTGGGGGCAGTCGCAAACAGACTTCCATACGAAACAAACGACCAGCTGGCTTTCAAAGCGCAGGTGTTTTCGTTACACAAGACCCTCGGTGTCATCGTCTTTTTCGTTGCACTGGCCCGTATTCTTTGGGCGCTGACACAATCCAAGCCCGGCCCGCTACATGCAGAGCGCAAAGTCGAAACCGGACTGGCAGAGATTGTGCATTGGCTTTTATATGTCTCGCTTGTTGCAGTCCCTCTGACCGGGTGGATCCATCACGCCGCCTCAGCCGGGTTCGCACCAATCCTGTTGCCCATTGGTCAAGACCTGCCTTTGATACCCAAAAACGAAACCGTATCAGAGCTTTTTGCAGGTCTGCACTGGCTCTGGAGCAAGATCATGGTGGGCGCGATCCTACTCCATATGGCCGGAGCACTGAAACATCAGTTTGTGGACAAAGACGTGACGCTGCGCCGAATGTGGTTTGGACAACCGCAGCTACCGGACGTTCCAGACCATCAGGGTAATCTGATCGCGCCAGTCGCAGCCCTTGCGATATACGGCGCTGCAACCGGCGGGGGTGCAGTTGCTGGGCTATATTCACATGAAACGCTAGACGCTACTGTTGCCCTAGAAGAAGTATCCTCAGACTGGCAGGTCACCGACGGCAGCCTTGAAATCACCGTGACACAATTCGGAAGCCCAGTCAGCGGCGCGTTCGAGGATTGGACTGCTGCTATAACATTTGACCCTGATGCTGACGGTGTCTTAGGCGATGTGACGACGACAATCGCCATCGGAACACTGGAACTTGGGTCAGTGAAAAGCCAAGCCATGGGCGCAGATTTCTTTAATGTTGACGCCTTCCCAACCGCAACATTCACGGCCGAAATAAACGTAGCCCAGACCGATTATGAAGCCATTGGGACATTGACAATCAAAGATATTAGCGTCCCCGTCACATTGCCTTTTTCCTTGGCGCTGGATGGAGACACTGCAGTGATGTCGGGGCGCGTCTCACTGGATAGGCGTTCATTCGCTATCGGGAACAGTATTGACGACGAAAGCAATCTCGGGTTCGGCGTTGAGATCGATGTGAACCTGACCGCAACGCGGAGTACCGAGTAAAAAAAGCGGCCCCGCAAGGAACCGCTTTTGGCTGCCGATGGCCTAGCCTCTATTCAGCTTTCATAGCTTCGATCGAGATTGAAACCTCTACTTCATCGCTGACAAACGGGGCAAACGCGCCGACCTCGAAATCAGACCGCAGCAGAGTTGTCGTAGCATCAAACCCAGCCCAAGGTTTGTCGGCCATCGGGTGCATTCCAACCTGGTTCAGCTTCGCGTCCAGCACAACCGGTTTCGTCACGCCATTCAATGTCAGATCCCCAGTGATTAAGGCGGTATCGTCATCTGTGACTTCGATTGATGTGGACTGAAACGTGACCATTTCGTCTTCCGTAGCACCGAAGAAATCATCACCCATAAAATGCTCAAACCGCGCTTCCCAACCCGTAAACATCGTGCGAACTGGGAATGACACGCTTACTGACGACGATGACGGATCTTCCTGATCAAACATGATTTCGCCGTCGAAGCCGGAAAACATGTTATATGTCGTAGAATACCCCAAATGATCGTAAGTGAACAAAATTTGACTGTGGCTGGCATCCAGGACAAATTTTTCAGCCGTTGCCAAGGCCGGGGATGCCAATGTTGTCGAAGCGGCCAGAGCGGCTGCAGTAAGTACGGTTTTCACGGTGATCTCCTTGCGTGACCTAAGGTTGTACCACACAAAGATAGCGTGCCGGGCCTATGAGCAACTCCACAATTGTGAACAAATTCTGTTCATCACAGCGTTTTCAGCGGCGAAGCACACTCAGCTCCAAACGATTAGTAAGTCTGCCTGCGGTCGCATCAGCCTCGCTTGTCGTCCGTTTGATATGACCGAAACAGCGGTGGTTGCCATTTCCAGCCGCTAGGCTGCACGTGCCGACGTGGTCGGCGTCACCATCAGATCTGCAGCAAGACGGTCTCGTAATCCGACTAACTGTGCTTCTGTTCCTTCGGCGACCATAACGGTCTGCGATGTATTGCGATACCGAAGCGACAAGACCGCCCGCCCGGTGCTGTCATCTGTATTGAGGTAAATTCCGCCAATCGTGTCGAACCCATAGGCACCCACATTTGTTGGCTTGCCTGCGCGATTGCAAATAACTTCGCGCACTTCACCAACGCTGGTGTCGACATGCACCTCTGCCTGGGTGCCACGGCTTGCAAACCACAGTAAATACGACGCAGTACCGCCAAATAACGCAGCCGCTCCCAAGCGCATTGTACCGATCCCACCGTCAAAAAATAGGGCCGGCAAGACCAGGATCCCAACAGCCGCAGTCAAAAGACATACACCAAAAAAGAAACATACGGCCTGTGCGACAGCCACGCCTAGCGACGGCCCACGACCAGATCGAATGATGTAACCCCAGAAAATCTCTTCCACCGTAAAACTGGACGGTTTGGCGAGGTCACCTTGCATTTCGACGATGGATGCCTGCATTTCTGACATGAGCGTTCTCCTTGCGCACTGCTTTTGGTTGCACAGTAAAGCAGGCAATATATGGGCAAGCTCAAGGCATCGTTAAGAAATCTGGCATTGTTGCCAAAGAGACTCACATTCGGGCTTTTGCAAGGCTTGCATCAGTACGTAGCCTATGTATAAGGCCGCATTCCCGGGCAAACGTTATGAACTGCGCAGCCTCTCGTGGATGGGACGTTCGGGATAAGCTGCCCATTCTTTGAAGTGCGCCGATATATGAACTGGAGACCGCATGCCGCTATACGAGCATGTCATGATTGCGCGTCAGGACCTGTCCAACACGCAAGCTGAAAGCCTTATCGAACATTTCGGAACCGTTCT
>JBCBGX010000157.1:0-5388 GCA_038526325.1 Pseudomonadota bacterium | reverse complement strand
GCAGCCCCAAAGCCGTCCGTGCCGTTGGCACAGCCGTTGGGCGCAATCCGGTCGGTTGGCTGATCCCTTGTCACCGTGCGTTGCGGAAATCAGGCGCCTTGGGCGGATATCATTGGGGTTTGCCTGTCAAACGGGCCATGCTGGCCTGGGAGTCCGCACGCGCAGATGCATCGGCGGGTGTGAGTTAAGGTAGGCAAAACCTTGCTATTCACCGCTGCGTTATTGGATATCATGGAATAAATGGGCATATGCTGACCCATCCAACCGCGCTGTTTGCGCATTTATATCAAATGGAACCATGACCATGACATTGACGAAATTTCCACTCATGCTCGCGGCGGCGTCGCTGACATTTGTTGCAGCATGTGACCCGACCGGTCCGAACGCGAACCAAAACACCCAACAAGGCGCACTGATCGGCGCCGCCGGCGGCGCGTTGGTCGGCGCTCTGACGAACAATGACGGCACAATCCGGGAGCGCAACCAAGCCGCGCTGATCGGGGCGGCGTTGGGTGCAGGTGTAGGTGCAGGAGTCGGCAATAGCCTTGATCGCCAGGCCGAGGAACTGCGTCGCGCTTTGCGTCAGGATGTTGGCGTTTCCAATAACGGGACCGACTTGCGGGTAGTTCTGTCTCAGGACCTGCTTTTTGCGACCAACAGTACGGCCATCTCTAGCGTATCGCAGCGCGAATTGCTGATCGTGGCAAATTCTCTGAACAATTACCCAGACACAACAG
Source organism: Pseudomonadota bacterium (assembly GCA_038526325.1). Classification (GTDB taxonomy): domain Bacteria; phylum Pseudomonadota; class Alphaproteobacteria; order Rhodobacterales; family Rhodobacteraceae; genus Yoonia. Next base: position 4,651 of record JBCBGX010000157.1, on the reverse strand, counting down.
TCAACGTCATTGGTCACACCGACAGTGACGGTTCCGCATCATTCAACCAAGATCTGTCGCAGCGTCGTGCGCAGGCTGTAGCCTCTGTCCTGCTGAGCGGCGGTGTGTCCCCCAGCCGCGTCCGGTCGCTTGGCGCAGGTGAAAGCCAGCCAGTGGCGTCAAACCAGACGGCAGCTGGCAAGCAGGCCAACCGTCGGGTCGAAATCGTTATCACACCGAACTAAGCTGACCGGTCTTGAACACATTGGGCCGCAGTCATGCGGCCCTTTTTTGTTGTCGCCCTTTGACATTGGTCATATCATTTGACCAATACAGCAAGGTTGAGCACATGCCATTTGAACCCATACAACAGGAAAAACTGTCCCACGGTGTGGTGAAACAGGTCGAAGAGTTAATCTTGCGTGGCATTCTTCGCCCGGGCGAACGCCTGCCGTCGGAACGGGAACTCAGCGAACGGATGGCCGTGTCGCGCCCCTCTTTGCGCGAAGCGCTGGGCAACCTGCAGGACCGGGGGTTGCTCACGACAAGGGCTGGTGCAGGTGTTTATGTGGCCGATGTCTTAGGCTCTGCCTTTTCCCCAGCTCTGGTCACGTTGTTCTCAACACATGAACAGGCTGTGTTCGATTATATCGGCTTTCGCCGCGATATGGAGGGGCTGGCAGCAGAGCGCGCTGCGAATTTGGCAAGTGACACCGATTTGAAAGTGATAGACACGATCTTCATAAAGATGGAGGCCGCACACCAAAAGCGCAATCCGGCCGATGAGGCCCGTCTGGATGCGAATTTTCATCTGTCGATCATCGAGGCAAGCCATAATATCATTATGCTGCACATGATGAGGTCGATGTATGAACTGTTGCGGGAAGGCGTCTTTTATAACAGGTCCATCATGTTCAAACAGCGTACAACCCGCGATATGCTGTTAGATCAGCATCGCCAAATCAACGCCGCCTTGCAAAGGCGTGACCCTAGCGCCGCGCGCCAAGCCGTCGAACAGCACCTTAATTTTGTCGACGAAGCGCTCGCCCAGCATCAAAAGACGGAACGCGACGAAGTCTATTCCAGAAAACGCTATGAACATGAGCAAGAGCGTTAGTCGCGTTCAGTACGGATAGCCTTGTTCCAAAGCGGCAGGCACCAGATGAACTGGATCAGCAGCCCTGGTAAAGTCTGGGGGTGGTCAACCTGTACCAACTCAGACCCAAAGACGATGAAGTTCCACGCGGCGTGCCACGTGATCAGGGGCCACAGGGTCCCAAGCGCCAAAGCTACAGGTGCCAGGAACAAACCGACACAGAAAGTTAGCGCCACCTGATGCAGTGTGGGCCAAAACGCCAGAACAACGAACCCGCTGATCGCATGCATAGACGCAAAGACTGCTGCACTCATCAGCATGGCCGACACAGTCGACATCTGGCACATAGCCCCGCGCAGCAGGATCCCACGAAACATGACCTCTTCGCTGAATGCAATCAGAATTGGCACAACTATGAGCAAACAAAGGCTTACCCAACCAATTTCTCGGAGCATCTCCCAACTCAGATGTAGTGTCAGATCTGCTACCATATAGGCCATAAGAGTGATCGAGGGGGCCAACCACAAAAGCGCCAACCAGCGGATCGGGCCAAAACCAATGTGTGACCATTCAAGACGCCATCGAACAACGACGACGCAAAGGGCCACCAGTAGCATTTGTAGTGGCAGCAGCAGCGTCAGGATCCGCATTATTGGAAACGGAGGCACAAAAAGCTCGTATGCCACAAAAGTCACTGAAGCAACGATTAGAAAATAAACAGCACTTAGGCGCAGGGCAAAGGACAAAGTCGGAATTATGTGTCTCCTAAAACCCCCTTTGGAACGGTCTCAAGCCGTTTCGGGCCTGTCAACAAAAAAGGCCCGTCTGCATTAACACAAACGGGCCTGAATCCAGCTGAATTTTAGGTTGCTTAATGCAGCCTTTCGGCAACCGTCGCTATTGATGCATCAATCATGTCACCAGCAGATTTTGCGTCCATCTGCTGAGCCATAACATCTTTCGCAGCGCCAACGGCCACAGCGATCGCTCGATCACGCACGTCCTTGACAGCAGACGCCTGAGCAGAGGCGATTTGTTCCTCAGCGGCGGCCAAGCGACGCGTGATGGATGCTGCAATATCGTCCTTTGCGGCCGCCGCAGCGGTTGTTGCTTCTTCTTTTGCAGACGCCACGATACGTTCGGCTTGTTCCTGAACTTCCTTTTGCTTGCGCTCATAAGAGGCCAGCAAAGACTGGGCTTCTTCGCGCAGAGCTTTCGCTTCATCCAGCTCGGCCTTGATGCTGTCTGCCCGCTTATCAAGAAGGCCACCGACAAGGCCTGGCACTTTGAAGTAAACGAGGATGCCGACGAAAATCAGGAACGCGATAGTGACCACAAAGTCGGTATTCGCAAGCGAGAAAAAAGGCTTGTCACCCGCAGCAAGGGCAGGCGTGGCACCAAGGGTCAAAAGGGCAAGCAGTGTCAGTCTCATGATCCTACCCCTTCATCCTTGCGGTCACCGCGGCGGTGATGGTCTTTGCATCGGCAGAGCCACCCATGGCTGATACCAACTCTTTGGCGGTGTCTTTGGCGACTTGAGTTACGCTCCTGACTGCGCCATCGCGGATCTCTGCGATTGCGGTTTCACTTTCGGCGGTCTTGGCAGCAATCTCGGCGTCGGCCTTTTGCAACTCGACATCTAATTCTGCTTGTATCTCCGCCTTGGCTTCGGCAACGATTTTTGCTGCCTCGGCGCGTGCATCTACGAGTGCTTTTTCATAAGCGGCTTCTGCTTCTTGCGCCTTGATCTTTAGTTCTTCGGCTGCGGCAATATCGTTTGTGATCGTGCCTGATCGCTCTGCCAGAACCGCCCCAATGCGCGGCAAGGCGATGCGCGACATCACGAAATAAATCGCCGCGAGCGTGACCACCAACCAGAAAATCTGGTTTGGCATCCAATCCGCACAAAGCTGCGGCATGCCAAGGGCGCTGCCCCCTGCATCAACGCAAACCCCTGCGGCGTCTGTTGTTTCTGTTGCCATGATGGCCCCCGAATACCTTTGAAGTTTACTGGCAGGTCATATCGACCTGCCAGCCGTAAGGATATGGGTGTGTCTTAAACGGCGAACATCAGCAGAAGCGAGACAAGGAATGCAAAGATCCCCAGCGCTTCAGCAAAAGCCAGACCGATGAACAGTGTTGCTGTCTGACCAGCAGCCGCAGATGGGTTGCGCAGCGCGCCTGCCAGGTAGTTACCAGCAACGGTACCAACACCGATAGCAGCAGCACCAGAACCGATTGCAGCCAGACCAGCGCCGATATGAGCGAGTTCGCCTTCCATTGTGAATTCTCCTTACGATTGGAAGTTATCTATAGGATGGGTGATTTCACCCATCGTCGTTAGTGTGCGGGATGCAGTGCGTCCTTGAGGTACACACATGTCAAAATGGTGAAAACATAGGCCTGAATGCCGCAAACCAGCACTTCAAGACCGTAGATTGCGACGATGCCAAATATGGCGACAGGGCTGACCAGCGTCAGGGCAGCAAAGCCCGCAAACACCTTCAACACCGCATGACCCGCCATGATGTTGCCCGCCAAACGGATGGAGTGGCTGACAGGGCGGACGAAATAGGAAATCACCTCGATCACCGCAATGATCGGACGCAGGATTGCAGGGGCGTCGGACATCCAGAACAGGCCCAGAAACTTCGTTCCGTGCAGGATAAAGCCAAGCGCTGTCACGCAGATAAAGACCCCAAAGCCAAGAATGGCCGTCACCGCGATCATCGAAGTGGGCGAGTATGACATCGGGATCAAGGCAAGGTAGTTCGAGAACAATATGAACAGGAACAAGGTCATGATGTAAGGGAAGTATTTCACCCCATCCTTGCCAGTCACATCCTCAACCATCTTGTAAATAAAGCCGTAAATCAGCTCGCCAATGGACTGCATCCGCGTTGGGATCACGGCGCGGCCGCGGCTGCCCAACACAAACACTCCAACGATTGCGAGCAAGGCAATCGCCATCCACAACGTGAGGTTCGTGACTGTGTACCACTGAACCGGGCCGTCACCGAAAAGCGGTTTGACAATAAACTGGTCCAACGGGTGAAAGACCAAACCACCTTCTGCTTTTTCTTCAGCCACGCGCGTCGCCCTCGTCTTTACTGGCTGCTGCCAGTCGTTTTTCCTGCACCTCTTTGGCAGATCGCATCATGGTCAGGACACCCGCCGCGAGGCCAAAGAATATAAACAGCACCATCAAAAACGGTCGGGTCCCAAGCAGGCTGTCCAACCCATATCCGATGCCAAACCCGATCCCCAGACCGGAAACAAGCTCTATCACCATCCGCCAGGCTAATTGCGCCTGAGAATAGTGTTCTTCCGAATGGTGCTTTTCCCCCACCGGTTCTTTGAGCGCCGCGATCTTTGCTTCAAGCGCCTTAAGACGATCAGCATCTTGCGTGTCAGACATGGGTTGGGCCCCTCGAAAGGTTGAGGATGGTCTAGGTGGCAGAGCAGCCAGAGTCAAGCTGATGGTATCGCGTGTTAAATCTTTGTTTTATTTGAGTATTTATGGCAATATGATGAGAAAGAAGGGGAATTGCATGCCACCCCGACATTCAACCAAAC
>JBCBGX010000156.1:0-5404 GCA_038526325.1 Pseudomonadota bacterium | reverse complement strand
CCCGACATCGAAATTTGGTGGCGGTCCATCTTTCCATCGACCAGATGTCGCTGCCCCGGCAAAGAGCCCCACCACAGCAAGATTGAGCGCGAGCGACACCACTAGAACGAAACGCCAAAGTCGCGAAGGCTTGGCTGACGGCTTTGTTTGATCATCCATCGGCAAGCCCCCCCATATCAAAGGCCAGTTCGTCACTAAAAATGCCAACTGTGACGGGTGTGCCCAGTGCCGATGCGGCAAGATCCTGCACCGCAGCTGGTGGCGCAATGCCAAGCCACAGTCCGGCAAGCGTCGCAGCGACAAGCCCGCCCGCCGACGGCCAGCCACCGATCACATCAAACAAGGGGGTGATGAAGTCCCATGTCTGCCGCGGCGCTTTATGGGGGGGCGGCAGCGCATCGTCGATGACACGGGCCAAAAGCGCATCACTTGGTGTTGGCGCTTGCCGTCTGGCTTCTGCCAATAAATCGTCAAGCATGTCATCATTTGGGTCAGTCATCGTCATATCCCAATTCTGCCTTTCGCCCGGCCAAAACATCGGCCAAGGCACGTTTTCCACGTGCAGTTAGACTTTCCACGGACCGCACGCTGATGTCCATGACTTGCGCTATTTCGGGGTTCGATAGCCCTTCAAGATGTCGCAAAGCAACGGCTTGGGCCTGTCGTTCAGGCAGTTGTGCCAACGCATCCGATAGCGCCCTGAGCCGTGCCTGCGTTTGCATCCGTGCTACGACATCAGGTGTGTCGTCTTGCGGCTCAGCAATCTGATCAAGCGACATGCTCGTTCGTCGTTTTCGCAGCCGATCTGTACACAGGTTGGCGACGACGCGGTAGAGCCACGTACTGACGAGCGCATCGCCCTTGCGCCAATCCGGCGCGATTTTCCACAATCTGATCATCGCTTCTTGAGCGACATCCTCGGCCTCGGCCTGGTTGGCCAGCATCCGGACTGCCTGCGCCAAAACGCGGGGTAACAGGCGCGCCGTCAAATCGCGCGCAGCTTGCGCATTACCTTCGGCAAAGGCAACCAATAGGTCGGCGTCCGAAACCCCAACCAGTTGATCAAGCTTGGTGTTCATCTGCTGCTTTGCTATCGCACGCATGCCAAAGGTGCAAATGACAGGGGGCAAAAAGTCACCCCCTATCACTGCCGCATTCATCCGCGATCACGTTGGCCTTTGCGACCACCTAAGCGGTCTTGCGCCGCCTCAAATTCGGCTTGGGAAATAGTGCCGTCACCGTTTTCATCTGCCCGTTCAAACATGCGCTCAGCACGGTCACCACGCTCTGGCAGTTCTGATCTTTGCAGGATGCCGTCACCATTTTCGTCAAAACGCTCCATCATGCGCGAGATCCTGTCTGCGCGTCGCGCATCTGCAGCCGCGGTCAGCTCTTCGACCGAGAGGCCCCCATCACCATTGGCATCGGCGTCTGAAAACCGGCTATCACTCCGGGCCTGCAGTTCTTCCTGTGTCAACTGACCATCACCATTCAGGTCCAGCGTGGAAAAATCCGGCCGCTCGCGCGGTGTTTGTTGGGCGTGGACTGTGGCACTGCTCAATACGACCGCCGAAAGTATGGCCGTCAAAAAGATCGTCTTTTTCATTGTGTTTCCTTTTATTTTGCAAAACGGCCTTACGCGCCGTCGACCCTTGTTGAACGTGGTCAATTCAAATTTCCGTCGCAAAGGTACGATCTTTTCTTGCAAATCAGCGCACCCCCCTTTTCTTACAGCAGCAAATGAGCGATGCAGGCTGATACTTGTGGAGATGCAGATGACTGAGACCGCACTCATGAACGAAGACCGTCCCATGCGACCGGCGCTGGTGAACGGGTTGCGATGCAGATGCCCACATTGCGGCAACGGACATTTATATGTGCGCTACCTGAAAGTTACGGACACATGCGATACCTGTGGTGAAGAACTCCATCATCATCGCGCCGATGATGGTCCGGCTTACCTCACAATTCTGCTGGTCGCCCATATCATTGGCTTTGCGATCCATATCATGTGGGTGGCTTGGCGCCCAGAGCCTTGGGTCATGGCCACAGTGCTAAGCGTTGGGGCTGTTGCCTTGTCGCTGGTATTGTTGCCACGACTGAAAGGTATGATTGTGGGCATTCAATGGGCCCGGCGCATGCATGGGTTTGGGTATAAGGCCTGATCCGCTTGGATATTGCCAGATATGGATGACACACCGATCAAAGATGCCGCTACGATTATGGTGGTGCGCAATCAGGGGCGCCCAGCCGTGTTGATGGGTCAACGCGGCGCAAACGCCGCCTTTATGCCCGGCAAGTTTGTATTTCCTGGCGGGGCGGTTGACCCAAATGATGCCAGTGTGCCACTCAACCCCTTATCGCCGATGGATCAACGCAGACTGACGAGTGAAAGTGATGTGCCACCTCAGGCGCTTGCAGCGGCGGCCATACGTGAACTTTGGGAGGAAACCGGGCAAATAATCGGGGTAGCCCGCGCGTGGCCAAATCCGCCACGTGGATGGCGTGGGTTCGCGGCAACCGGGCATCAACCCAACGCCGCAGCGCTGCAGTTTTTCTTCCGGGCCGTCACACCCACCGGGCGGCCAAGGAGATTTGACGCGCGGTTCTTCCTTGCCTTTGCAGAGGATCTTGTCACTGATCCAGATGATTTCGGTAACGCCGAAGACGAGCTGTCGCATTTACAATGGGTGCCACTGGAAGCAGCCCGTCAGTTCAATTTGCCCTTTATCACTCAGGTCGTGCTAGCCGAACTGGTGTCTCATTTGAATAACGAAGGCCCACCAGCATCGGTTCCGTTCTTCCGTAACGATGATGAAGCGCATCTCATCTCTCGCTTAAACGATAATACGCCGCTTTAGACGACCAGAACCAGAATGATGATGCTGGCGGTAAGCAAGGTCAGTCCCTGCCATTCGCGTGCACCGACCCTTTCACCAAAGACGAACGCTCCGATGATCAAAGAGAACAGCAATTCAACCTGTCCGACCGCGTTGACATAGGCCGCATTTTGCATCGTGAAGGCTGTGAACCAGCACATTGACCCGATCATGCTTGTGACCCCGACGAGCCCCGCAACCCGCCATGCGCGCAACACGGCTGTGATTTGGCCACGTTCACGCCAGGCCAGATAAAGCGCCATAGCCAGGGTTTGAAAAGCAGTCACCAACGTGAGGGTGATGATGGCGCGATAAAAGACGTCTCCGTCACCCAGCAACAAAGATGCTCCGCGATAGCCGTTACCGGAAATGCCAAAAAGGACACCAGCGCCAATCCCCAACGCCGTCGCCCGGTTAAAAATGCGTTGATGCCACGGACCGCTGCCACCCGGAGGATCAGAAAGCAGCAGCACCCCGACAAGGCCAACGCACATTGCGAAAATCGCCCAACCGGTGAACGTGTCCCCCAAGCTCAGAAATCCAAATAGCGCGCTCAGCAAAACCTCTGTTTTCTTAAAGGTGATCCCGACCGCAAAGTTCCGGTGCGCAAAAAGTGCGACGACGCACATGGTGGCAAGGATTTGCGATGTTCCGCCCGCCAGCATGTAAGGCCAGAACTCTAACGGCACCTGTGGCACCCCCTGCCCGGATGTACTTGCGTAGAGCGATGCGATGATGGCCACCAAAGGGGCAGAATAGACGAACCGCGCAAAGGTGGCGCCGGCCGTCGACAATTGCGTCGCCTTCAGGTGCTTTTGCAGCGTAAAGCGCAACGTCTGCGCGGCCGCCGCGCCCAAGGTTATGGCAATCCAGGGTTCCATGAGGCGCCTATGCACCCAAACGCAACGGTGTACCAGTTGTCGCTTGCACAACTTAACATGGTTTCAGAAAGACCATGGCTCAGCCAGCGTGCCTCAAACAGTCATTTCAGGCAGCACTGGCTGGTTAGGGTTCTCCCAAAAAGCATTAGACGTCCGGGAATATCGCCCGGTGAGCATCTTGGATTGAAACGACAGCTAAATCTTTAGCACTATCTGGCAACTGCTGTGCCGCATCCGGTAAAGACCTAATGTTTATAAGTTGTTGAACTATGCCGTCGGCCATTTGTGACGCAAGCGGAACAGCTTCGAGGCTAGACCTATCGACCGGAATTTCCTGACGATACTCACCATCAACCTGTGTTCTGCCGTCTATCACCGTGGGGGTGTACCCCCCCATAGCCTCGAATTTAAGGTGCACCTTGGCATTCCCTTCGCTCAAAACAATCCGAAAGGCCTCCATGGTTTCAGGAGACGCCGCCATCAACAAAATGGGGAGACTCAATGTGCGCGCATGATCGATACCCTGCTGAGACATGTTTTGGGCAATAAAGACCTGATTTTGTTGTATTTCTGTACGCGACAAGCCGTTTACTTTTGGCGGCAACAGGATCTTTTGCCCATCGATACGGACAAAATGACTCGCCGGTCGGGTTATATTTGGTCGGTTACGCTCCCAGAAATCGCTGGCCCTTTTGAAGACTGATGCAGGTTTTGATCGCCTCGGATTGGCCGTCCGGCCCTGGGGTTCTTCCCTGTTGGCGTCACGCGGATTTGCAGCAGCTTCGGTCGCCGTCCTGTCGGCAGCGTCATGACGAGGTGCGTATGGTGTGTCTAAAATGGTCACCGAAGCAAGCGCGCCAGATTGTCCAAAGCGCCCAGCATCCGCAAGACGAGCATTCGGCTGTGCTGCAGGCTGCCTTGGCTGGGGGTCAACCGGTTTTTTCTGACCGAAATTGAATTTGAACGGGCTCAGGCCGAGCCGATTTTTCTTTACGCCCTTCATCCTTTGTGGTGCCGACGGTGCTGCACGGTCCAATGAAGAAAAAGGCCTGTCTTGAATTGCAGCACCTTTATTCTGGTCAGGGCTAGAAAGAGGTGGGGGCGTTGCAACGCGATTCTGAGTATTGATGTTTGTGCTGGATGTAGACATGGACTTCCCCGATTTTCTACCGATAGCTTAATCGGTTGTCGGAGGGCCGGTGTGCCGAACGGTACATCACCATACAGGCGATAAAATTGTCATCGCACGCAAAACGAAGACCGTTATCAGCAAGGGTAATGCCACCAAAATGATACTATACCCGAGACGGGTTCCTAATGTCTGCGCCACAACGGATGCGCAACAGGATCTTTTCGACGCCAAAAGTAGCGCGCAAAGACTTCGCCATAGGACCGATAGACATAGCCCCCGTTCCGCCGCAGGTAATGATCTTTTCGTAACCGGTAGAGCGCCGGAAGATCATACCATGGAACGCTTGGATGCATGTGATGAACCACATGCAGGTTATTGTTGAGAAACAGAAGGGCAAACGGCCCGCGATCTTCGATCACCACACTGCGCCCGCTCGCGCGTTCATGCGCCTGATGTTCAAGAAATGTGCGCAGCTTCAGCAGCGACATGACAAGGTAGGCCGCAATAAAATA
>JBCBGX010000155.1:0-5458 GCA_038526325.1 Pseudomonadota bacterium | reverse complement strand
TTGACCATCCCGTCTCGGGTTGCATCCAGCATCGCCTGATACTCCTGCATCGCATTCACGCGGGGAATTATGGTATCCAGCGTTTCGCCTGGCAGAGCAGTGAGCATCGCGGTGGCTGTCTCTTCGACGGTAGAAGCGATGACAACGCTGCCGGGCAAAAAACGTTTCGTCTGGAGGTCATAACCCATGACGCTGGCAAGTACAGCAATCCGTTCAGGATCCCCTTTGGCCTCTTGTCTGATCATATGTCCCGCCCACGCGCCCCAGGTCGCGTTAAATTCGAAAAGCGTGCCGTCCTTGTCGAAGATGAGGCCTTTGATCACGGTGCTGTTCCCTCGCAGTCATTGACACACGCACGCGCGGTACGGAAGTTGCGCGCATGCTAAAGCTTCGATCCTATAAGTCCCGTCCAATGCATCTGGGTCCGTTTCCACTGGAAAAACTGGCGCGTCAATCCACGATTGACATCAGTGCTTTACCGCCTTTCACTCCTGTGTCTTTCCGGCGCCCCGATGACCCATTCAGCATTGTGAATGCGATGCAGGAGTATCAGGCGATGCTGGATGCAACCCGAGACGGGATGGTCAAGCGCGAAATCGCAGAGATCCCGCCAGACCCGCAGGAACGCGCGCGGCATTTGAAGGCTTTCGGCTATTATTGTGATGCCAGCATGGTCGGGGTTTGTCAGGTTTCGTCAGCAGCATGGCTGGATTCGCCCGTGGTCAACCCCGACGTCGACAGGCTGGCAGATAAGTTGCGCGTCATGCAGCCAAGCTCGCTGGCTGCGGGAATTGATGTGATTATGGCGGGGTTGCGGGAAAGCATGGCATTGCCACCCGTCGATTGCCGCCACCATACCCATGCTTTGGTCTTTCTATACGACCATCCGCGCAATCCTAAACCCGGTGAACCCGGGGCCGATTGGATCAAGGATGCCCTGCCCCAACGGGCTTGCCTGCGCGGAGCCGAGACAGCCGTTACATTGGCGAGCTACATCCGTACTTTGGGCTACGAAGCGCGCGCGCATTCGATGGCCGCGACAGATGTTCACTTGGGCGCTCTTGCGGCTCTTTCGGGCCTTGTCGCTTTGGAAAACGGCGCTTTGGTCAACCCGTTCACAGGCGACCGCTACGGGCTGGCGGCGGTCACGACAACACTTCAGATGACGCCTGACCACCCCTTGGTGCCAGGCCAAAAGCCCCCCGGAAGCTACCAAACCGGCCTTGGCGATCACTCCAAAACGGCCCGCACGCGCGACCCGTTCTTCGCGCGCAATTTTGCGGATGGCCCGCATCCCTTCGAGACGCTCAAACGCGTGGATGAACCGACAACCTATATTGACCAACCCAATGTGGCCCGGGTGCCTAAACGGGCAAACATGTTTGTGCGCGGCCTTTTTGGCGACATGGGCAAACATGTGCAGGAGGCTACGAAAAACGGGAATTACGTCCGCAAATCCGCCGCAGCCTTTGCATTTCGTCCGTCGCTTGGGGCGTTCGTTTTGTTGCAGGATGGGGGGCCGGTTGGCGCGCCTTGCGACGCTTCTGCCGCTGACAATGCGGCAAATATTAAGGCGGCTCTCTATTTTCTTGGGATTGATGCCGTGGGGCTGTCGGCCTGCCCGGACTGGGCCTATTACAGCCATGATGTGAACGGCGACCCGATTACGCCGTATCATAACCACGCGATATCCATGATCGTCGATCAGGGACATGAAACGATGGAGGGCGCATCTGGCGATGACTGGATCGCTTGTGCCCAATCCATGCGCGCGTATCTGCGGTTTTCCCTGTTGGGCGGCGTACTTGCGCAACATCTTCGCAACCTCGGGTTTGAGGCAAAAGTGCATTCGGTGATGGATGAAGAGGTGTTGCACCCGCCACTTTTGCTGCTGTCAGGCCTGGGTGAGGTGTCACGGATTGGAGAGGTGATCCTGAACCCGTTCCTGGGGCCGCGCCTGAAATCTGGTGTGGTCACGACCAATATGCCGATGACCCATGACAAGCCCATTGATTTCGGCCTGCAGAGGTTCTGTGACGCCTGTAATAAATGCGCCCGCGAGTGTCCCAGCGGCGCGATCACGGCTGGTCCGAAACTGATGTTCAATGGCTATGAGATCTGGAAATCCGACAGTCAGAAATGCACCACTTATCGCGTCAGCCAGAAGAACGGAGCAATGTGCGGCCGATGTATGAAAACCTGCCCTTGGAACCTTGAAGGGCTGTTTGCAGAAGCGCCGTTTCGCAAATTGGCCATGACCGTTCCACAAGCAGCGAAGGCTTTGGCAAATCTTGATGACCTGGTGGGCAAAGGCTCGATCAACCCTATCAAAAAATGGTGGTGGGATCTGGAGATGGAGGACGACGGGGCATATCAGCCCTCGCGACATCCGGTAAATGAGCGTGACTTGCAGCGAGATCTGAAAGTGCGCTTCGAAGATCAGACCCTGGCGGTGTATCCGGCAACACTCGCGCCCGCGCCTTATCCATGGCCCGCGCCGATGGATCGAGAGGCAGGGATTGCTGCCTATCGGGCGATGATCCCTGTTTGCGAACATAAAAGGCGGCGCGCGCAAGGCATACCTGCAGAGCATGTTTACGCACCGGCACGCAGCGACGCGCCCGTGATAAATGTGGTAGTCCGCAAGGTCACAAAGATGACCGACACGGTAACCAAATATGAATTTGCCATGCCGGATGGCAGTGATTTGCCCCATGCAAAGGCCGGTGCGCATATTGATGTGGTCGTGGCTCCCGAATTCTTTCGGCAATATTCGCTAGCTGGCGATCCATCGGACCGATCAAAATATCAGATTGCGGTTTTGCGCGAGGACACCGGACGCGGTGGTTCGAAGTTGATGCATCGGATCTTTACAGAGGGACGGCGCATTTTCATCTCGCCGCCAATCAACCATTTTCCATTGGAGGAAAACGCCACAAAGACGTTGTTGTTCGGTGGGGGTATCGGAATTACCCCGATGATCGCCATGGCGCACAGATTACACGCGATCGGGGCCGATTTTTCGTTGCATTACAGTGTCCGCAAGCGCGCGAATGCCGGGTTTTTGGAGGATCTTGCGGCCGTGCCTTGGGCGGACCGCGTTCACTTTCATGTCACAGAAGAAGGGACGCGTGCGGACCTTTCGAAAATTATAACCTATTCAAAAGGCGCACATATTTATACATGTGGGCCGGATGCATACATGACATCAGTTATGGAGACGGCTGACGCAAACGGATTCCCACAAGAGGCGCGACATCTGGAATATTTCGCGGCACCTGACCAACCAGAATATGAAAACCATCCGTTCACGCTTGCCCTGAAAGATGGACGCAACATTGCGGTTTCAAAGGACCAAACAGCGTCAGAGGCATTGATCGAAGCGGGGGTGCATGTCGATGTGAAATGCGCCGACGGTTTGTGCGGTGTTTGCAAATGCGGGATCTTGGAGGGATCCGTTGATCATCGTGATTTCGTATTGTCCAAGGCACAACAAGATGAGGCGATGATTCTATGCCAAAGCCGCGCTATGCAACCTATGGGTGTGATTAAAATAGACCTTTAGGTCCAATGCACCTGTTCTGCACCGGGCAAGGCGTGGCGGGCGCGCAGAGGCAGGTCCTACACCATCTCATGTGCGTCACAAAAGGCAATAACCCAGGCGTCATCCATTGTCAGAAATTCAAGCACAGCGGCTAGAAATGCAGGGTCAGTAGCCCGGTTGCGCAGATCATCAACCGACCCGCCCGTCGACCCCAAAAAGACCGAGCAAAGCTCAGGATCAGCGGCAAGCCATCCTAACGCCTTCAGGGCGATGATTTGCGCCTGTTCGGGTCCCATTCAAAATCCTTACACTTTCAGAAACCGTTTCTTAACCAATCAATTTCAAATTGTCTGCAGCCAAGATTGGCGAGGATGAAAAGGGTCAAGAAATGTCCGGTCGTATTTTGATAGTCGATACTGTCGCCACCAACAGGATCGTCCTGAAGGTAAAGATGTTATCGGCACAATTTAGTGTGGATGCTTGTTCGAGCCGGTTAGAAGCTGAAGCAATCATCGCGACGAACCGGCCTGATTTGATCCTGGTCAATCTGTCAGATCCTGTCGAAGACCGCCATTCATTCTGTCAGGCCCTGCGGCAGGACCCACAAACTGCATCCATTGCCATTATTGCTGTCGGTGTCGCGGACACGTCCCGTGCGCGTTTCGCTGCCCTTGATGCGGGTGCCGATGATGTTCTGCCCCGCCCCATGAACGACGCCTTGTTGCTGGCGCGCATTCGCAGTCTATTGCGCGTGCGCAGCGCCACTGAAGAGTTAATGCTGCGTGATAGCACCAGCCGTGCGCTTGGGTTTGAAGACGCTCGCGCCGGTTTCGAAGCAGCAGCGAATGTCGCCCTCCTGGCCCCGGTCGAAACCGCTCATCCCACATTCCGCACCGCCTTGCAGGCGGGACTGGGTGTCGCTGTCCGTGTGCTGGACACGAACGCAGTCTTGAAGACAAACACTGTTGAGCCCATTCCAGATCTATTTGTTATCGACGCAACCAATGTTGAAACGCATCAGGCCAAGCTGTTTGGACTGGTATCAGACTTACGGTCCCGGACAGAAACGCGCAACGCTACCCTTCTTATCGTCGTACCTGACGGTGTCGCTGAAGTGGCCGCGATGTTTCTTGACCTGGGCGCTGACGACATTGTCGCCGCCAGCGCTTCGGAAGGAGAGATCACGTTGCGTGCCAAAGCATTGGTACGGCGTAAACTTTTGCATGATCGTCTACGCGCCACTGTCCGCAATGGTTTGCATGCGGCGATTACAGATCCCCTGACCGGCCTATACAACCGACGTTATGTTGAACCGCATCTGGCGCAGATGGCCGAAAAGGCCCAGAACGCCGGGCGCGATTTTGCGGTGATGATGATGGATATCGATCACTTCAAAGCCATCAATGATACCTACGGTCATGCCTCTGGTGACAAGGTGCTTGTCAAATTGGCAGAACGCCTGCGCGAGAATTTGCGCGCAATCGACCTGGTGGCACGGGTCGGGGGCGAGGAATTCCTTGTTGCTATGCCGCGGACGACCACAGCGCAAGCACATGCGACTGCAAACCGGTTACGCCGTTTGGTCAATTGCAGACCCTTCGATCTGGGCGACGACCTGCCAAAACTATCGGTCACAGTGTCAGTTGGTGTTGCCGTCAGCCAAAATGCGGGGCCTTCGCCCTCCAAACCCGCGCAAATCTGTGACCATGCTGATGCTGCTCTTTATGCCGCGAAGGCGGCAGGGCGCAACCAGGTCGCAATGAGCCGCTCAGCCGCCTGACGAACGATCAGGCCTGCGCCGGCTGTCCTCGACAATCGTCTGCGCGAAAGCGGCCCGCCGCTCGGGCGACATATCGGCGACCACCGCGACCAACGCCACTTGGATACGTTCCTGTAGACCCAGTGTGCGTTGCC
>JBCBGX010000154.1:0-5562 GCA_038526325.1 Pseudomonadota bacterium | reverse complement strand
ATGCGATTGACCATGTACCAGACCACACCAAGGACAATAGGTGTCGCTAACGCCGCGAAGACAACCTTGCTGACACCAAAGGCCTCTTCCAACGGTCCTGTCATGTTCAACACCAGATTGACCGCGTAATAGCTGATGGCAACAACCGACAATCCTTCAACAGTTTTTTGCAAACGCAATTGAAGGTCGGCACGTTTGTCCATGCTGGTCAAAAGTTCCTGGTTTTGGGCAGAGCGTTCCACATCGACACGCGTTCGTAAAAGATCCCCTGCGCGTAGGGCCCGATCAGACATGGCATTCAGTCGTTCTTGCGTCGATTTTACCGTGCGCATCGCGGGATCAAAGCGGCGCATCATGAACTCACCAAATGTCTGCCGACCGGTAAAACGTTCTTCTCGCAATACGGCAATGCGTTGGTTTACAATCGTCTCGTAAGCCCCTGTTGCACCAAAACGAAATGTTGATTGCGCAATCGTATTCTCGATTTCAGCCGAGACCTCCAACAGCGACTGCAACACCTGTGCTGGGTCAGCGACGGACCCGCGCATATCCTCTAGAAGACCCGTCAGTTTTTTGTCGAACTCTGCAATTTTGGGCCCAAGCGAGCGTGCACGCGACAAACCAAGCATGGACATCGCCTTATATGTCTCAATCTCGCATAACCGCTGCACAACACGACCAACGCGCCTATCGCCAACATGAGGCCGCGCGAACACCGCAAACCGCATGTGCCCACCTGGATCGATCCGAAAATCCCCGGCAACAACCAGATCATCTCCGATGACGCGACTGATGGCCAGGCTCTCGGGCACAAACCATTCGCGCGCTTTTTCGGCAAGCCCATCGTCGCCATCGGCAACCTCGATCCGGATAAGGGCCGACGTAACACGAGTTCCAGGCGCCGCGGCCAACCAATCCTGAGGAAAGACTGCAAAAGTTGCGGCATCAAACGGGCGTTCCGCCACACCTTCCCCAAAAATGGTATAGGTCACAAACTCAGTATGGCTTTCCCATTTTAGCTTATGTCTTCCGATTGTTCCGAAATAATGTGTCGCGCCCGGTTGCGGGTGCTGTGCGCCAAAACGGTCCAATAGGTCGATTAGATGCGCGCGATCCGCGTCCCGGTCCCGCCCTGCGGCATTGCTGGCCGGTTTTATGGCCAGGTAGGCCGCGCGGCTTGGCGCTGCGACCGCAGGAAATGGCCGCGCATGCAGCTCATTGGCCATCTGATAGCGCAGCGGGTGGTCTTCAATTGGGGGCATGGGCGCGCCTTGTTGTCTGTATGACCCACAACCTAGCGGGGTTTCATGCCCTGTAAACCATAAAAATTGTTAATTTCTAAAGAGTTAGCGGCGTGCAACAGTATACCGCACGCCGCTGACCTGTCAGATGACCACCACATCCAGCGGCGGAAAGCCGTTGAAGCAGATCGAAGAATAGGTCGATGTGTAGGCACCCGTGTTGCGGATCAGCACCCTGTCGCCAGATTTCAGTGACAAAGGCAACGACACAGGACGCTTTTCATAAAGCACATCTGCGCTGTCACAGCTCGGCCCTGCCAGAATGCAAGGACCCATTGGGTCGCCGTCTTTCGCGGTCTCGAATTGATAACGGATCGCCTCGCCCTCGGTCTCGGCCAGCCCTGAAAAGCGGCCGATGTCCAAATAAACCCAGCGGTGCAGGTCGCGGTCAGACTTCCGACTGACCAGCATGACTTCGGCCACAATCACCCCAGTCTCTGCGACCATACCGCGGCCGGGTTCGGCCATAATGCGCGGGATATTGGGAAAGCGTGCCCCTACCATTGCCATGACGTCGGCGGCATAGGCAGTAGGGGCCTCAATTTCCTCGCCGTAAAAGGCCGGAAAACCGCCGCCGATATTCAAAAGGCTCAGGTCATGGCCTGCTTCCACAGCCGCAGTCCAAATCGCTGCCATCGCATCGAGTGTCGGCGCCCACATCGCCGCACGCCGGGTTTGGGACCCCACATGGAACGAAAACCCCACAGGATTCAGGCCGAGCGCCGTTGCATACTCAAGCAGGCGCAACGCAGTATCACGGTCACAGCCGAATTTGCGCGACAAGGGCCAATCGGCCTCGGACACTTCAACAATCAGCCGGATATAAACGGATGCGCCAGGTGCGTGAGTGGCGATCTTATCCAGCTCTTCCTCTGCGTCTGCCGCAAAAAGCGTGATGCCCTGATCCCAGGCCCAGGCGATGTCAGAGGCCCGCTTGATCGTATTGCCGAACGACACCTCAGACGGCTGCGCGCCCTCTCCCAGGCACAGCGCGATTTCGGCGCGCGAAGCGGCGTCAAAATGCGATCCCAGATTAACCAAACGCGCTATGATCTGACGTGCCGGGTTCGCCTTGACGGCATAATGGATATCAGCGCGGCCCAAACCACGGCTCAGCGCACGGTACTGCGCCTCGACCAGATCAAGGTCCATTACAAGGGTGGGCTTGTCAAAGCTGCGTGCAGCGACAAACGCATCCAATCGAGAGGGGGAGTCGACAGCGAAAGACGCACCCTCAGGTGCGAAGTGATAAGTCATGGGTCATTTCCTGTAGACCCGGCCATAACGGACTTTCACCGCCTCAGACCGCTCAGTTCCAAAAGAGACGTTACCGTCGCTACGTAAACACGTGTGCGTTGACTATCACCGGCCAGAGGCGCGTGCGTTGGCGTCTATGAGCGGCCATTTGAGGCAAGTCGAGATTCGTTTCAAGCCCTTTTTTCAAAGGGCTCTAAAATCGCAAATCAAACCCATAAAGGTGATGGCTCGCAATCAGAAAAATCAGCAAAATAGCCGAAAGAAACAAGGACAATCGGCCCAAATGGGCCAGCCAGGATCTGCGCTGCCCAAATGACCAGATCAGATGCGCGCCTGCAGCAATAGCAAGACCAATCGCTGCCAGCGGCAGCGCCAGACGCAAGGTCTGAAGCAGACCATCCAAACCACCACCCAACAGGGTTGGATTGGCTGACACCAATACAACAAAGATGACCCACCCCAGGACGTTTAGAACCACACCCCAAGAGAGGATGCCGGTTGCGCGATAGGCCATCAAATGACCACCTTCCAGGGATAGCGCTCCACCCAGCCTCGCTCGGATCAAGCGCCGCACGGGCCAAAGCAAGGCTTGCATGAAAATGATCAGCAATGCCGCCGCGATCACAGGCAACCAAAGTGCAGCATCGCGCATAGGCCCAACAGGCATCAACACCGTGAATGGTGAAAACAAATCCGTACTTAGCCGGACAACCTTACCATCAATCACCTCCGCAGCGATCCAGTGACCGGTATTGTGATCCTCCCAAACAAACGGGGCGATTTCGACCCAATCGAACGCGCCTATTCCGAGCCCGTCCAGCATCGGGAAATGCAATCCGCCATCAGGCAAAGCGCCGACCTGCGCCTGTCCCAAAAACCCAGCAAGGCTGAGAAAATTTGTGAACGATCCCCGGCTGCTGACATAGCTGCCGGCCACCAATTCGGCATGGCTTTGCGCCGTTGTGGCATCGACACCTGATTGAATGTCTTCCGCATCGGTAGACGGCAGAAACCGCTCTGCAAACCCAGTCAGCAAGTGGTGGCGGATACCAAATGTCTGGCCCCCTGCCCCGCTGCTGTTCAAAGAGACATACAGTCCAACGCCATCATCAGGGAAAATCGTCAGATCACTGTGAAAGCCTTGCGTGTCGCCGCCATGCCCGATTGCGCGCCGACCTTGCACGCGCTTTTCGTAAAAGCCGAGCGCCATCCGGCTAAGACCGTCAATGCCAGGCGCTTGATAGGTTTGCATTGCCTGCGTTGTCTCAGCACGCAACACACCACGCCCCTCATTCAGATGCGCGATCATGAAACGGCCCATATCTGCACCCGTGGCAGACAGGCCACCAGCCGGGGATGCAGGGATAAATTCAAAAGGGAGCGAGAACTGACCCACGGTGGCGTATCGCCCGGACATTGCAGGCACTAATTCATTTGGCAGCGGCTGCGCAAAAGTGGACCGGGTCATGCCCAAAGGCGCAAATATGTTCTGGGCAATGTAGATTTCAAACGGCATCCCACTCACCCGCTCGACGACATAGCCCGCCAGCGCAGAGCCATAATTCGAATAGGCAGGGGTTGTTCCAGGCGCAAACACCCGGGCGGGGAGCGACCGTTTAACATACTCCTCAAGCGCCATGGGTTCATCCGTAAAGAGATAGCGCAGCGCCTCTTCAAATCCGGGCGTGTGAGTTAGTAGCTGACGCATCGTGACAGGCTGGCCTTCAAAAGGTGGGATTGAAAAATCGAGATATGTGTTGATGTCGGCGTCCAGGTCTAATTTGCCCTGTTCTACCTGCTGCATCACTGCCGTCGCGGTAAAGAGCTTTGAGATAGAACCAGGGCGAAACAAGGTTTCGTCTGGAAGAACGGGCGCGCTTGCCTCCCAATCGGCAAAGCCATAACCCTTTTGCAGCACGATGCCATCCCGATCCACAACGACCACCACCGCGCCCGCGATCTTCGCCTGTCTGATCGCAAAAGGAAGAAGGCCATCAAGCCAGATTTCGATGTCCTGAACAGGTATATCCGCGTTTTGCCTTACATCTTCTTTTTGGGCTAACGCGGCCGACATCCACCCCGCAAAAGCCAATACGCTTAATAAAAAGACGACTGATCGCGCGATTGATAACTGCATGCCGGAGCCTCAACTTTGGTTCTAATGTAAGATCTGTCCCTTCAGAACCAAGCGCCAGCACAGACTGACACCTCAATCGTTGGTATTCATCGCCAATCCAAGCTAAGCCAAAGCGATGACCCGGCTGATCCTGTTCAACAAACCTTTTGGCGTGCTTTCACAATTCACGGATCCGCGCAGCCCGACACCACGTCCGACATTGTCAGCTTACATCGATGTACCAGGTGTTTATCCCGCCGGCAGGCTGGATCGGGACAGTGAAGGGCTATTGGTGTTAACCGACAATGGCAAACTACAGGCCCGCATAGCAGATCCCCGACATAAGCTGCCCAAGACATACCTGGTGCAGGTGGAAGGCGCGCCGCGCGATGCCGATCTGCAACGGTTGCGCGACGGCGTAACACTCAAAGACGGGCCCACGCGTCCCGCCACAATCCAGCTGATCGACCCACCCGAGCTTTGGGATCGCGACCCGCCTGTCCGCTTCCGCAAATCAGTTCCGGACAGATGGCTCAAAATCGTCATTCACGAAGGCCGCAACCGACAGGTGCGCCGGATGACGGCACATATTGGTTTTCCAACCTTGCGGTTGATCCGCTGGCAGGTCGGCGATTGGAGTGTTGACGGCCTGCCCAGCGGAGAGTGGCGCCCAGCTGACGGTCAGACCAAACCAAGCATCGGTCGCAAGTAACAGACTTGGAAATTTTTGAGAATGGTGCCCCCACACGGAGCTGTGACATCTACTTTTTGTATTTAAATTCAACAACTTGTCCGTCGTCAGAGTTTTTCGGAGAGCTGAGGCGTTTTCGTAACGGAGGCTCTGGTTCGGTTTCTGTTTGAGTTTATGCGACCGCGGCTTGGTGCTGC
>JBCBGX010000153.1:0-5677 GCA_038526325.1 Pseudomonadota bacterium | reverse complement strand
GTCAATACTTGCTATGCTTGATGGCAGTCCCAACGCTGTTTCGAAAACACTTCGCAAAGGCGCGTTTCCCATAATTGAGAACCATTGACCTATCGGGCAAAAGCGATGCGGAACCGTTGCAACTCCTAGCGGTGACTGAGCGATCGTCCGCAGCTGGTGGTTCGCAGCCAACTACGCCAACCTGACCGGGCCCGGCCCGTTCGCACAAAGCTGCAACTGCAGGCCCGGTTGACGCGGGATGTCCACGTAGATTTGCGCTTTCTCCGGCGGCAACGGCAACCTCGCGATGGGCCTCGCAAAACCGCGTAACAGAATCGATTAATAGGAGGACCTGCCGCCCCTCATCGCGAAAATATTCGGCAACGGCCATAGCGGCCCAAGCGCATTGGCGACGCATCTGTGGCGATTGGTCGGATGTTGCGGCGACAACAACGGAACGCGCCATACCGTCAGGGCCCAGCACATTATCGATGAAATGCCGCAACTCGCGACCACGCTCACCGACTAGCGCAATTACAATGACATCCGCCGTCACGCCGCGGGCCAGATCTGCAAGCAAGGTGGACTTGCCAACACCCGAACCTGCGAACAAGCCAACACGCTGTCCCTGAACTATCGGTAGCATTGTATTGAAGACGGCCAATCCTGTCTCAAGCCGCTGACCCATGGATCGCCGAAGATGCGCCGCTGGCGGCGACGCACGGCGACGGCGTGCTCGTTCCCCGGGAAACAAAGGCCGCCCGTCCATCGGGCATCCATTCGGATCAACAACTCGACCCATCCAGGATATGTCAGGTGCAAAGAAGGGTGGAAGCCGAAATACGGCACGATCACCGATGGAAATACCGTCTGTCTCAGCCTCCATCAATAAATGGACACATTGGGCGTCAAGTTTGACGACCTCGCCCATCAATCTACGGTCGCGACAATAAATCTGTGCCCTGTCGCCAATGCGAGCGCTTTGAGTGACACCACTGACTTGCACTGTGCCGCCAGCAACCCCAACAACGCGACCCGCCTCATGGACGATCTCAAGATTTGATATCGCCTTTTCCATCTGACTGAAGATTTTTTTTGTCATGTTTTGTTCTCGGCCATTAACCACAAACCTCTTTTTAAGGAATCACGCTTAATGCTTCGTTGAAACCAGACGAGGGAGAACCCCCGATGCACAGTTCACTGGACATGTTCCAGACCGCCCATGCAATGGCCCGCCACGCCGCTGCGCGTCAGGCAATTGTGGCGCAGAACATCGCAAATGCGGATACCCCAGGCTATCAGGCACAACATATTCAGCCCTTTAAGGATGTGTTTCAAAATGCGCCTCAAACCGGGATGCGGGCAACGCGCCCTGAACATGTCACATTTGCTGATACCAATGCCCCAGCTGCCGTGTCCGTCGTATCAACGTCTGAGCCTGCGCCAAATGGAAATACAGTCTCGATTGAAGAAGAGATGATGAATTCCGTGGCAATCAGCCGCGAGCACAATCGCGCGCTGACCATCTATCGACATACGATGACAATTTTGCGCACCAGCCTGGGCAGAAACTAGGGGGCAGTATGACTGATTTTAGCGAAGCAATGTCTGTGGCGACCAGTGGAATGAAGGCGCAAGCAAATCGCTTGAGACATGTATCGGAAAATATCGCTAACACCGATACCCCGGGCTACCGACGTAAGGTGGTATCCTTTGAAGAAATGGTCGAACAAGGCATGCGAACCGGGCAGGTTGCGACAGGCCCGCTCCGGCTCGATCAATCTGAGTTAACTCGCATTTACGACCCCGCCAATCCGCTTGCAGATGACACAGGCCATTTTGATGGATCCAACGTAAATCTGCTTTTGGAAATTGCAGACGCGCGCGAAGCGCAGCGCAGCTACGAAGCCAATCTGAAAATGTTCGATCAAGTCAGGCAGATGTCATCTGCGCTCATGGATCTTCTTCGGAATTAAGGAGTAAACGATATGGATATCAGTTCCCTCGTCGCCCAGAACTATACGGCTAGCAAAACGGCAACCGCACCCGAGCCGGGCAGCAGCAACATGTTATTTGGTGCTGCGCAGGATTTCATGGAGACACTGCGCTCCAGTGAAAACACAGCAATGCAAGCCATGACCGCCGGTGCGGATCCGCATGCGCTCGTCCAGGCATTGGCACAAACGGAACTTGCTGTACAAACGGCTGTGACGGTCCGCGACCGCGTGGTTGAGGCGTATCAAGAAATCCTGCGCATGCCAGTATGATGAGCGAGGCCCTATTCTACGACACCTTGCGCCAAGGCTTATGGGTTGCCTTTGTCATTTCCATTCCAATCCTGACAGTCGCCTTGGCGGCAGGGCTGTTGGTCGGCTTATTTCAAGCACTGACTTCAATTCAAGAGATGACATTGACCTTCGTGCCGAAACTCGCCGCAATCATTGGCGTGTTCTGGATGGCATAGATCCTCTCTTGAACGATAATCTGCCCCTTGAGCAAGCATTCGTTCAAACGATGGATCCGTTGCGCGATTTCATGTCCGCCAGGATCGCTCCTGACACATTTGCGGCATTGGTGGACTTGCGGCCCGACATTGATGTCCAGACCACACCCGAGACATCCCCACTGTCAATTCTTGTGCCGTCATTTCTGTTAAGCGAAATGGAACGCGCCTTTCAGGTTGGCTTTCTGATCTTCATCCCGTTTCTGATCATCGATCTGGTCGTGGCAGCCGTACTGATGTCGATGGGGATGATGATGGTACCGCCAGCCATCGTATCGCTCCCATTCAAACTGGCATTCTTTGTGGTCGCCGATGGATGGGCATTGATCGCATCCAGCCTTGTGCGCAGCTATGCCTAAGACACCCTCTCGCCCAAAAGGATAGGGGCCTGATCCCGCGCGGAACCAAGCCCCCTTGCAACAGATAAGACGATCAGTTTCCGTAGGCGACCGACGGCAACCAGGTTGTAAGCGCCGGAAACTCGAACACAATGAAAAGCCCCAG
The DNA here is from genome assembly GCA_038526325.1 of Pseudomonadota bacterium. Classification (GTDB taxonomy): domain Bacteria; phylum Pseudomonadota; class Alphaproteobacteria; order Rhodobacterales; family Rhodobacteraceae; genus Yoonia. The sequence continues at coordinate 2,691 of JBCBGX010000153.1, read as the reverse complement.
CAACTGCAATATCACAAATGGAATGATGCCCCTATAGATATGTCCCAATGTGACACCCGGCGGACAAACCCCTTTGAGATAGAACAACGCAAAGCCGACCGGAGGGGTCAGGAACGAGGTTTGCAAAGTCACCGCCACGAGGATCGCGAACCAAACCACCGACGGATCACGGACCTGATCAAAGCCAGGTACAGCAAGATCAAGCGCCAGGATAATCGGCAGCATCAAGGGCATGATGATGATCGTGATCTCGATCCAATCGAGCAAGAACCCCAACAGAAAGACGATGAACAAGATAAAGGCCACTGTCAGATAGGGCTGTCCATCAAAGGCGTTCAGTACAAGATGCTGGACGATCTCGTCACCACCATAGCGGCGCAAGACATAGGCAAAGAAGTTCGCCGCGAGGAAGATACCAACAATGTAGCCCGACGTATTCAAGGTCGACCGGCTAACATCCCGCAGAACCGCGAAACTGAGTTTGCCGTTGACCAGGGCCAGGACCGTCGCACCAAAGGCGCCCAAGCCGGACGCCTCAGTCGGCGTCGCAAAACCAGCAAAAATTGACCCAAGGACCAACAGGATCAGGAACATCGGTGGAACAACCGCCAGCAACACCTCTTTGACTTCGGGCCAACCTACATTGCCTGCTTTGTCAGGGGCCGGCATCGCGTCTGGATTAGCCAGCCCATAAATCACAATAAAGACAATATAGAGCCCGCCAAGGATCAGCCCGGGGAACAAAGCCCCCATGAACAAATCCCCAAGACTGATGGCCAACTGGTCCGACATGATGACCAGCATGATTGATGGTGGGATCAGAATGCCCAAGGTCCCGGCTGAAGCGATCGTTCCCGTCGCGATGGGTTTGGAATAATTCTGCTTCATCATGGCAGGCAGCGCCATGACGCCCAAAAGGGTCACCGACGCGCCGATCACACCCGTCGACGCCGCAAGGATGATGCCGATCAACAGCACAGTCAAAGATAGCCCACCGCGCAGCGATCCAAACAGCTTTTGCATGGCGTGCATCATCCGCTGGGCCACACCGGATTGGTCCAGCATCAGCCCCATGAAGATGAACATGGGCAGGGCAACGAGAACCGGGTTTTTGACAATGTTACCAAACAACCGGCCTGATAAGGCCTGTAGTCGCTGATAGTTGATACCGGTCCGGTCAAATTCGATTATATCGCGGAAGACACTGCGATAGGGATCCAGAAAAAACTCGGCAATCAGCACAAAAATCAGGCTGACGCCGACGAGCGCCATGGCTACGGGGATGCCCCGAAACAGCATGTAGATAAAGGTACCAAACATCGCCATCACGGCGATTTCGTTTAGTGTCAGGAACTGACCGATAAATTCAAACATGTCAGTAACCCCTTAAACCACGCCGTCGGCACGGGCGCCGCGATCCAGATATCGGGCCAGGCCGATCACCAGAAGCGTCACGACCAACGTGATGACGATTGTGTATTTGATGTCATAAGCGCCCAATTCGAACTCATCGAATATAGCGGCTCGGCTGACGTCGCGCGCCGTCGCGTCCTCAGCCCGCGTGAGATAAAGTACCCACCAGATGGCATAATAAAGCACCAGGTTGATCAGGAACATTGTCGTGGGAAAGGCGTAAATCAGCTGGCGCGACAGGGTTGGTTTCATCAGTTTTGAAAGGTAACGCACATAAGCCGACCAAGCCGCAAAACCAATGATGATAAAGCTGACATTCATCATGATCTTCAGCAGCCACAGATTGTGAAGCCCGTTTGGGCTGTCCGAGCCTTCATCCGCAACAACCGACGCAATGGCGTAATGGACCGTGACATCCCAACACAGGATGATGAAGGGTAAGAAAAGCCAGGCAAGCGCAAAGATATCAGTGCGCAATTTCTTGTCTTCGGGAAAGTTATCGTAGCGGATATCCACACGCACATGACTGTTTGTCGTCACTGCGTATCCGATACCAACCAGAACGGCAGAGCCGTATAGCCACCACTGGAAATCATCCAGCCATGCCTGGTTCATGCCGGCACCACGCAGCAGGACCTGTGCGCAAATGGCCAACATCAGGATCGGAAAGATCCAAGCGAATAGATTGGAGATTAAGACGGTAAGGCGATCACCTGAATTGTGTTCGGCTTTCCCGACCTCACCAGGGTCGTTGACCGCGGCGATTTCTTCGACTGACTGCATGAAACGGCCCTCCTAGACCAAGTGCAGAGCCCACAATCCGGCTCTCCCCTCCGAATGTCGGGCGATTGTCCGGACGCGCTATTGCGGCCCAAGACGAGGAATTGGTCGGCGCAGGTGCTGCACCGACCATCTTTTGAAGTGTTAGTTGCGTGGACGCGGCAGGTAGATGTTTTTGTTCCAAACCTCATAGCCGGCACGGTAGTCCTGCAGGTCAGCCCAGACCTCTGCAAAGAACTCATCTTCCGCAGCCAGTTCCGCAGCCACTTCGTTCCAAGACGCTTCAAACGCATCCAACATCTCTGGTGGCCACTGCTTGATGGTCACACCATTGTTTTCAACGTTTTCTTGCATCGCGGCATAGTTGGTGGCTTCACCTTCGGCGTAGTTGTCAGTGATATTGGCCATACAGGCGATTTCTACCTGCGCTTGACCGATCTCATCCAGATCCTCCCAACGATCCTTGTTGATCAGCAACTCAAACAGGGTCGCAGGCTG
>JBCBGX010000152.1:0-5704 GCA_038526325.1 Pseudomonadota bacterium | reverse complement strand
ACGGCACCTGTTTCTGATACCTTCAATCCTCCATAGGTGAAGGTGATCCCGCCCGTCACTGGACGGCAAAAACACGCAAGGATTGCCGTTGCCAAAATCAAACTGGGCGCAACGGATTGATACGGCGCCTTTCAAAGCCTACCCCGTGACGGGCGGGATCACCTTCACCTATGGAGGATTGAAGGTATCAGAAACAGGTGCCGTGCTCGACAAAGCTGATATGCCCATCAAAGGTCTCTATGCCGCTGGAGAAATGGTAGGTGGCGTGTTCTTCGAAGGATATCCCGGCGGGTCAGGCCTGACGTCTGGTGCTGTCTTTGGCCGAATTGCAGGAGGTGGGGCGGCACAAACGCTGGTATAGACAATATCAGGCACGTGCTGCCAATGAATGACCACCTCCACGTAACGGACATTGATGCGCGCCGCAGCAATCGGTATTTGGGCTCAAGCCAGACATGCCCCGCTCGGAGTTTCACGCGTTCTGCAGTGCGGTAACGCGCTATTTCTCTTGACGTCTCACCTCAGCTCTTACCGCCCCACAATCTGCGCCAATTCCGCAGCCGCACGTTGTAAGTCAGGCAAATGCCCGATCAGTTCCTTCAAATCCCGGCGCTGTTCGGGCGCGTGGATCGACAATGTCGACAACAGACGCCCGCGGTCATCCAGGATCGGAACTGCTATCGCCGTCATCCCCGGCATGAACTCCTGATCATCGGTAGAATAGCCACGATCGCGCACGCGCGCCAATTCCTCTTGCAGGTCCTTGGCCGCCGTGATCGTGTGGTCCGTCTTCCGCTCCAACGTATAATTTCGCAGGAACCGATCCAGATAGTCAGCACGCAAGGTCGACAGATACATCTTGCCGCTCGCCGTACAGTGAAACGGGACCTGCGTGCCAACCGGCAACTGAATGCGCAGCGGCCAATGGGTTTCGACCCGGTCCAGATAGAACATCCCGTCGCGTTCCGGGATCGCGATATTGCAGGTCTCGCCGACCAACATGGCCAGTGATTTCAGCACGGCCAACCGCACTGTGCGCACCCGCTCTGACGATAGCGTATTTGTCGCTAACATCCGCATGCGACGGCCGGGGCTATAAGACCGGCCATCTATATCCCGTTGCAGAAAGCCTTCGGCTTCGGCGGTGGCGAAAAGGCGGTGAATGGTAGGCTTGGGCAGGCCCAAGCTTTCATTCACCACGGACGGTGTTACAGGCACCCCGGCGCGCGCCACTTCCTCCAACAGCATCAAGAGCCGAAGGTTCGTGGGAATCTGGGCCGTTGTGTCGGCTACGTCATTATCCGCCATCGCCATGCTTTACCCGCTGGGCAGAAGCGCCAATGCTGTTGCAGGCACCAGTGCCACAATGAACCACACACTGATCAGCGCGACCAGATAGGGCACAATGTAGCGGAGTAATCTGAAATACGGAACGCCGGTCACACCGGACGCCACGTAAAGGTTCAACCCATAGGGAGGCGTGATAAAGCCGATGGAGGCACCAACCAAGAAGATCACCGCAAAGTGGATCGGATCAACCCCAGCCGAGACCGCGATGGGTGCAAGGATCGGCGCCAGAATGATCGTTACCGGCAGGCTTTCAAGGATCATGCCAGAGAAGAAGACGATGATCATCGCCGTGAACAGCACCGCATAATAGCCACCCATCGACGTTACGAAATCACCGATTACCGCCTGTGCGCCCAGCAAAGACAGTATCTGCTGCATCACCACCGAAATCGCGATCAACGGCGCGAGGATGCCAGAGATTTGCGCCGACCGGACCACAATAGACGGGATTTCCCAGACCTTGAAACCTTCGACAACGAACATCTCGGACCAGCCTTTTTCCTCAACCGGTTTGTCCTTGTCACTGCCCATGATCTTGTTCAGCGGATAGCTGACCAGACCCGCAATGATGCAGAAGCCAACCGTTACGCCAGCCGCCTCAGTGGGTGAGAATTTACCTGTATAAATCCCCCACAGAACCAGCCCGATGGCAAAGAACCCCAGCCATGCGCCAAACGCTGTCTTCAAGACGCGGTTCAACTGCAATGGGATCAGGTAGCCCCAGCCGTTGATCCGGCAGATGATCCAGCAGGCGAACTGCATGCCGAACACCATCAGCGCCCCGGGCAAGATGCCTGAAATGAACAGGTCCGAAATCGGCAGGTTCATCAGGAAGCCATAGACGATGAAGATGATCGATGGCGGAATGATGATACCCACTGTACCACCTGCCGCCGCCGTCGCAGCCGAGAAGCGCTCATCGTAACCGCCCTTGGTCATCTCAGGATGCAGCATCGACCCGATCGTCGCCGTCGTGGCCGAGTTTGATCCCGAAATTGCAGCGAACAAACCACACGCCCCGATAGACGCCATGGCAAGCCCGCCGCGCAGCCACCCCAGACAGGAATAGGCAAAATCAGACAGCCTGCGCGCAATTCCGGACCGGTTGATCAGGTCACCGGTCAGAATGAAAAGTGGCATCGCCAGCAGTGCAAACCCCTTGTTGAACACGTTCAGCAGTTCCGACCCCATATTGTCGAGCGTCAGACCCAGCACGAACGAACAGCCGATGACCCAATAGGCGATGACCAGCAGAACCGGCACACCCATCATGAAAAAGAACGTCACCCCAAGCGAGATGATCGTGACCCAGGTTCCGGTATCCATCACACATCCCCCCCGATGACGGCCTGCTCGATCAGCGGCTCATCATTACGCCAGCGTCGGAAATCATCCGACAGATTTTCAAACACCCGCCCGGCCAGTAGCAAAAAAGCCAATGGGATTGTCGCTATGAACCACCATTGCATCGTGTTATCTGTGCCTAGAACAATCTGGAAATTCGCCGCCGAATTGGCGGTCAGGCGCAGCGTTGTGGTGACCACAATGATCGCCAGCCCGAGCCACAAGATCGCATCTAAAACAAGACAGAACATCTGCCCAACCCGCGGCATGCGGCTTCGGAATTCGCTAAAGCTCAGATGGGTGCGCAAACGTACGTTATACGCCGCCCCAAACCATGCCATGATCATGAACAGAAAGGGCGGGATCGTCGTTGACCAGGGTTGCTGGTCATTGAAAATGAACCGATCAATCACGCCCATAAAGATGATGTAAGCAATTGCCAGATAGCTCCACACCATGATCGTCTTCTCAAGATGACGGTCGATGAACGGGACCTTTTTGTAGACGAACATGACGATCAGTCCGCCGACGATCGTCAAAAAACCACCAAACAACCAGGCACCATCTGTCCGCAGGGCAGTGCGGATCATAAATGCATCCTGATCCGCCAAAGCGCCAAAAATGCTAAAGAATTCGCTGAACATGGATATGGCCTCCCCAGTCCATATCGGGCCGGACCAACCCGGCTGTGGTGACAAAAAAGCCAGCCCGGTTCGTCCCGGGCTGGCTTTGCAAAATTTACCGCAAGATCAGGCTTTCCACCAACGACGCGGTTCCACATTTTCCGCCAATGTATGCGGGTTGGTGCGGACCTCGTCATAGATCTCCTGATAGGTGTCGATGCCACCGGCCCAGCCGTTGATCCGCTCGCGCCATTCCGCCCACAGCGCTGGCTGATATTCAGGCGAGCACATTTCCTCGGCCTTCTTGATTTCGGCATCCGACAAGCTGGCAATCCGCACGTTGTTTTCTGCGAAGATCGTCCCTTCCAACTGCGGTGTCGAGAACCCGACAGTGTTAACGAGTGCGGCTTCGTTGGCAGCTTGCACATGGACCTGAGCCAGATAGGCAGATTCCATGATAGCATCCTGAATCTCTGGCTCCATGCTGTCGAAGACAGACGCTGACATTGCGGTATGCTCTGTCCCGCAGAAGAAGCGCAGATCAACACATTGCGACACAACGGGCGACATGTTGGCGTAAGCCACAGCCGATGCCCATGTTTCAGCACCGTCAATCAGACCTTGCTTCAAACCATCCAGCGTTTCTTCCCAGGCAATCGGCACAGGGTTCAGCCCTAGCGCCTGCATGGCGATCCGGCCCAGCTGTGTGCCCGTGACGCGGTTCTTTGTACCATTCAGCTGATCAATGCTGGTGACCGTTTCACGATCTTGCCAGGACAGACCCAACTGGATACCGCGCAGTTCAGCGTGGCTGAACAGGAACTTCAACCCGTGCATCTTTTCAAACGGATCGCGCAGTACTTCCTGGCTCTTGGGGCTGTAAAGGAAGTGATACTGGTCTGCCCGCGTACGGAACATATAGGCATAGTCCAGCACGTTCAGATACGGCGCGCCACCCGCAGAGTTCTGGGTTGAGGCCGCGTACATATCGACGATGCCCTGCTGTGTTTTCTCTACGCAAGACAACTGGTTACAGATCTGGTTGTCGCCGATGAATTCGACACGGACCAGACCATCGGTCCGGCTTTCCAGATCGCGTAGGAATTCCAGAACACCGGCACGCTCAACAAGCAAGTTGCGCGTGTTGAACCCGGCAGCACCCATCTTCAACGTATACTTTGGTTCGTTGGCAAAGCGTTTCTCGTAGGACGACTCTGCTGCAGCCGCCAGGTTCGCAACGCTCATCGCGCCGCCAAAGGTTCCCGCCGCCAAAAGTGTCGAGCTCATGCCATATTGACCTGCAACTTTGAACAGGTCCCTCCGCGAAATATGGCTCAGTTTATCTCCAACCTTCATGTTTTCCTCCCATGTTGTCGATTATTGAGACTTTTAGTTTCAAAAAAGCCTAGTATAGTCTTTCCGATCTGCATAGACTTTTTTCTACTTTAGGGGAGGATTCTTGTCATGGAAGCGGATTTTATCGTTGTTGGGGCCGGTTCCGCAGGATGTGTGTTGGCCAATCGGCTTAGCGCGAACCCAAATCACAAGGTCATTCTGCTTGAGGCAGGAGGCAAAGATACCAACCCCTGGATCCATATTCCGGTTGGATATTTTAAGACGATTCATAATCCAAAAGTCGACTGGTGCTACAAGACAGAACCCGACCCGGGTTTAAATGGGCGCTCCATCGAATGGCCACGCGGTAAGGTTCTGGGTGGGTCATCGTCGCTAAATGGTCTTCTTTATGTCCGTGGCCAACCGCAGGATTACGACCGCTGGCGGCAGATGGGCAATACTGGCTGGGGCTGGGATGATGTGCTGCCGCTGTTTAAGCGCGCCGAAAACAACGAACGCGGCGCCGATGACTATCACGGGAACCAAGGGCCCCTTTCCGTCTCGAACATGCGCATCCAGCGACCGATCACCGATGCCTGGGTCGCCGCCGCTCAGGCCGCCGGCTATAAGTTTAACCCTGACTACAATGGCGCAGACCAGGAAGGTGTCGGCTTCTTCCAACTGACGGCCAAAAACGGGCGGCGCTGCAGTTCAGCGGTCGCCTACATTAACCCCGTGAAATCCCGCGAAAACCTGCAGATCATCACCCATGCGCAAGTTGAAAAAGTCGTGATCGAAGGCAAGCGCGCCACCGCTGTCACCTACACCGACCGCAGCGGTAAACTGCAAACGGTCAAGGCCCGCAAGGAAATCGTCCTGTCCGGCGGGGCCATCAACTCTCCCCAGATCATGATGCTGTCTGGTCTGGGCGAGGTTGCGAACTTGGCCGATAACGGGATCGAGGTTGTGCAGGACATGCCCGGTGTTGGCAAAAACCTTCAGGACCATCTTCAAGCCCGTCTGGTGTACAAATGCAATGAACCGACCCTGAA
>JBCBGX010000151.1:0-5733 GCA_038526325.1 Pseudomonadota bacterium | reverse complement strand
ACGGCAACCAGGCTGAAACCGTGGAAGGCCGCTCTATCCCACTTGGCAAAGGGTATTTCGATTCCACGGGATGATCTGGGCCGAGACGCCGAACGGCTCATATGTCGTGAAATCGAAATACCCTTTGCCAAGTGGGATAGAGCGGCCTTCCACGGTTTCAGCCTGGTTGCCGTAGTATTCGAAATACCGTGCCGCGCCCTCCACCTCGATGCGGGCTTCCCAAAGGGGTTTGCCTTGTTCCTGCGTAAGGACAGGGGCGATTTCGTCGATATGATCGAGCAGGTAGTGCCCCATGGCTTGCACCATGCGTCCGCGCTCCACAGGACGCAGATCGCTCAGCGCGCCGGACAAATGCAACCGTTGCGCCGCCAAGACCGCGCGGTCCACATCGCCCGCATCTGCCAGCGCATGTTCCGCCAGTTTTTCTCCGATGCCTGGGTTGAACACGTCGATCCGCCCTGCACCGCCATCGACCCAGGAACCGTCAATGTAGTTTTGCCAATATGTCTTCATGCAGGAGTGATCCGATGCCGATAGAGGTGATCGTAATGGGGCTTCATCCGCCTGTGGACGTGGCGCACCCGTTCTGGTGCCTCTGCGACCTCGATATAGTGGCGGACTTGTGGCGTGAGGCCGGTGGACTGTGCAAGGTTGGCGTGAAATGATCCGCCATCCCACCAGCTGTGCGCAGATGGATCACCGCCCGGCTCCCAAGACATCGCCTCAGGCAGGAAAGGGATGCCAACTGCGTCGCAAAAGGCCGCAACCATGCTTTTGGGGTCTTCGAGGAGATCATCGCTGTCAATGACGGGTGGCAGCGTACCATTCAACGCGGTGAGCAGGTCAAACAAGGCGCGTTGCTCTGGAAAGCCAACTTCAAGCTCATCAAAGTCGGGCCATTTGTCATACATGCTGGAAATGGTCTTGGCCGGATCGCGGATCAGAAAAGCGTGGGTGAAGTGGCCAAGAAAGTCCGGTGTCCAAATATGATTGATGTAATGCGGGAAATCCTTAAGGAACACCGGCCCCTTTTCGGCGCGCGACTCGATATCTTCCCAAACGCTTTCAATGGTCAGGCCTGGGGTTGTCTTCTCACCCGTCTTGAACCGTGGCCACAGTGGGTCTTCGCCCTGGTACCACGCCTCCCCAAAGGGTTCGTGGAGACAGTCGAAATCACCCCTTTGGCGCATCATCCATTCAAAGGCGGTCGAGGTTGAGCGAGGGATCGCCCAAAGGGCAATGATTTTATGCACGAAGGCTCTCCAGTAGTGCCGATTGTGGAGTGACCGGGGCGATCCCAAGGTCCTTCATGATCCGCCAATAGAGGGCGGTGTCATGACCGATGACCGGTTTGCCGAGCTTGGTCTCGGTGTCTCGCGCGAGATGTAGCGGGCGCTGCGGCAAACCGTTTGGCCCCGCGCGGAAATTACACATTCCATTGATAAGGTAAGCGTCGGCATTCGGTGCCTGTTCCGCGACATAGGCGAAGCTTTTTTCAAACAGATCACCTTCGAAAATCCAGCGCTTTGCGTTCACCGTCTCTTGGTCGGGAAACCACCCCTGATCGACGAAGTTTCCCGCCCATAATACATCAAACCCGGCCTCGCGCAGAAACCCCAAGGTGCCTTGCCACCAGTCGGGCCAATGATAGGTGGCATTCAGCGCAACCTTTTCGACGTTCATTGCCCGCAGTGCCTCGATCATAGCGTAGCCTGCCATATGAAACCGAGTTTCGTATTTTTCGGAAAGATCGGCGCAGTGTTGGCGTATACCCTCAACGCCGAGACCGCTGGCATGCACCCGGTTTGACCCCACTTGTCCGCAAACATCGACACCGTTGCGCGCCATGCAATGCACGAAGTCTTCGATCATGTCGAAGTTGGCTTTGCGTTGATCAAGCCCATGGGCGTAGTCGGGTACATGCAACATCCAACCGTGCACACCTACGGTTTCAGGCGACATGCGTAAGAAGTCAGAAGGTGCGGCATCATAGTCGAATGGGGGGCAAGTGAACCCGACCTGCTGGGGGAACAGCTTTTGCTCGGCCGTCCACTTGGGGGGCATCGCAAGATCAGCCATCAATCGCTTCCCGCATCCAACGCTGCAAATGCATGACAGGGTGTTCTGAATTTACGCCACCCTTCGGATCAACCACCAACGGCCCTGGCACATAGCCGCGCGATTTCAGGCCGCGATGGACGCTTTCGACCAGATGGATGTCTTCTTTCACGGTGGTTTCTCGGTCCTGCTGCGCCAGCGTGCGCACCTTTTCGTCGTCGGCACCGCCGACGGAGTACCAGCCCCGCCAGACAACCACATGATCGGAGTCGATCGCCCGCCAGTGATAGGTATTTAGCACGTTGCCCGGATAAACCTGAAAACTGAACATAGGCCACAAGAACCAGCTGGAATACTCATGGGAATGGGCAAAGCCCGAGTTGATGTCATAGGTCATCTGATCCAGCGCCTGACATTCTGTCGTGTGGCGCAGGCATTTGCCTTGGGGCTGGATATCGTAGGTTTCAGGCTTCACCACACCGTTTGCGAACGTCGGGTGATTTAGTGAGCAGTGGTAGCATTCAGAGTAGTTTTCGACCGAGACCTTCCAATTGCAGTTTTCTGGGATCTCGACCCATTCCAAAGGTTGCAATTCGGCCCAGTTTGGAACCCATTCTTCCAACTCCGCCCGCGCCTTAGGGAACCATTTGTCCATCGGGGCCGCGTTCGGATCTAGGTTGACGAAGATAAACCCAAGGAAGGTTTCTGCGCGTACTTCCGTCAGACAGATACTGGATTTGTCGAACCCATCCACCGCTTTGATATTCGGCCCCGCGCGTAGCTGACCGGTCAACTCATAAGTCCACGCGTGATAAGGACAAACAACAACACGGGTCGAGCCGGTGCCGTTGACCAATTGGTGCGCGCGGTGCTGACAGACGTTGTAAAACACGCGAATTCTGTCGTCTTGCCCGCGAATGGCAAACAGGCTTTCGCCGGCAATTTCGAAACACGCATAATCACCTGCTTTGGCCAACGCGGACGCATGGCACCCGAATTGCCATGTCTGCGCCAGCAAGCCGTCTGTCTCCAATTTGAACACTGCAGGGTCAGTGTAGTAGCGCGCGGCGAGAGATCGGATCGGTTCGGTCATCCCTCCTCTCCGTAGTAAAGCCCAAGCTGGTGACGACGCTCGTGGAATGTCTCTACCCGCTGCGGGATTTCATCGCTTGCGACCGCAATCACAAAGGACAGCAGCGTTTCCAGCAGGGCAATGATGCTGACAGAAGACGGGAAAAATTGCGGCGTTTCTACTGAAACGACAAAGCCGTGGTCGGCCATGCGAACAATTGGGCTGGCGGGACTGTCGGACAATGCCACAATCACCATGCCTTGTTCCTGGGCGATCTTTACGGCCTCGACCACTTCGGACCGGTAAGGCTTGCAAGTGATCGCGATCAGGATATCCCGACCGTCAGCCCAGGCCAGGTCATCCGCCGGAGTGGACCCGGGGCGGGGGATTGCATGGAATTCGGTCATCCCTGTCGAGGCCAGATAAGTGAAGTTGCGCGCGACGGAGTTGTTCACGCCCACGCCCAGGGTGAAAACACGGCGGGCGTTCCAGATCGCCTCTGCCGCAAGTTTCAGTTTTTCAGTTGAGATACCCGCGAAGGTTTCTTCGATATTCGCCATCACGTCACGGACCATGTCCGCGTAAAGCCCGCCAAGGTCCCCTGACTTAGAGATGTCCTGCAGCCAGCGGACGCGGTCCGGGAAATCTGCGGCCCCTTTACGAATTGCGTCGCGGAACGGAGCACGGAAATCCTCGTACCCTTCGAACCCTACTTGTCTTGCCATTCGGACAACGGTGTTCGGCTTCACTTTCGCGGCCTCGGCAATTTCGCGCACTGTGGACACACCGACGTCGCGAGGATTTTCCAGCACATAAGTAGCGGCCTTGCGGGCCTCTGGGGTCAGGGCTGACAGCTCACCGGCAAGCCGCTCTAGAATCGTTGATGATACATTTGTCCCATTCATGATTGACGATGGTACTTTTGTCCTTTTAGCCTGTCGAGAGAAAAGCGACTCATCGAAGGACATTCCATTGGCGCATGAATTTCCCTCCACCGCGCGCGTTGTCATTGTAGGTGGCGGCGTCATGGGCGTCGGCCTTGCCTACCATCTCGGCCACGAAGGCTGGGGCAAGGACACAGTGCTTCTTGAAAAGGCCGAACTAACCTCGGGCAGCACCTGGCACGCTGCAGGGCAGATCACCCATTCGACCAGCAGCTTTGGTTTGGGCAAATGCGTTGATTACAACATTGGGCTGTATGCCGGGGGTTTGGAGGCCGAAACCGGCCAACCCGTGACGTGGCATGGCTGCGGGTCTTTCCGGCTCGCTTATACCGAAGACGAGATGGACTGGCTTCGCCATACGCTATCGGTGGGTCGTTCGCTGGGATTCAATATCGAGTTGGTCGGCACGGAACAGATTTCCAAGCTTCATCCGTTTTATAATCTCGATGGGGTATTAGGCGCATTGCACACGCCCGATGACGGCCATGTCGACCCAACCAATGTGACAATGGCGATGGCCGCAGGCGCGCGACAAAACGGTGTACAGATCATCCGGCAGTGTCGCGCCACCAACATCACGCAATTGCCAACCGGCGAGTGGCAGGTTGAAACGGAAAAGGGTACGATCACCTGCGAACATGTTGTCAACGCGGGCGGCACCTATGCACGGCAGATGGGCGAATGGTCTGGTCTGCAATTGCCCATGACGTCGATGACGCATCATTACTTTGTCACCGAGCCCGTGCCAGAATTCGAAGCGCTCGACACGGAACTCCCGGTGATCCGGGACGACAAAAAAGTCTCAGGCTACATCCGTATGGAGCAGAAGCGTGGGCTGATCGGGATTTATGAAAAGGAGGACCCGAACTCCGTCTGGCACGATCATTGCCCATGGGATTACGAGAATTGGTTGTTTGACGCCGATTATGACCGCGTCATGCCGTATCTTGAGGAAAGCCTGAACCGCATGCCGATCTTCGCAGAGTTGGGTATTCAGCGCGAGGTTCACGGCGCGATCAGCCATCCGCCTGACGGCAACCCGCTGATCGGCCCCGCACCCGGTGTGCGCAATTACTGGTGCTGCTGCGGAACGCAAATCGGCATCGGCTGGGGGCCCGGGCTCACCCGCGAACTGGCCCGCTGGATGGTACATGGCGCGGCGGATATTTCGATGCGCGACTACGACCCCCGCCGCTTTGGCAGCTATGCCACGAAAGAATGGCAGGTTGTGAAGGCAGAGGAAGATTACTGCCTGCGCCACGAAATTCCGTTCCCTCATTTCAACCGGTTGGCTGGGCGACCCATCAAACCCTCGCCTTTGCATGACGTTCTGAAATCCAAAGGCGCCGTGCACGAAGAGGTCTACGGGTTTGAGCGCCCTCGCTTCTTCGCAAAAGGTATCCCGCAAGAAGATCACTATTCTTTCAATCGCACACCCGTCGACGATATGGTCGCGGTTGAAGTCAAAGCGGTCCGCGAAAACGTTGGCATCATGGACGTGACGGCCTTTACCAAGGTGTTGGTGTCTGGCCCAGACGCCGTCTCGCTGCTAGACCGGCTGACTGCGAACCGCATGCCGCAAAAGGTCGGGTCGATCACGCTGACCCATATGCTGAACCGTGCCGGCCGGATTGAATTGGAAACAACCATCGTGCGGAT
>JBCBGX010000150.1:0-5766 GCA_038526325.1 Pseudomonadota bacterium | reverse complement strand
CGAAAAGATGTTCTCGAAAGACTTGATCATACCGGCGCCCAGCACTGGCCCGATCAAGGTGCCTGCGCCCCCAAGTATGGTCAAGTATTTCGAGAACATCTTTTCGAAGATCAACGAAACCATCCTTCACGGCTGGTTTGCCTTCTTGCCAGACGGATTGGAAAACTTCGTGGTTGCGATGATCTACCCCTTCATTGGCAAGGGCTGGCATCTGACCCTTGGGATTGTCTTTATGCTGGTCGTGATCTTCCTGCCCGGCGGATTGGTCCAAGGGGGACAAAAGATCATGGGGCTTTTCCGTCGCAAAAAGCCAGAATCCACAAAACCAAACGCCACCGAACCGGCTGAATAAGGAGACAAGACAATGGGTATCCTTGAAGTCAAAGGAATCAACAAACGGTTCGGCGGTCTGCAGGCGCTGGGGGATGTGAACCTGAGTGTCGCTGAGAATACGACACATGCAATTATCGGCCCAAACGGCGCTGGCAAATCAACATTGCTCAACGTTTTGGTCGGTAAACTCATCCCAGACAGTGGGTCGGTGATGTTTGACGGGCAATCCGTGCTGGGGCGCAAGCCGCATGAGATCAACCAAATGGGCATTTCCAGGGTGTTTCAGACACCAGAGATTTTCAGCGACCTTAGCGTCTTCGAAAACGTCATGATCCCCTGCTTTGCAAAGCGCGATGGCGCGTTTCGCATGCATGCGATCGAAAGCATCTTTGCTGAACGCGGCATTCAAGAGCAGGCCGAGGCGATTCTGGATGACGTGAACATGCTCGAAAAGAAAGACATGAACGCCTCCAGCCTGTCGCGAGGCGACAAACGGCGGCTGGAAATGGCGATGTGTCTTGTGCAAGACCCACGGTTGCTACTGTTGGACGAACCGACCGCAGGGATGGCGCGGGCGGACACGCAGAACACCATCGCTTTGCTGAAGGAAATCCGCGAAAAGCGCGGGATCACAATGGCCATTATCGAACACGATATGAATGTGGTCTTCTCGCTCGCCGAACGGATCACGGTGCTGGCACAAGGCACGCCGTTGGTCGAAGACACGCCTGACAATATCAAAGGCCACCCAAAGGTCCGCGAGGCCTATTTGGGCGAAGCACAGGTTTAACGCGCACCGATTTTCTAGAAAATCGGTCAAGCCCATCATTTTTCCAGGAAAATGATTTGGCAGGAGACAACGACATGAACGCACCCTTCAACAAACACGCCAACAACGCGGCCACCCACCCTGCCTATCTGAGCATCTGGGAGATTGAGGCCTATTACGGCGAAAGCTACATCGTCCAGAACATCAGCTTTAACATCCATGAGGGCGAGATCCTGGCCCTTTTAGGCCGCAATGGCGCGGGTAAAACCTCCACACTTCGCACCATCGCACGGCTTGATGATCCTACCCTAACACATGGGGAAATCTGGCTTGACCACCAACCGCTGCATGAAATGAAAAGCCACGAGGCCGCCCAAAACGGCATCGCGCTTGTTCCCGAAGACCGGCGGATCATCCCGGGGCTTACGGTCGAGGAAAATCTGCAGCTCGCGCAGATCGCACCGCCGCATGGCTGGTCGCTGGAACGGATTTATGACCTATTCCCCCGCCTTGGTGAACGGCGGAAACAAGAAGGTGTGACGTTGTCCGGCGGCGAGCAACAGATGCTTTCTATCGCCCGCGCGCTGGCCCGTGACATCAAGGTCCTGTTGCTGGACGAACCTTATGAAGGCCTCGCCCCGGTCATTGTCCAAGAGATTGCAAAAACACTTGGCGTTATCCGCGATCAGGGGATTACCACAGTGATCGTGGAACAAAACGCCGTCGCTGCGCTAAAACTGGCGGATCGTGCTGTCATCCTGGACACTGGTACGGTCGTGTTCGATGGCTCTGCACAAGAAGTGTTGGATGACGAAGCACTGCGCGCCCAGTATCTCGCCATCTGATTTCACTAAAATACAACGCATTTCGGAAACGGGCCTTTACCAACTGTTAGGGCCCGTTTGCGATTCTTAGCATCAGGTAAATTGCGGATTGGAGCCTGAGCAGATGGACACGACACTCACCTTCGCCCCCAAAACGGTCGCAGCAATGCCGTATGTGGCCGAGCGTGAACCGCCGCGGGACAACAAAGTGCCGGTGGTGAAGGGTTTTGAAGGGGCTGCAACACTACCAGCCAACAAGCCCTTTGTGGCACAAGTGGTTAATGCACGGCTGTCAGGCACTGATTTCCCCGAACAGCCGGGGGAAATTGTTCCCGCAGAACGCACATTACGCCCGTATGGGACACCAATGCTGCCATCGGAAAACCGGACCGAGCCCGAGCCTGCTCCGCAAGAGAAAACAAATCAGACGGTGGACACAAAAGGTGAAACAGCCCAGCAACAGCCCGACGAACTCGCCGGGCCGTCAGTGAATGCTGTGGAAGACGCTACCCTAAGCGCTGTGAGACCAGAGCAGACAACAGAACGTTCACTGACTGCCGACGACAGCTAAGCCAGATTTTTCAATCCTCTGCCGCTTTCCACCCCTGCGGCCTTGCCCTATAAGCGAACAGCGTGAGTGACGTTGCGTCGCAAACGCTAGGACAAAAGGCAACGGGCCGAGGACAAGATGAGCAACAACACACCTCACGACAGTGATGTCAGCTTTATTCAGGCGCTGGCAGAACTGCTGCGCGAAAACGACCTGACGGAATTGCAGGTCAAACGCGATTATGGAGAAAATGACAGCCTGAACGTCCGTGTAAGCCGTCAGACCCAAACTGTTGTACAAGCCAGCGCACCCGTTGCGCCCGTCCAAGCCCCGACACCCGCCGCCCCATCTGCACCGGCGCCTGCAACAAGCCAAACGGAAACGTCGGACCCGGCAACGCATCCAGGCGCTGTTACGTCGCCCATGGTCGGCACCGTCTATATCGCCCCAGAACCGGGCGCCGCAGCCTTTGTCAGCGTGGGCGCAGAGGTCAAAGAAGGCGATACATTACTGATCATCGAAGCTATGAAAACCATGAACCACATCCCTGCCCCACGGGCCGGGACAATCAAACGGATCATGGTCGAGGACGGCGGAGCGGTCGAATTCGGCGCACCCCTTGTGATTATCGAATAGGCCGCGGCAATGTTCGATAAAATCCTGATCGCAAACCGGGGCGAAATTGCCCTTCGCGTGGTCCGCGCCTGTCGCGAAATGGGGGTGAAGTCTGTCGCCGTACATTCAACCGCTGATGCCGACGCCATGCACGTGCGCATGGCGGATGAGGCGATTTGCATCGGCCCACCGTCATCCTCGCAAAGCTACTTGTCCTTTCCCGCGATCATCTCAGCCTGTGAAATCACAGGCGCGCAGGCGATCCATCCTGGATATGGCTTCCTGTCAGAGAACGCATCTTTCGTTCAAGTGGTCGAAGACCATGACATCACCTTTATCGGCCCCACCGCCGAACATATTCGCATCATGGGCGACAAGATCACTGCCAAGGATACGATGAAGGACCTTGGCGTTCCATGCGTCCCCGGCTCAGACGGTGGTGTGCCCACCTTGGATGACGCCAAACGTATCGGCGAGGAAATTGGTTATCCAGTAATCATCAAAGCCACTGCTGGCGGCGGTGGACGTGGCATGAAAGTTGCGCAGACCGCTGAAGACATGGAAAAAGCCTTCATGTCCGCCCGGGCCGAAGGCAAAGCTGCCTTTGGCAATGATGAAGTCTATATCGAAAAATACCTGACCACCCCACGCCATATCGAAATTCAGGTTTTTGGCGATGGTAAAGGCAATGCTGTGCATTTGGGCGAACGGGATTGTTCGTTGCAACGTCGTCATCAGAAAGTGTTTGAAGAAGCCCCCGGCCCATGCATCACCCCGGAATTGCGCGCAAAAATCGGCAAGGTCTGCGCAGATGCAGTGGCGAAGATCAACTATATCGGCGCTGGCACGATTGAGTTCTTGTTCGAGAACGATGAATTCTATTTCATAGAAATGAATACGCGTTTGCAGGTCGAACACCCGGTCACTGAAAGCATTTTTGGCGTCGATTTGGTGCGAGAGCAGTTGCGCGTTGCGGCGGGCCTACCCATGTCCTTTGGCCAAGATAACCTGCAAATCAATGGCCATTCCATCGAAGTCCGTATCAACGCAGAGAAACTACCAAACTTTGCCCCCTGCCCCGGCACAATCACGCAATATCATGCCCCGGGTGGCCTTGGCGTTCGTATGGACAGTGCGCTTTATGACGGCTACCGAATTCCACCTTACTACGACAGCTTGATCGGCAAGCTGATTGTCCATGGACGGGACCGGCCCGAAGCGCTGGCGCGGCTGGGCCGAGCCCTGGGGGAGTTGATTGTGGACGGCGTTGATACAACGGTGCCACTTTTCCATGCACTTCTGGCCGAAGACGCCGTGCAAACCGGAGATTATAACATCCACTGGCTTGAACACTGGCTCGAACAAAACCTAAACTAGGTTGCGTGAAAGATATCGACGCGACCCTTACCCCGGACCTCTTGCTGCAGGCCTATCAAGTCGGCGTGTTTCCGATGTCCGAAGGGCGGCTAGATCCGGACGTCTTTTGGGTTGATCCAAAACTTCGCGGCGTTTTTCCGCTGGACGGGTTTCGTATTTCGCGGTCACTGGCCAAGACAATGCGGCGCGGCCATTTCTTGGCGACGGCCGATGCTGCTTTCCTGGATGTGATGCGGGGATGTGCAGACCGCGACGAAACCTGGATCAATGACACAATTCTTACACTGTACAGTGCGCTATTTGAGCGCGGACATGCCCATTCCATCGAGATCTGGGAAAATGGAAACCTTGTGGGCGGTGTCTATGGGGTCGCGATTGGGGGCGCGTTTTTCGGGGAGAGCATGTTCAGCAAGTCAACAGATGCATCCAAAGTAGCGTTGGCCTATCTGGTAGACCGGCTACGAGCCGGTGGTTTTGCCCTGTTTGATACACAGTTTCTCACGCCGCATCTGGCCTCGTTGGGTGCGATCGAAATTCCACGCGCTGCATTTCAAAAACATCTTGCCGCGGCACTGCCGCTGAACGCGGATTTTGCGGCACAGGGACCAATTCCCGCCGCTCAGGACGTTATACAGCGCAACGCCCAGATATCGTATCGCGGGTGATCCATCGCCTCAAGCGCTGGTGAAGATGCCAGCATCCAGCCATTAAACAGCGGGTTCGGATCATCGCGATAGGTCACATAGATTTCCACATAGGCATCACCAGATGGGTTCGTGGAGGGATATCTACATTGTTTCAATGTCACCGAAAGAAAGCCAAGACGCTGGGTTTCACCACTTTGCAACGACATGTCGGTGACCGCGCCGGTCAGTTTGTCAAGGACCCGAAGCTCCCCGCCAGATGCGGTTGCAGCCTCTTGCGCGTTCACAGCTGACGAGCAAAGCATGGCGGCTATAAACACAATCACCCGCATCACCGATCTCCTATTCCGGTGACCACGCCTCATAGTCGGACCGCTCTACCGGTGCAGCCTTTCGAATAGACCCGGCAGGCGCATAGGCCGCCATCGTGCCAGTCAGGTTTTCCTGATGCGGCTTTTCCCACTCTTTCCGGCCCAGATTGGCCTCGGTCGGCGGTTCATCCCAGGTCCGATGCAGCCAGCCATGCCATTCTGGGCTGACGCGCGACGCTTCATTTTCACCGTTGTAGATGACCCACCTGCGGCTATCGTCTTTGTTTCGGTAATAGACGTTCCCGTCAGCGTCTTCGCCCACTTTTTCGCCATTACGGTTTGT
>JBCBGX010000149.1:0-5777 GCA_038526325.1 Pseudomonadota bacterium | reverse complement strand
AAAAGCAGCAGTATCCACACCGCAGTTTGGGTGCAAATGGCGATAGCGCTTCCTAGGGCGGCGCCGGCTACACCCATGGCGGGCAATCCCCACAGTCCATGGATTAACCCAATGCTTGCGACAATGTTGATCGGCACTGACAAAAGGTAGCCGTAAAGCGGAAGTTTGCTATGGCCACATCCGTTAAAGAAACTGACAATAGCCTGCCCAATGGCTTCGCCCAAAAGGACCAGTGTGAAGATCTGTAGATAGACGAGCGATTGAGCAGCAATTGCCTCGGTCGGCGCCAAAAGTGAGATAAGGCTGGGCCCAAACAGAAAAACCAGACTGATCCCCGCCGTGCCGATGCCTAGGCTAATGATAAGACCGGCGACCAATACTGATTTGAGAAAGACGTGGTCTTTGCTGCCATAAGCCTGCGCGGTTCGTATCTGCGTCGCATGCGCAAATGCAAATATGAATCCGAGGACTGCGCCGCCCAATGCAGCTGCAAGGCCCATCGCAGCTAACGCCCCTTCACCCAGAGCCGAGACCAAAAACCCATCTACAACAATCGTGCCATGAAGAAAGATTGCCCGGAGTGTCATGGGCCATGCCAAAGCGTATACCTGTCTTGCGCCTGGAGCGTGGTCAGGTCCAGCCGTTTGGGAGTGAGACATAATCGTCCTTCGCTCTGACCTTGAGCGACAGGTTTTGTTGCTGTCGCTTCGGCCTACGGGCGTTCAAAGTAATTCGCGTTTGTCGCCTCAATCCGCGCGATCGTGTCGTCGAGGCGCGACAGATGAACCAATCCATTTGCAATGGCGTCTTCTGTATTGTTGGCACTGACTGCGGCGGCGATGGCGCGATGATCGGCAAGCAGGTCAGGCATTCGCTGCTCTTTTTCTTGTCCGAGCATGCACAACCTGTCTATCTTGGCTTTTTCTTCCGAGATCACTTCAAAGGCGTAATTTGTCTGAGCAATCTGGCAAAGTGCTTTGTGAAAGTCATAGTCGAGGGCGCCAAATCTTTGGTAATCCCCTTTTGCCACAGCTTCTTCCTGACGATTTAATTCGCCATCAAGAAGGGCCGTTCCTGCCGCATCGCACTTCGCACAGGCTCTGGCCAAAACCTCTTTTTCGATGGCCGCACGTATGAACCTGGCCTTTTCAATATTGCGCATCGAAAAGCGTCGTACTTCGGTTGCTCTTTGTGGCCGGATCAATAGCAGGTCGATATTAGCTAGCCGGCTGAACGCATCCCGGACAGGTTGGCGCGAGATGCCAAATTGCGCGGCGATTTCTGCCTCTGAAATCCGATCCCCTGGCTTCAATTGAAGTGTGGAAATTTGTTTGTGAAGTATGTCGAATACATCATCAACTGCGGTGCGGCGTTCTGTAAGTGTTGTAATCTCTACCATGGGCCCTCCTTACGAGCCGTTCCCGATAAACGCTAGCATATAGAAATTTATGATACCAGACTAGCATACTAGATTTTTCACTAGTATACCAGATGCAGAGATCGATTCGGTGGCCGAAAAGCCATTCGTTAGCCAACGATCCTACGGGAGGATAGCATGCCAGGTGTAACCTTGGATGGCTTGGTGAAAGCCTATGGCGCGTTGCAGGTTGTTCACGGGATTGACCTGAACGTGCTTGAAAGAGAATTTGTTGTTCTCGTCGGTCCCTCTGGCTGCGGCAAATCGACAACGCTGCGGATGATTGCAGGCTTGGAGGAGATCACAGCAGGCACGCTCACAATTGACGGTCGGCGGATGAACAGAGTGGCGCCCAAAGATCGTGATGTCGCCATGGTTTTCCAGAACTATGCGCTCTACCCCCACCTTAATGTCGCCGACAATATGGCCTTTGGCTTGCGCATTCGGAAAATGCCAAAGGACGAAATTGCAACCACCATTGCTGATGTGGCGGAGATCCTTGGACTTACGCCCTATCTTGAGCGACGACCGGCCGATTTGTCGGGTGGTCAGCGCCAGCGTGTTGCAATGGGCCGCGCTATTGTGCGCCACCCAAAAGTGTTTCTGTTCGATGAACCTTTGTCGAACCTAGACGCAAAACTTCGGACCCAGATGCGCGCCGAGATCAAGAGGTTGCACAACCGACTGGGAGTGACCTCCATTTATGTGACCCATGATCAGGTGGAGGCCATGACCCTGGCAGACCGGATTGTCGTCATGAACGATGGACGGATTGAGCAGGTTGGAACGCCGATGGAGTTGTTCAACAATCCGGCCAATACATTTGTTGCCGGATTCTTGGGCTCACCCCCGATGAACCAGATGCGGGGCGTGCTGACCGACGACAATGTAGCGGTGGTCGGTGGCGCCAAGATCAAGCTGAGCGGCAAGGTGAATGGAAATGCAGGCCGCGATGTAATTGTTGGCATTCGACCTGAACATGTTGTTCTGCAAGAAGATGCGAACACGTCCAGCCTACCGATTGAACTTGATTTAGTTGAGCCGCTTGGGTCAGAGGCGCTTCTTCATGCGCGGTATGGTGAGGATAATCTTGTCTTCAAGGCGGACACAAATGGCGACGTGAAACACCTGTCGGGCGTCAATACGGTCCATGTTCCGACCCACCTGGTCAAACTTTTCGATGCCGAGACGGGCAGCGCCCTCAACCTTGAAAGCTGATCACGTGGCCGAGGAAAAAGTTAACACTCACGCGCAATCACTCACAAAATCTCGCACCGCAGATGAGACCGACAGCCGCCTGACCCGGTTGGCCGATCATTTCCGGCGTGAATGGCAAATCTATGTGATGTTGCTGCCAACGATCATTTGGTTCGTCGTCTTTTTGTACAAACCAATGTACGGCCTGCAAATTGCGTTTAAGGATTATTCCATCTTCCGAGGTGTTGCCAACAGCCCCTGGGTCGGGTGGGAGCATTTCGAAACGCTGTTTAGCAACGACCAGTTCTTGCGAGCGGTCAGAAATACGATCTATATTTCCGCGCTCAATCTTCTGTTTGGTTTCCCTGCGCCCATCATCCTTGCGTTGATGTTTAATGAGGTGTTGAACCAGACCTATAAGAAGACTGCACAGACAATCGTATATCTGCCGCACTTCATTTCATCCGTGATTATCGCAGGCATCGTGATAACTGCATTTTCGCCAACGGCGGGGATCATCAACACGTTCATCGGCTGGCTAGGATTTGATCCGGTCTATTTTCTGACGCAACCCGAATGGTTCCGGCCGATATTCGTCGGGACCGGCATTTGGCAAGAGGCGGGTTTCGGCTCCATCGTGTTCCTTGCGGCGATCGCGGGTGTGAATCCGTCACTATATGAGAGTGCCGTTGTTGATGGGGCGAACCGTTGGCAGATGATGTGGAAAATCACCATTCCATCGATTTTGCCCACAATCCTGATCATGCTGATCATCCGCATCGGTAACGTCATGGAAGTGTCATTTGAACTTGTGATCTTGCTCTACCAGCCATCGACTTACGAAACCGCCGATGTGGTCAATACCTGGGTTTACCGGCAGGGTCTGCAGTCGGGTCAATATGACCTTGCCGCTGCTGCTGGTCTGTTCAATGCCGTTGTCGCCTTTGTTCTTGTGATGACAGCAAACACACTATCGCGCCGCTTCTCGCGCACATCGCTTTGGTAGGGGGACCAGCGCAATGATGAATTGGAACCTCTATTCACGCGGCGACAAGTTCTTTGCCATCGTGGTATCCATCCTGATCGGTATGTTTACGGTCGCGACGCTATATCCGTTTATCTATATCGCGGCAGTGTCGTTCAGCTCGGGTTTTGCCGCACAGGCGGGAAAGGTGGTGCTGACCCCTATTGACGCCACGGTCGAGGCATACGGTTACATCCTGAAAGATCCGCAATTCTGGATCAGCTACCGCAACACGTTCATCTACACGATTGGCGGCACGATCATGTCGCTCGCCTTCATCATCCCCGGTGCTTATGCCTTGTCGCGGCCACAGCTGAAGGGGCGGCGGTTCTTCAACCTCTTCATCGCTTTCACGATGTGGTTTAATGCTGGCCTGATCCCGTTCTTTCTGAACATGCGCGATCTGAACCTGCTCGATAGCATGTTTGGCATCATCTTGGCCTTCGCCGTCAATGCATTCAATATCATCCTGCTGCGTAACTTCTTTGAAGCCATCCCGCGCAGCTTTGAAGAGGCCGCCCGGATGGATGGGGCAAATGATTTCCAGGTTCTGTGGAAAGTCTTCGTGCCTTTGTCCAAGCCAGCCATCGCTACGATCACGCTGTTCTGTATCGTCTCGCGCTGGAACGGGTTCTTCTGGGCGATGGTCTTGCTGCAATCCGAAGACAAGATCCCGCTGCAGGTTTTCCTGCGCCACACAATCGCAACCCTGAGCGATGATGATGAGTTCGCCATTGTTCAGACGGCTGCAGGGTTCAGTGCGGAAACTGTGACCGCAGCGATTATCGTCTGTTCCATTATACCAGTATTGATCGTCTACCCGTTCATCCAGAAATACTTTGAAAAAGGCATCCTTCTGGGGGGTGTCAAAGAATGAAAACGCAACAGGGAGGAATTCGAATGCGTAAACTAGGCCTATTGGCGACCTTGCTTGCAGGAAGCGCCCTTGCAACACCCGCTCTTGCGGATGGTCATCTGCGGATCGTGGATGAGCCGCTTGAACTGACAATCCAAATGAACCATGCGCGCTATCCAATCTATGAGGAAGATTGGCCTGTGGAGCAAAAAGCGCGTGAGCTGACCGGTATTCACCTCATCAATGACACTGTGGGCGCGAATATGCGGACCGATGAAAACACAGGTCGGACTGAAGCGTTGAACCTGATGCTGGCCAGCGGCAACATCCCTGACATCGTCGGGTCCAGCCGCATCCGTGACTTCGTAAACCAGTTCGGTCCTGAAGGTGCATTCGTGCCGCTGAACGATCTGATCGCAGAGCATGCCCCAAACATCGCTGCATATTATGCAGAGCGCCCCGACATTGAGGCCGCTGTGAAGGCCGCTGACGGTCAGATGTACTACATCCCTTATCTGCCGGATGGCAAATATGGCCGGGCCTATTGGATCCGCACCGACTGGTTGGACGCGCTGGATCTGGAAGTTCCGCAAACCGTCGAAGAGTATGAAAACGTCCTGCGGGCGTTCAAGACCCAAGACCCAAATGGCAATGGTGAAGCGGACGAAGTTCCACTGTTCTTCCGCCAGTGGCCCGAACTCTTGCTTAAAGATCGGCTCGCCGTCGATCATGTCATAATGTTCACCTTCGACGCCAAAGTTCGCAAGGCGACGGCCTTCTTCAGTGAACCAGAAGTCGAAGTACTTGATCGTTTCTACGGGGTTTTCATTGGTGTAACCAATCGCCCAGCCATCAGGCTTCACCAGAATGCGGCGATGTTCTTGAATACGGTTTCCACCGACAGAGGCCGGAGGCGCCATTGCTTCGAAAGCAAAGCCTTCGATTTCGCTGGACAAGCTGTTGTAGCCGCCGGTGGACGCAAACCAGTCATGTGTCGACCCACCCAGGTTCTCTGACAAGAGGAAGTCACGCGCGGATGAACCACGGGTAAAGACCTCTGCATCAATCAGGCCCTCGGCATACCACCGGGCTAGATTGCTGATACCATCACGATAGCCTTCGCCGATATAGCCGTGGCTGATCTGGCCATCTTCAACAAGGAAGTCATGGTAAGTATCTGACCCATGCGCACGTCCATCCCAAAGGGTAACCATGCGGATGAGTTCGGGCCACTGGCGGAAGAACAGTGGAACTTCGTCCGCTTCACCATTGCCATTTGGGTC
>JBCBGX010000148.1:0-5856 GCA_038526325.1 Pseudomonadota bacterium | reverse complement strand
CGGTGCCATAGGAAATGCTGAGCGCAGCGCGATACTTCAGCCCTGGCCCCGGCGCGACCCTGAGGATCTCGAAGACCTCTTCGGCGCTGAAGACTACGGGCAGCTTGCGCGGTTCGGTGCGGAAGTGCAGGCAGTCCTTTATCTCAGGCCGCTTGCACGTTGTCTTGAAAAAGAACCGCAGACCGACAAGGCGCGCGTTATAGGTCGATGGCGTGACGTTCGTATCGACCATGTGAAGCTGATAGGCGCGCAAGTCTTCGACCGTGGCTGTATCCGGCGACCGCCCAAGGAACTCGGCAAGGTACCTGACTGCTCTGATGTGCGCTTTCTGGGAACTCTCGCCCAGCCCCTTAATCCGCATATCTTCGATCATCCGCGCGCGCAGCGGTGTGGTCTTGGTGTCCACCATGGGACCCTCCTGTCTGTTGATTGAGAGACCCAATCGTCAGACAGTCGTGCCCATTTCCAAAATACCGGCGCTCACATCAACGCGCCACCTTCACCACAAGCGACCCTGCCGCGCGAGCGGCTTCGTCCTTGTCCCGCAAAGCGGACGTTTACGGCTGTTTTGCTGAACCACCCAGCACGTCACCGACCAGATGATGCATGGCGTCCTTATATGCGGCCAAGTCACCGCCATAGGCTATTTCGAGCGCAGCCCGATCAAAGGCGGCTGACAGCAAGTTTGTCAAAGCATCGATGTGTTCGGGTGTGTGATCTGGTAGCGCTTCGGTTAGCCCGTCCCGTAATTCTTCGCTGCCATTGGCGCGTGTCAGGGCGACCGCTTCGGCATGTCCCAAAACGGCGGGCGCTTCTTCCATCAGCAGACGCACACGGCCTGGGACAAGCATCGCATCGAAAAACGCGTTCGATCCCGCGACCATGGCCATTTCCGGATCCGTGACATCCCGGGTTTCACGGTCGATATGATCCGCGATGGCCTTGGCTTCGCCCTGGGCCACCGCCCGAAATAGGTCCGTCTTGTCTGCAAAATGATGGTAGAGCGCACCGCGCGTTACGCCTGCTTTGCGCACAATGTCAGGTGTGGCTGTGTCAGCGACACCGACTTCCAAAAACAACTCACGCGCGGCCTTGATCAGTTTTGCGCGGGTTTCGGCGCGCCGGTCTGCCTGGCTGCGTCGTGCGGTTTTTTTTTTGGGTCACGGGCAGCGCCTCCGATAATCACAGCCCCATTTACATACATCTTGCACGTATTTGCAGATCCACGTTACATACATTGTGCATGTAAGTGAAGGAGAGCGAAATGCGTGTCACTCAATACTACCCCGTCATCCAATCCAATGCCGTTACAGTCACCGCCGAATTCTACAAACAGCACTTTGATTTTCGTGCGGCCTTTG
Source organism: Pseudomonadota bacterium (assembly GCA_038526325.1). GTDB lineage: Bacteria > Pseudomonadota > Alphaproteobacteria > Rhodobacterales > Rhodobacteraceae > Yoonia. Next base: position 4,495 of record JBCBGX010000148.1, on the reverse strand, counting down.
AAGCAGATTGGTACGTTCATCTGCAAAGTAAGGCGGACCCGTCTGTCAATCTCGCGATTCTCCGTGCAGACCATGAAACGATCCCAGAACAGGCGCGCGGCGCATCCAAAGGCATGATCCTGAATTTCGAGGTAGAGGACGTCGACGCCATCGATGCGCGCCTACGTTCTGAAGGGGTGCCCGTCGCCAAACCTTTGATCAGCGAACCTTTCGGTCAGCGTCATGCCATCTACAGCGATCCAAACGGGGTGTTGATTGATGTCATCACGCCGATCCCACCCTCTAAAGAATTCCTGTCACAATATGCAGCCGACGCAATACCCGCCTGATTTCGGGGGACAAATTCAGCGCCTCTGCAATGACCTGAGTGTACGACACGTCCGTACAGCGCCTGGGCGGCGTCTGTACGGCATCTGTGTGAGGCTAAGTCCGGACCCAAAAGCCACAATTGCAGCAATGGCTCCCCCTAATTTCTGGACAGACCTGCCTTCATCGCGCTAGTTTAGAAAAAAGCTGGGCGAAACGATCCGGCATATTGAGGCAGTTATGGTATTTCCAGAGCGGTTTTCGGACCTTCCGGCAGCGACGTGGCCACGCTTGCGTGCGCTTCTTGACGTGGCCACGAAAGCGTCTGAGACGATCAACATGACGATTGGTGAACCCCGCCATGCGTTTCCTGCTTTTGTGGGCGACATGATTGCGGCCAATCTGCAGGGCTTCGGAAAGTATCCGGATAACAATGGGTTACCAGAACTTTTGGCGGCGATCAGCGGCTTTGCCAAACGCCGTTACGGCGTTGATTTACCACCAGAACAAATTCTGACACTGAACGGCACGCGCGAGGGGCTCTACAACGCCGCCATGGCGCTATGCCCTGAAGACAAAAACGGCAAACCGGTCATCCTTAGCCCCAACCCGTTTTACCCCGTCTATGCCGTTGCTGCATTATCCGTGGGGGCAGAACCGGTCTATGTCCCAGCGGTGGAAGACACCGGCCATCTACCTGATTTTGAGTCACTTTCTGCCGATATTCTGAACCGCACCGCAATCGCTTACATCTGCTCGCCCGCTAATCCGCAGGGCGCTGTGGCGGATGAGGCTTACTGGCAAAAACTTATCACGCTGGCTGAAAAATACGATTTCAAGATCTTTGCGGATGAATGCTATTCTGAGATTTACCGTGATGTACCGCCCCCCGGCGCGCTCCAAATTGCGTCTCAGACGGGTGCGGATCCTGAACGTGTGGTGATCTTCCATTCCCTGTCGAAGCGGTCAAATCTGCCAGGTCTTCGGTCGGGTTTTTGCGCAGGTGGCCCACACTCCATGGCGCGGTTGCGCCAGTTGCGTGCTTTTGCTGGCACACCCTTGCCAGAGCCTTTGCAAGCGGTCGCGACAGCGGTTTGGAATGATGAGACGCATGTGGTCGAAAACCGTGCGCTTTATCACCGCAAATACGATATCGCAGACGAAATTTTGGGTCACATTCCGGGCTACCAATCGCCTCAGGCTGGGTTCTTTTTGTGGCTGCCGTCCGTCAACGGCGAAGAAGCGGCGGTGAAGCTTTGGCGCGAAACGGGCGTGCGGGTATTGCCCGGCGCCTATCTCAGCCGCGAGGTGAACGGGGAAAACCCTGGCGCAAACTACATCCGGGTCGCAATGGTGGCCCCAACACAAGAAATGCAGCGCGGTCTGACCTTGATCCGCGACTGTTTGTACGATTGAGGGAACAGGTACAATGGCATCATTTCAGACACGGCAGCGCGATCCGCTTCTAGACAGCGCCACCCAAGCGGCCATCGAAAAGCGCGGGCGCGAATTGTTCGGGATTGGTTTGGCCATTTTGGGTCTTTTGATCGCAGTCATGGTTGGCAGCTACTCTCCCGACGATCCAAGTTGGATATCGGCAACAGATGCGCCGGTGCAGAACTGGTTGGGCCATCCGGGGGCATCGATTGCCGCGCCCATCATGATGATCATCGGGCTTGGCGTTTGGGTTTTGCCGGTCGTCTTAACCGGATGGGGTGCTAGATTTGTTTTCCATCACGGTCATGAACGCGCGTTTGGCCGACTGATCTTTATCCCGCTGGCGCTTGTTCTGGCGTCACTCTACGCTGCGACATTGAAGCCCGGGGCCAATTGGCCTGCCAATTTTGGGCTTGGCGGATTGTTTGGCGATACGGTTCTTGGAGTTGTCCTAACAGTTGTGCCCTTTGGCACCAGTTTTGGAGTGAAGCTGCTTTCGCTTATCACTGGACTTGTCATGCTAACCACTATGGCTTTTGCATTGGGCTTCTCCCGACCAGAATTGCGCATCGGGGCTCGGTTCGTATTGCTCGGCACCGTGATGCTTTATGCGCTTTTACTTCGGGCTATTGGCAAGGGCGCAAGCCTGTCGGCGCAAGCGACCAAAGGAATGACCGCCACCGTTCAGGCGCGCCGCGCGCAGTTTGCAGAGACACGTGCCAACCGCGTTGACGATGCACCTATTGATATTCCTGACCTTCAAGCCGTCATGCGCAGCGACGCCAAAGCGCGCGCGACTGCTGTTGTTCGGTCCAACCCGGTTATGCCGACCAGTGAACCCCCCTTGATGGCGCCAAAGATGCCGCCTGCGCCACCCTTGTCTGTACCGCCAAACGCGGCGGAACCTCCCCAAGCGAACGGGTTTCTGTCGGGTTTGTTGAAGCGCAATGACCCGATGCCAGAACCGGAGTTAGTGACACCGGAACCGCTTGAAAACCTGGCAGATGCTTCAAATCCCGACCGCGTCAGTGCGCGTATCGCAGATGCGATCAAGAACCGGAAAACCCAGCCCGCTCTTTCTGCTGCAAGGATTGAGCCTTCATTGACGGCCGGACGTGGACCAAAGCCCTTGGTCTTTGATCCTCAGCCAGAGGCTGACCCGATCATAGAAGATGACGCACCCATTATGGCGCAGCCCCATATGCCGATCCCTGAGGTAAACGTGCCGCCCGCGCCTGCGCCGGAGCCGCGCAGTGTGGTGCAGCACCCGCCTAAGCGGGCGCCACAACCATCCAAACAGGCCAAGGCAGAGGCGCAACCCGCCCTTAAATTTGAAGACAAATATGCCGACTATGAACGTCCACCATTGAGCCTTCTGACCAATCCGATTGAGATCCAGCGGCATCATCTGAGCGATGAAGCGCTAGAGGAAAACGCCCGCATGCTGGAAAGCGTTTTGGATGATTATGGCGTGAAAGGTGAAATCGTCAGCGTCCGCCCCGGCCCGGTTGTCACCATGTATGAACTTGAACCTGCTCCAGGTCTGAAAGCCAGCCGTGTCATCGGTTTGGCCGACGACATCGCACGGTCGATGTCCGCACTTTCCGCGCGTGTTTCTACCGTACCAGGGCGCAGTGTCATCGGGATCGAACTGCCGAATGAAAACCGCGAAAAGGTTGTGCTGCGCGAAATCCTGAGCCACCGCGACTTTGGCGACGGCAACCAGAAACTCCCCCTCGCGTTGGGTAAGGATATTGGCGGTGAACCCATCGTCGCGAACCTTTCCAAGATGCCCCACCTGCTGATTGCTGGTACGACCGGCTCTGGTAAATCTGTGGCTATCAATACCATGATCCTGTCACTGCTCTATAAACTCACACCGGAAGAGTGCCGGATGATCATGATTGACCCGAAGATGCTGGAACTTAGTGTCTATGATGGCATTCCACATCTTCTGTCGCCCGTTGTGACTGACCCGAAAAAGGCGGTTGTGGCTCTCAAATGGGTCGTGGGCGAGATGGAGGAACGCTATCGCAAGATGTCCAAAATGGGCGTCCGCAACATCGACGGCTATAATGGTCGCGTGAAAGACGCGCTGGCCAAAAGTGAGATGTTCAGCCGCACGGTCCAGACCGGTTTTGACGACGAAACTGGCGATCCGATCTTCGAAACCGAAGAATTTGCGCCCGAGGCGATGCCCTACATCGTTGTGATCGTCGATGAAATGGCCGACCTTATGATGGTTGCCGGCAAAGAGATCGAGGCATGCATCCAGCGCCTGGCCCAGATGGCTCGTGCCTCTGGCATCCACATTATCATGGCGACGCAGCGCCCCTCTGTTGATGTGATTACCGGCACGGTGAAGGCAAACTTCCCGACGCGGATCTCGTTCCAGGTGACCTCAAAAATCGACAGTCGCACCATCCTGGGTGAGATGGGGGCCGAGCAATTGCTTGGGATGGGCGACATGCTTTACATGGCCGGTGGATCAAAGATCACCCGTGTCCATGGGCCTTTTGTCAGTGATGAAGAGGTCGAAGAGATCGTCAATCACCTCAAAAGCTTCGGACCACCAGAATACATGTCCGGAGTGGTCGACGGACCCGATGAAGAGAAATCCAGCGATATCGATATGGTGCTGGGCCTTGGTGGGAACACCGATGGCGAAGACGCGCTGTATGATCAAGCGGTGGCTATTGTCATCAAGGACCGCAAGTGTTCGACCAGCTACATCCAGCGCAAACTGGCCATC
>JBCBGX010000147.1:0-5898 GCA_038526325.1 Pseudomonadota bacterium | reverse complement strand
CTGGCGCTTGTCGCTTTGCTGCCCGTAATTATCCGCGCAGAACTGGCCATTCCGTTTTACTTCGGTGGGACATCGATCCTAATTATTGTGTCTGTGGGTATGGACACGATCCAGCAAATCCAGTCTCATCTGGTGGCACATCAATACGAAGGCCTGATTGAGAAGTCTCAATTGCGTGGCAAGCGTAATGGAAAACGTAAAGGGCCATCGCGTCGATGAATATAATTTTGCTGGGCCCGCCGGGGGCGGGGAAGGGGACCCAAGCACAAAGGCTTGTGGAGGAACGCAACATGGTGCAGCTGAGCACCGGGGATATGCTGCGAGCGGCCCGCACAAGCGGCACCGAAATGGGTAAGATGGTGGCCGACGTCATGGACCGTGGCGATCTGGTGACCGATGAGATCGTGATTGGCCTGATCCGTGAAAAGCTGGAAGCCGATGATGGGGCCAGCGGTTACATCTTTGATGGGTTTCCCCGGACATTGGCGCAGGCTGACGCACTTGGCCGCTTGCTTGTCGATATGGGTGAAAACCTTGATGTCGTGATCGAACTGCAAGTCGAAGACGACGTCTTGGTGGAACGCATTGTCGGCCGCGCGAAAGAGGCGGTAGCAGCCGGGCAGCCTGTGCGTGCTGATGACAATGAAGAAAGCCTTCGTACCCGCCTAATGGCATACTACAAGCAGACGAGTCCCCTGGTGGGGTACTATTATGCCAAGGGTGATCTGAAATCCGTAGATGGCCTGGCCAGCATGGACGACGTTGCGGCGAGTATTGCAACAGCGTTGGGGTGAAGCGTCATTTTCCAGGAATCTGACGTGTGCAAAAGGATTTTCCATAAATTGCAATGCTGCCACTATTGCTTGTTGACGATCGACAGCAACGCTCCTAAATAACGCCATCTCGAAAGAGAATCATTTTGTGGTAAGGGGTCGCGCCCCGCTTCCACAGACCACCTGATATGACGCAGCCCGGCGCCGAATGGTCCGGGCTTCCGTTGTGAAAAAAGGGTCTGGAACTACGGACCCGCAACGAAAAGGAATTGCACACGTGGCACGTATCGCCGGCGTAAACATACCCACTGGAAAACGGGTACCTATCGCTTTGACCTACATCACCGGTATCGGCCCTGCGAAAGCAGCCGAGATCTGCGAAGCATCAAAAATCGACACAGCGCGCCGGGTCAACGACCTGTCGGACGCCGAAGTGCTGTCGATCCGTGAATATATCGACGCGAACCTGACCGTCGAAGGTGACCTGCGCCGTGAAGTCACCATGAACGTCAAGCGCCTGATGGATCTTGGCTGCTACCGTGGTTTGCGCCATCGCCGCAACCTGCCTGTCCGCGGTCAGCGCACATCCACCAACGCACGCACCCGCAAAGGCCCTGCAAAGGCCATTGCAGGCAAGAAGAAATAAGGAGGCTGACAGATGGCACGCGATACCAAACGCACCAAAAAGAAGGTCTCAAAGAACATCGCTGCTGGCGTGGCGCATGTGAATTCTTCTTTTAACAACACTAAAATCCTGATCTCTGATGTGCAGGGCAACGCGATCTCGTGGTCGTCGGCTGGCACAATGGGCTTCAAAGGGTCGCGGAAATCGACACCTTATGCTGCACAGATGGCTGCCGAGGATGCTGGACGCAAAGCGCAGGATCATGGCGTGAAAACGCTGGAGGTCGAGGTGCAGGGCCCCGGATCTGGGCGTGAAAGCGCGCTTCGGGCTTTGGCCGCCGTTGGCTTTAACATCACATCGATCCGTGACGTGACGCCAATGGCCCATAACGGCTGCCGCCCGCCAAAGCGTCGCCGGGTCTGAGTATTCAGAACACCTTGGGGTCGTGCTAATTTTGCACGGCCCCAATTCGTCATTTTAACCTCGGGCGTTTGCCTTTTGATCATGAGGCAAACAGGAATGGAGGGACTATGATCCACAAGAACTGGGCAGAGTTGATAAAACCAACTCAATTGGAAGTAAAACCGGGCAATGACCCGATGCGGCAGGCGACTGTTGTGGCTGAACCGTTGGAGCGTGGGTTTGGTTTGACGCTGGGCAATGCCCTGCGCCGCATTCTTATGTCATCGTTGCAAGGCGCGGCGATCACAGCCGTGCAAATCGACAATGTTTTGCACGAATTTTCCAGCGTCTCGGGCGTGCGTGAAGACGTCACCGATATCGTGCTGAACCTCAAGGGCGTCGCGATCCGCATGGAGGTCGAAGGCCCCAAGCGTTTGAGCGTTCAGGCAAAAGGTCCCGGTGTTGTAACCGCCGCTGATATCTCGGAAACGGCTGGGATTGAGATCCTCAATAAGGATCATGTTCTGTGTCACCTTGATGATGGTGCCGATCTTTATATGGAACTGACCGTCAATACCGGTAAGGGCTATGTGTCTGCCGACAAGAACAAGCCAGAAGACGCACCAATTGGCCTAATGTCGATCGACGCGATCTATTCACCTGTCAAGAAGGTCAGCTATGACGTGCAACCAACCCGTGAAGGTCAGGTGCTGGATTATGACAAGCTGACAATGAAGGTCGAAACCGATGGGTCACTTTCGCCTGACGATGCGGTTGCCTACGCTGCCCGTATTCTACAGGACCAACTTTCGATCTTTGTGAACTTCGATGAACCTGAGTCTGCACAAGCCGGTGCTGATGACGACGGATTGGAGTTCAACCCACTTCTGCTGAAGAAAGTGGACGAGCTGGAGCTATCCGTGCGCTCGGCAAACTGCCTGAAGAACGACAATATCGTGTATATTGGAGATCTGATCCAGAAGACCGAAGCAGAAATGCTGCGCACCCCGAACTTCGGCCGCAAATCCTTGAACGAAATCAAGGAAGTGCTGTCTGGCATGGGTCTGCATCTCGGTATGGATGTCGAAGATTGGCCACCGGACAATATTGAGGATCTAGCGAAGAAATTCGAAGATCAGTTCTGATCCGTGGGGTGGGTGCGAACCCACCCAACACCCCGGGCATGGTGCCCCAATAATGAGGTCGGCGTCACGCAGCGTCCGACCCGCCCATAAAACGAAACGGAGATTAGAAATATGCGTCACGCAAGAGGATATCGTCGCCTGAACCGCACACACGAGCACCGCAAGGCTCTGTTTGCGAATATGGCTGGCTCGCTCATTGAACATGAGCAAATCAAGACAACGTTGCCCAAGGCCAAGGAACTGCGCCGGGTGGTTGAAAAGCTGGTCACGCTGGGCAAGCGGGGCGATCTGCATGCCCGCCGTCAGGCCGCGGCAAAGTTGAAGCAGGACAAGGACGTCGCCAAACTGTTCGAAGTTTTTGGCCCGCGGTATGCTGACCGTCAGGGTGGCTACATCCGTATCATGAAGGCCGGGTTCCGTTATGGTGACATGGCCCCGATGGCGATCATTGAATTCGTGGATCGGGACGTCGATGCCAAAGGCGCGGCCGACAAAGCCCGCGAAGAGGCCGAAGAGGTCGCCGAGGACTAAGTCTATACCAGATACGTTTTAAAGGGGCTTTGCTGATGCGCGGGCCCCTTTTTTGTTGCGCGATAGGAACCGAACGACACCATAGCTTTTCTTGCGAGGCTGCTTTACCGTCAAGCTCATTTACGTCCTCCACTGGATTGCGAGGCAAGAATGGATTTTGAGCAGGCCCGGCGCGGGCCACTAGGTCAATTCGCCCCACTTAGCCCGACCGCAAATCGGATCGTGACCCGCATCGTCTGCGTTGCAATTATCGGGGTTGTGGCTGCTGAGTATATCAAGGGACGCGCTGACCAGGACACCTGGGATTGCGTGTTGCCGTCATTGGATGTCGCCTGCAACCCACCCCGGACACTGGGCCAGAATGTTGTCACAGGCATTGCTGGTTGGGATTGGATGTTAATATCTGGGCTGATTGTCTTTGCCATCAGTCTTGGTTTTGTGAACCATTTGCGGCCGAGTTTTCATCGCTGCGTCACGCGCTTGTTTGATCGCGGTGTCCTGCGCCCTGGCGCGCTGGACCAGATCGGATTGCACGCGCATTTTGCAGATGGAGCGGATCGGTGGGCACTAAGGTTGGCACTGATTATCGCTCTGATAATGGCAATCGTTTGGGCCATTGTTCTGGTTGAGGCGTTTTCGTTGCCCAAGCTGGGATTGGCATTTGCCCAAATTTTGCTGGGTTTCGTGGCAGGCGGCTATTTGGGAGAGATGATCTTTTACGGCCGCCTTGGGCGCGTGATCGGCACCAATCAGGTCAAACTGCATTTGGACCCTTGGCACGCTGATGACGCGGCGGGGATCAAACCTGTTGGGGATTATGTCTTCTTTCAGGCCACTGTTGCGACGATCCCTGCTGCATTTCTGGCCGTTTGGATTTGGATCATGCCACTTTGGGAGCGCTACGATCAATGGTACCTGCCCTATATTGGTCTGCTTTGCTTGGCGGTTCTCATCCAAACACTGGCGATTTTTCTACCCCTTGCGGGGTTTCATATCGAGATGCTCCGCCAGAAACGGGAATGGCGCCGAAAACTGGATGAAGTGTTTCGCGAGAACGCCAAAGCCCGCGCTGCGCTAGAAGACCGCACCGATCCCGAACAACAGGAAACGCTTGCAGCGGCACTGGATCATCTAAAGCAGCGCCATCGCATTGTAGAGGCCATGCCAACATGGCCGATAGACCGTGATTTGTGGAGAAAGTTCACCATCCGCAACGTGTTTCTTGTGTCCCCGGTCGTCGTCGACATCGTTTTGGGCGCGTCAAACTGGGCTGCGATTGTCAAAGCGGTGTCAGCGGTCTGACCAAACGCAAAAGGCCGCATTTTCACCAAAGCAGATTGCTTGCAATGCGGCGATCTCTTCAGCTTTCCGACCAACATCCATGTGTCAGTAATTGTCGAACCTTGCATTCACGTCGATGGTTTCACATATCTGGGCGCGACATGTTTCGCATAATTACTCTTGTCACCTGCCTTCTTGCAGCTCCGCTTGGGGCTCAGGAACGGGTGCCCGAAAGTCAGGTGGAAATAAACCTGACCTTCGCGCCGCTTGTGCGCGAGGCCACCCCGGCCGTCGTCAATATCTACGCGCAGCGCGTCGTCCAATCCCGCAGCCCGTTCGCGGATGATCCGTTCTTTGGCGGTATGTTCCGTGATTTTGGAACCCGCCCGCAGGTACAGAACTCTCTCGGGTCCGGGGTGATCCTGTCCGCGGACGGGATTGTTGTGTCGAATTATCACGTGGTCGGGCAGGCCACTGATATTCGTGTCGTACTGAATGACCGGCGCGAATTTGAGGCGGATGTGCTGTTGGGCGATGAAGAGGCTGACCTTGCCATCCTTCGGCTTCGTGATGCGCAAGACATGCCGCATCTGACTTTCCGTGACAGCGATACGGTCGAGGTTGGGGAACTGGTGCTGGCCATCGGGAACCCGTTCGGTGTCGGGCAGACTGTCAGTAGCGGGATCGTGTCCGGTCTGGCCCGGTCGGGTACGGCGAATGGCAGCGGCAGGGGCTATTTCATACAGACCGACGCGCCAATCAATCCGGGCAATTCCGGTGGCGCGCTAATCGACATCAGGGGGCAATTGATCGGGGTCAATACATCGATCCTAACCCGGTCGGGCGGGTCGAACGGGATTGGCTTTGCAATCCCCTCCGCCCTGGTGCAGCAGTTTGTTGATCAAGCACGTGCGGGCAATAGTGCGTTTCAACGTCCCTGGCTGGGCATAGCGGGGCAGGATGTGACCTTTGATCTGGCCACAGGATTTGATCTGGCGCGGGCAGGGGGTGTTGTGATCACGGCCATCCATCCACAAAGCCCCTTTGCCGAAGCGGGGTTTGCAGTTGGTGATGTGATCCTGAGCGTTGATGGCCAGCCAGATCAAATCCTGTGGCCAGATCAAAGGTCACATCCTGCCCC
>JBCBGX010000146.1:0-5899 GCA_038526325.1 Pseudomonadota bacterium | reverse complement strand
CCGCGCCCATGCCCGCCTCCGACCGGGTCCTGGCCGGGGTGATCGACATGCGGCTGCCACTGACCTTCAGCCGCGACGACTGCGCCATGATTGCGCGGATCATTCGGGCCGAGGTTTCCGTCGTTCATGAAGGGGTGATGGGTGCTACGGTGTGAGGTTTTGGCCGGCATTTAACATTTTAGACGGCGGCTGAGCGGACGAAGTTTGAATTCGCAGCGATTGGGTGTAAGTCTGCTTTGAAGCAACTATGCAAGGCTACGTTTAGAATTACAAATCAACGGCCCGCCTCGGGAGGTTACGATCGTGAGCTAGTGCTCCATTTGGTCAGATACTCGGTAGGTGTGCGCGTAACGCCTACATAAGATTTAGCATCAAGCCGAAAGCGGAAGAACATCATGTCCTAAATCTCGTCGAATTCGTACTGTGTATCCCAGCCATCAATTTTCTCAGTCTGAAAAGCATCGAGAATACGATCAGAATAAAGAACTGTATATGTAGCTCTCATTTCTCTCCAGGCACCTGCACCACCTATCTTATCCTTCTTGGTCGCGAATTTCTCAAAGAGACTGAGGTTTAGCGGCCAAAGCTCTTTCTCCATGTTTCCGGGCCCTTCCATCACATCCAAACCGGTCGGATCCACAGTGTTAAGAAGTTGAAGATTTTGATAGAAGTAGAAGGATTTGTCCTCGTACTCACGTCCATCCTTCATTTGAACTTTTACCGGAACAAACTGGTGGATGCATGGATCAAAACGTTCAATAATTTCCCGAAATCTGTCGCTGACCAGTTCCCCGGCTGCCGACACATGGAAGTCTGTCAACCTAACATCTGCCGTCAGCACGATCCGGGGTGGAAAAATTTCCTCGGGAAACGGTGCCGTGAACTCTGTCCAGTGGTCCATGCCCAGACTGATCAGCGGGCGCCCTTCACGAACGCATATCTTCACGTGTTTCGCAAACGCCTGGCTGTTGAGTGATCTCCGAAATTCAATAACTTTTTTATGGGTACTGGAGGCATAGGGCATGCCTTCTTAATCTATTCCATAGTCTATGATATTTTCTTGATAAAGCTCACTCTCGCTTCCAATCAGAACTGCGCCCATCCCCAGAAAAATCCTATCTAATTCAATGACTTAACCTAGGTTTCACCGTAACTCCCTCGTGCCCGCCCGTCAACTTTACTTATAGGGCAAGTTCAAGCGCTTTAGCGCCGCTTACAGCATGGGTTCAGACCTTGGTGCAAGCCGCAGCATCAAGCAAAATGGGCTCCTACCGGTTATTGATCATGTTTTTGGGGGGGCGCTCTGTTTGCGCAGAACTTTTGTCGCTATGCCGATCATCTAGCGCTTGATCTTGAAAGCCAGTCCGTCCTGCGAGGTAGGCGACACAGACCGCCGCTGCGATAATTGTAGATGAAATTTCGCAAATAATTGAGAGGACGGGATGTTTGCGGCCTCTATGACCTGTGATCTCTATTACGATGTGAACGTACCAGGTAACATCGTCCAGACATGGGGGCAAAGCTGGGTCAAGCCGATCTCCGATTTGCGACGCCTTGCGGTCCAAATGAAATAAAGTCTCCAGCCCGAATGCACCTGAACCGCCATGGCGATGTCGAAGATCGGCCACCGGGCGCGGACGTGGACACCGTTGCCTTGATCCCTTGATTAGAAACTGATTACGCGCGCGCTGCCTGTGGTCAAAAGAGCCGCCATGTCGCCAGGAGATGCCACGCCGATTCCCTCTAGCAAGTCTGTTTGCTGAATGTTTTTACCCGGCAAATACAATGCGCAGACCTCGATCGTTGTGTTTTCATTCGCTGCTAGAATTGTCATGAACGTTTGGGGGCTGACGTTGAGGGGCGGTTGAGGCGCTGTGACGGCCTCAGGCGCGTCCTTAAGAGCCATGTCTCCCGCAGCCCCACACAGCAGAACATGCACATTCACGCCTTGTTGTGCGGCTTGGACAGACAAAACCATGGACATCAATTGAATTTGCGGTTGCGAGGATGTCACGACGGCAACTAAGTCGGAAACCTCTTCAGCAATGGCATGGCTGACTGTCGACATAACGACTGCTGCTGATACGAGAAACTTCTTTAACATCGAACCTCTTTCCTTAAACCTCGCTCTCGATTGTAGCGTCCGAATGTGACCGAAAATTGGTGAACCTTAGACAGTTCGGTGGACCAAAATGCCGTTTATCGAAGTCGCCGGTTCTGCTTTGGGCCGTCTCGGGCAGGCAGGGTAGATTGGTCATTGGGTCTGTCGTTTGACTGAACCGTATCGCTGCAGTGTTTTCGTCGCGGACGTCTGGCATTTGCTCTGCAGCTTAATGATCTGTCCGCCTTTCGTTCAAAAAGACTAGACATAGTGTTGGGGCGGTGTTTAAAAATGAACAAGCGTTCAATTAATGGGGGGGCGCGATGTTCCATGCTTCAATGACGTTTGATCTGGGTGACGATGTGAACGCCCTGCGTGATATGGTCCACTCTTGGGCGCAAGAGCGGGTCAAGCCCATGGCCGCCGAGATTGACCAGACGAATGCCTTTCCGCCCGTACTTTGGCCCGAGATGGGCGAACTTGGTCTGCTGGGGGTCACGGTCGATGAGGACTACGGCGGGGCGGGCATGTCCTACCTCGCGCATACAGTCGCGATTGAAGAAATCGCTCGCGCCAGCGCCTCTGTCTCATTGTCCTACGGGGCCCATTCAAACCTCTGCGTCAATCAGATCAAGTTGAACGGAAATGATGAACAAAAGGCAAAATATCTGCCCCGGCTGATCTCTGGCGAACATGTGGGCGCGCTGGCCATGTCCGAGGCGGGGGCGGGGTCAGACGTGGTCTCTATGTCGCTCCGCGCCGAAAAGCGCAACGATCACTACCGCCTGAACGGCAATAAATATTGGATCACCAATGGGCCGGACGCCGATACGCTTGTGGTCTACGCCAAGACAGACCCGGATGCGGGGTCCAAGGGGATCACCGCCTTCCTGATCGAAAAAGAGATGACAGGGTTCTGCACATCCCCCCATTTTGACAAGCTGGGCATGCGCGGGTCCAACACGGCCGAGCTGATCTTTGACGATGTCGCGGTGCCCTTCGAAAACGTGCTGGGCGAAGAGGGGAAGGGCGTGCGCGTGTTGATGTCGGGACTTGACTATGAACGGGTTGTGCTAGCGGGCATCGGCCTGGGGATCATGGCCGCCTGCCTGGACGAGGTGATGCCCTATATCAGCAGCCGCAAACAGTTCGGCGAACCCATCGGGAATTTCCAACTGATGCAAGGCAAGATCGCCGATATGTATACGGCCATGAACTCCGCCCGGGCCTATGTTTACGAGGTCGCGCGCGCCTGCGACCGGGGTACGGTGACACGGCAAGACGCGGCGGCTTGCTGTCTTTATGCCTCAGAAGAGGCGATGAAACAGGCGCATCAGGCGGTGCAGGCGATGGGCGGGGCGGGGTTCCTCAATGATGCGCCAGTCGCCCGGATTTTCCGGGACGCCAAACTGATGGAGATCGGGGCCGGAACGTCTGAGATCCGCCGGATGCTGGTGGGGCGCGAAATGATGGGGGCGATGGGATGAAAAAGCGACGCCGCACACCGCAGGAAAAGAAGGCGCTGTCCTATGCCAAAGACCGCAAGAACAATTATGGCGAGAATAACAAGTCATCGCGCAAGAACATCCCGCTCAGCAAAGCCAAAGCGATACGGTCGATGCGTCGTGGTGACAAGGTGAAGCTTAACACCGCACCGCTTTCGGATGATCTGCCGCTCACGCGCGGGAAGCCACGTTGGCAAAAAGTCCCGGATCAGGCGATCGGGGCGCGGCTCGACTATCGCGAGCATGGTTCGCCTGGGAATGACAGGTTAAGCTATGACTTTCACAGAGAAGAGGCGCGGCGCGTGAAGAAGCGCATTAAGGCGATTGGACGTCCAGACAAACATAGTCAGGACAGGTGAGCATGAAGCGTCTGTTTTACTTTCTGCCATTTGTGATCTTGCTCATCTATGCGGGGTATTTGGGCCTGCGCGCTGGTCAAATCCCCAGCGAAACCGAAATTATCAACCATTACGCCGCCGCCTATCTGGCCAGCGCGCCAGACGGGGCCGCGGCGACCGATTGTGCCGCCGCGCCGCATCCCGATGACGCTATTCGCATGGTGATCAGTTGCACGCATGAAAGCGGCTTGATCACCACCTATTTTGTCGGGCCGCGCGGCCAAACCGTTTCAGAACCCCAAGGACCCTCCGCATGATCATACGGGCGATCGTTCTCAGCGCGTCATTTTTGACCCCAGCCGGCCTTGCAGCGCAGGAGCTCAACGTTGATGCCAGCATCGTGCGCGCCTGCTTTGATGCTGCGTCGGAGTGGCATGTCAATTCGGAATGCATAGGGGATGCCGCCAACCTTTGCCAAGAAGCGCCGCAGGGCAGTACGACCCTGGGCATCGCCACTTGCATCAGCGCTGAGACGCAGGTTTGGGACGGGATTTTGAACGCCGAATATCAGGCCCGCCAGGCAGAGTTCGCAGCTTATGAACCGATTGGATCCGGGGCCACAGCAGAGGAGCTGACGACCGGATTGCGTGATGCTCAACGCGCTTGGATGGCCTTTCGCGATGCGGATTGCAACCTGCGTTACACCCTGTTTCAGGATGGGTCGATCCGGACAATTGTTGCGACAAGCTGCCATCTGACGAAGACAGCGCAACGCGCGATCGAGCTGCGCGATATAGGTGGATTATGAATGACTTAAGCAACACCCGCATGGTGCATGAGGCCGCCCTGGCCGAGATCGCGGCGGCGGCGGCGAGTGCTGCTCAGGGTGGCGGCGAAAAGGCCCGTTCCCGGCATCTGAGCCGGGGCAAGATGCTGCCGCGTGATAGGGTGGCCGGGCTGCTTGATCCGGCGTCTCCCTTCCTGGAGGTGGGGGCGACCGCCGCCCATGGCATGTATGATGGCGCCGCCCCCTGTGCGGGTGTGGTCGCTGGGGTGGGCCTTGTGAATGGGGCGCAGGTTATGGTCGTTTGTAATGATGCCACCGTGAAGGGCGGCACCTATTATCCGATGACCGTCAAGAAGCATTTGCGCGCGCAAGAGATCGCCGCCGCCTGTCATTTGCCTTGCGTCTATCTGGTCGATAGCGGCGGGGCGAACCTGCCCAATCAGGATGAGGTTTTCCCGGATCGCGACCATTTTGGTCGTATCTTTTATAATCAGGCGCAGATGTCCGCGCAGGGTATTCCGCAGATTGCTGTCGTCATGGGCTCCTGCACCGCTGGCGGCGCTTATGTGCCTGCCATGGCCGATGTGTCGATCATCGTGAAGGAACAGGGCACGATCTTTCTGGCAGGCCCGCCTTTGGTGAAAGCAGCGACCGGGGAGATCGTCAGTGCCGAGGATTTGGGTGGCGGCGATGTGCATACGCGCCTGTCCGGCGTGGCCGATTATCTGGCCGAGGATGACGCCCATGCGCTGGCCTTGGCGCGGCAAGCGGTGGCCTCTTGTGCATTGGAGAAAACGTTTGACGTCAAACGGTTGGCGCCTGAACCTCCAGCCTTTGACCCGGACACGATCTTCGATGTGGTCCCCGCCGATTTGCGCACGCCTTATGACATCCACGAGGTGATCCGGCGCATTGTGGATGGCTCGCGCTTTGATGAATTCAAGGCGCGCTTTGGCGAAACGCTCGTTTGTGGGTTCGCCCATATTGATGGCTGGCCTTGTGGGATTGTGGCCAATAACGGTGTGCTGTTTTCGGAAAGTGCGCAGAAGGGGGCGCATTTTGTTGAGCTCTGTTCGCAACGCCGTATCCCATTGGTTTTCTTGCAGAATATCACCGGGTTCATGGTCGGGCAGAAATACGAAAACGAAGGGATCGCACGGCATGGGGC
>JBCBGX010000145.1:0-5935 GCA_038526325.1 Pseudomonadota bacterium | reverse complement strand
ATAGTCGCCGGCATTGGCAGTGAAGATGTGTTTACCAGGTGTCATATTTGTCGGCAGGTCAAGACAACCCGCCGAAACACCCAGATGGTCCGCGCCGTTTGGTTGATAGAAGAGGGGCGAGCCACACAGCTTGCAAAAGCCGCGACGCGCATGTTCCGAAGAGGCAAACCACGCCAACCCATCCTTTTTTGTAAAAGTGATATCTGCCATTGCGACCCGTGTTGACGCCCAGTAGTGGCCGCTAATCCGACGACATTGGCTGCAATGGCAAAATGTGATCGTGTTACGCGCGTCTGCAATCTCGAAACTGACCGCAGCGCACTCGCACCGTCCTGTGACCATTGCGGTGCCCATCTAATAGACCGGCGGCGAGATGGCCCATATCATCTCGCATTCTTTGGTCGAGTTGTTGGCCCACAGAAACTCCTGCCCGCGCAATCGGATGCTGTCGCCGGGTCGTAGGCGAAACGTTCGGCCTTCCAATATAAAGTCGATGCTACCTTTGATCACATAACCCACCTCCTGTGTCGGACGGCGCAAGGGTGCCATCAACTGGGCGCCCGGCGCGTAATGGGAATGAATCATCTCAAAATCATCTGTCAGGTCCGGGGACAGCAACCCTTCGGTCAATCCAGCGGTACGGCTGCCCATGGGGCGCCGTGCATCTGATCTGACCACTATTCCTTCTTCGCCGGGTACAACGCCGGTCTGAACAAGGCTTGAGACCGAAACATCAAGGATTTCGGCCATCTTGCCCAGGTCAGCAATGGCAGGGTTCGATAGATCCCGTTCGACTTGACTGAGCCAACCTACAGAACGCCCCAAAGCCGAGGCCAATTGCGTCAGGGTCTTTCCACGTGCTTTGCGAAGGGCGCGAATATCAGCCCCCAAGCTTTGTTGTTCAGCGATGACATCCAGCATCGTCTCTCTCATGAAAAATCCCCAATAAATTTCATTCTGGCGATTGCGTTGCCAGAGATCAATGTTATTCGCTCATCACTCATCAGAAAACCGGATTTTTTCAAATCAGCGTGCAAAGACCAGTCGCAGGATATCAGACAAAGCCTGCGCATCTGTCTGGGTAAATGCATCCGGTTGATCACTGTCTATATCAAATACCGCAATGATTTGATCCGACTTGTCAAAAACCGGCAACACCAGCTCTGATCGTGTCGTTGTCGCGCAAGCGATATGGCCCGGAAATGCATCGACATCCGCGACCAGTTGAGGTTTTCGGGTTCTGGCGGCGGCCCCGCAGACCCCTTTGCTAAACGGGATGACCAAACATCCATGGCCTCCCTGATATGGCCCGATTTTTAGAAGCTCGGGTTCAACGACGCGGTAAAACCCAGTCCAGTCAAAACGACCATCACTATGATGCACTTCGCAAGCAATAGTCGCCATCAGTGCAATGGGATCAGTTTCGCCGCTGGTGAGCGATTCAATCGTCTTTTCCAAGACAGAGTAATCCACACGCATGGAATTGTGCCCTTTCTCGCGGTGCAAAGTGATTTGGCGGGCATATACTGACCTATGCTGCCTTTGAAGAGATGTCAGGGCAACGGGGTAAAGGTCTTCAGCTTGTCACAGTGCGGCTATGAAAGACAGAACCGCACCGACGTTGCCTTGTCGGATAGGTGCGGTGCGCCCACGGAAAATAGAGGCCGGGTTATTGGGTGGCGCTTTCATTCGAAAAACAATGTTGTTCGTGTTCGCGCCGCAAGTGCAACAATCGCCAACGATTGGGAGTACTGACGCACCGGGCGCGCAATCGCGCCCGGGCCTTGGTCATTTAGACAAAGTCGAAACTATCAGAGCCTGTGATGCGCTCGAACCCGAACGCGTCGAGCGAGAAGGCCGTATCGTCCACTGCGCCAATCTTGACCGCATCGAAGCTGTCACCATCCAGATCCGCGGTCACGCTTCCAGCGGACGCATCATAGATTTCCGTCCCAATCAGCACGCCATCATCGAAGAATTCCACTTCGACTTGACCGGATCCGCGCAAATCGGCGAATTCAAACTCGACTTCCAGCGCATCGCCAAAATCCCCGTCTTTGAGGGTAAAGGCCAGCTGCTCATCGTCGTTAACCAGTCCTGTTTCGCCTTTGAAAATGTTGTCTCCGCGCGACCAAACTCCAAGTTCGCCATTAACAAAGATCAACTTCTCACGGCCCGGTGCCTCGGCCCTAACCTGGATATCAGCATCATCAAAGGTCACAGCATTGCGGATAAACGGCAGCCTGTCGACATCAACCGCTTCACCATCGACAAATTCTGTCGCCTGACTGCCAAAGAAACCGCGCGGATCAAGGACAACGGCAACATGCACCGTTTCGGGTGCAATCTCACCTATCGTCAGTTGCACAAGCGTCGGATCATGGTCACTGGCTTTGCTGTCGCTGTCGAAGAATTCGGAATTCACATGCACGATGTCATAGTCCGCATCATCCGCTAGCGCATCTGACACAAGGATATGATCCAGCGCTTGAGAGTTCCCCTGAAAGTTGAACGTATAACGTTCGTCTTCATCCAGCGTGTTGGTGAGGTTCGTGAGTCCGGCATCTTCCAGCTGAGTTAGTGGCGAGACGAATTTAAATTCATTGAAATCCCCCACAACGACAACATTGGCCTCTGGATCAGCGGCCAGCGCATCTTCGACAAACCCGGCCACAGCCTCTGACTGCGCCTGCCGTTCGTCAAGCGACCCGTTGACATCAACGTCTTCCTGACGGTCCGCGAAGTCCTGTTCTACACCCAGGATCGGCGCGCTGCCCCCTTTGGACGAGAAGTGGTTGTTGACCACTGTCACCTCTTCGCCGTTGAACTCAAACGTGGCGACCAGTGGCAACCGCGCCCCTTCGAACGCGCCACCCGCATCCTGGCTGCCGATGGTCTGCACGGACCCTTCGACCAGATCCACCCGGTGTTCTTTATAGAGGAACCCGGTGCGAATATTCCCGCCCGGCTGCCCGCCGCTGGCAAGATCGGTGATGAATGTATTGTCGATATAGGCATAGCCGGAACTGTCATTCATCAGCCCGTCATCGGCCATATCGATGGCGGCGATCAGCGTCTCAAACGTTTCAGAGGCCGAGATGACGCCATCGCCGGTTTCCCCGCCGGTATTGTCCTGAATCTCCTGCAACCCGATGATATCCGGGCTGCCAAGGTTGGTCACGATCTGCTCGGCAATCGCGTCAAACCTGCCATTGCCCAAATCATCGTCCACATTGCGCGCCTCGCCATTATTGGTCAGCGCCTGATCCTCAAAAACCGGATCAAGATTCAGAACGTTGTAACTGGCGATGGTCAGTTGGTTCTCTGAACCGGAAAGCTCGGTGACCTCCGGTTCCAGTGTTGAGTCCTCGACCACTACCAATTGCTCGGTTGGGTTGATCTGGAAGTTGCCGAAATCGTACGAGACGACGCCGGTGATGTCTTCGAACGTCGTTCCTACATTCGCGTCAATCGCATCCAGACCAAAGTCCCAATCGATCTGCACCTTTTCCGGATTGAAATCCTCAGGCGAGATATTCAGCGTGCCGCGATCCGAAATACCAGTCGCGCCTGCGCCACCATCTACCACCACAAAGATCTCATCAAAGCCGCTGGTCCCGGACACTGCCACAGGCTGCGGCGCAGTGACCAACATGCCCTCAAGACTTTCCCAGAAATCAATACCGTCCGTTTCTGGATCAAAGGATGTAAAGCCATCATCCTCGATTACTTCTGTTGGCAATGGACGACCATTTGCACCCAGGATCACGGCTTCGGGCAAGGCGTTGCCTGTCGACAAAATTGCGACATCCGCATTGCTCAATTGCGTTGTGCTCAGGTTTCCGGTGCCTTGGCCGCCAGGGTAAAATTCGCTGGCGGTCCCTGTTACATCGACCTCATCTCCGATGGTCACGCCGGGCACGCTGCCTGTGAACACAAAGATCGCGTCAGAGGTGGCGATGTCCCCATCACCCACGGCGTCCTGCATATAGAACCCGTTCGAATCGACCGCCGTGACGATGCCGGTCGTGATCACCGCAGGGCCAGAACTGCCAGTTGTCGGGTCAAGCGGCGTGTCGCTGACAAGACCCGACACATGGCCCGCCCCCTGAATTTCCATGATTGTCACACGCTCTGCCACAACCTCAGGATCATTTGTTGATCCGGGCGTATCACCGTCAGTGTCGCCAAAGGGCAGGGCAATGAAGTCTCCGGTGCCATCCTCGTCCCGCGCAGCACCTGCCGCAGGGAAATTACCATCCGGTGGCACAACAGTGTCGGCGTAATTCACATCCGCGTTTGCATCACCATCCTCTGCACTCACCCCGTCAATAATGGCGTCCCATGGTGTGACATCAAAGGTGCCATCGTCGTTGGCATCTAGATCGTCGCCTTGCGCACCGGTAAAGTTGTCTACCAGCAGAAAGGTCTGTGGTGAGCCGAAGAAATCCAGCCCCGGCACGCCGACATCTCCGTCGCCAAGCTCTGGGTTCTGGTCATTGGCGATCAGAACAAAGCCATTCTCATCCGCCACGGCCCCTGTCAGGTCGATCGCAAAATCCACCTGACCGGGCGCAAACTCACCCGACAGAACGAGAAGCGTCTTGCCGTCCAACGACGTGCCGGGGGCGGCAAAAAGCTCTACAAAATTTGATGTGTCGTCGGAGTCACCAGACGAGGAAATCCGATATTCGTTGATCACAATATCTGCCACCGGGGCAGGGGCACCCGGAACTGGGAACGGGTTGGGTGCCGTTGCATTGGTTGTGACACCATCTAGCGCGTTTGGTCCGCTAAAGGTCCACGTCGCGGGGTCAAAGACAAGGCTGGGCCCGACCGCTGGATCGCGCGACGCCCAGCCATCCAGATACTCCCAAACTTCGCCCGAACCATCTATGTTGATGTCGCCAAAAACATCGAAAACGGAGTCATTTTCAAAAAGCTCTATCGCGTCGTCGCCATTGATGCTGGCGGCTTGGCTTGTGTAATCTGGCGCGAAACCGAAAAACGCAGTAAAGGCGTCGGTTTCACTTGCAACATAAATCGTTTCACCCGCAGCCAAAGAGACCGCTGGAAAGCTGAATTCCTCACCATCACTGCCGCCGCCATTATTGGCCGAACCAACCCCGTATACCGATAAATCCGCAATATCATTCACGGCATATAATTGAATTGCTTTCGGCAAACCGCCAGTCAGGCCGCCATCAATGACGCCCGTAATCATAAGATCAGACATAATGTCCCCTTCCCAGTTGGACCGCGCCCTCTGACGGGGCGCGCAAAACAGTTCTTCATGAAAAATGGCACTAGTCACGCAATGCAACACGCATGTGTCAAAGCGTTTCACGGAAAAGTGGAATGGGCAATATCAAGGCTAGTCTGTCGGTTGCGCGACGTTACGTAGCTATTTTTCCTTGGGCGACATTTGCTTACGAAATGTTCGCTGGATTATTTGCCCATCAACTGACGGTTTTCGATTTAGCCAAAAGACAGGGCCGCGTAAAACGGCCCTGCTTCATATAAGATCCACGTCTTGGGTCTTTATTTTGTTTTGATCTTCTTACGGTTCGTAAACAGCGAAGCTGTTGTGTTTTTCAAAGTCGGATAATTCGACCGTTCCGTCCGGTAAGAGCTTGATGATATGGGGGTCGCGCCCGTCGGTGGCATCCGCGACGAAGTCAGTAAACGGTCGATCGCGCTTTGCAATCATAAGGGTATCACAATCGGGCGACTTACTGCGGTACGGATTGTTCGGAAGTTGAAATATCTCGTCTTGATCGTACAGTTCGGCGATAATTGCCGCTGACATAGAGCCTCTCTTTTCTGCGAAAGTCGACGTCAGGCGGGTGTCCCCGATGACGCCAAATTGCCCGCAAGCTGCTGTCTTTGCGGACTGTCACTATGTCATATTATATTAATCAGTAATCTAACATGA
>JBCBGX010000144.1:0-6005 GCA_038526325.1 Pseudomonadota bacterium | reverse complement strand
CTTTTGAAAAAAAGTCGCCTTCTACCTTGAAAGACCCCCAAAGCGTCCAAAGGAACGGAAAGGCCGCCATGATAAGCCAAATCAGCAGAAAGCCTGTGGCGATCAGGCGGACACTTAAGGGGCGGCGTGTTGCAACTGACATGATGCCCCTTAGCGCTGCTTGCCAAAGTCACGCCAAGTGCGCACCAGCACCGGCGACAACAGGATGGCGACAAAAATGATCGTCAGCACAGACGTTGCTGCAGCGGAGGACAAAAGCCGCGTCTCGCCCCCCAGATCCTGGAAGATCGCGATTGACAGCGACCGCGCATGGGCCTGCGCCTGGAATGAAATGATGGGTTCAAACACACGGAAATTGTCCATTAACTGGATCAATGCGATAAACGTGGTCAAAGGCATCAGATGTGGGATCACGACATATCGGATCCGCTCCCACCGGCTGGCCCCATCGATCATCGCTGCTTCCAGAGTGTCGGTGTTCACGGTTTGCAAGCCCGCATAGTAGACCACAAAGGCAAACGGAATTGAACTCCACGTCCCATAGACCATCAGCATGATCCACATCAGCGGGGTTGAGGCTTTGACCGAGAGGTTGGGATCATTGGCAAGCCATTGCAACCCAGTGCCGAGGATGCCGCGTGCATCGACCATCCAGAATAGGATCAACGCCCCCACAAGAGGGGTCACAATCATCGGCAGAAGTGACAGGAAAATCGTGGGGCCGCGCAAGGACCGCGCGACCGAATTCACAACGATTGCGACAACAAAGCCCAGAATGATCGTCATCGGCGTGACGATGGCCGTGTAAGTCAGCGTAAAGGCCATCGCGCTGTAAAACGGTAGGTTCATGATAGTCCGCCAGAAATCTGGCATGCCGTCAGAATTCACCCAGGCACCAGCGACCTCATCAATGGCAAGGTGGTTGCGATCCTTGTAAATCTCTAGGCCCGCCCAGCGGCCCAGCGGTTCTGCCTCGCGCAAAGCGGCAGTGGCCTCCTGGTCCACCGTGGTGGACTCCGTGCAGCCAAACGGGCCGCAATTTTCAACCACGACCACAACTTGTTCATGTTCGGAATACAGGGACTGCGTGACAACAGATACAATCGGCAATGCGATGAATGCGATCATCAACAGCACCGATGGAAAAACGAACCAAAAGAAGGTCTTGTGTTTCATCAGCCCTGCGCCCCGGTGCCGTGAAGGATCAAAAGTCGAAAGTCCCGGGGGCGCAAGATGCGCCCCCGGGATCAGGTCTTATTGCAGGAAGCCTTTTTCCTTGGCTGCCGCAGTATAGGCCGCTTCAATATCAGCCAGGGTTTGCTCAGCACTTTCATTGCCTTGCAGGAAGTCGGCGATGTTATCGCCCAATGCCGTATGCAGCAGACCCTGAAATGGCACCATCGGATAGGGGGTAGAGCCCGCGGCAACCGATGCAAGAACGCCAGTATTCACGGGCTGCGGTTCAAAATTCGGCATCAGCCAAACCGCCTGATCCATCGTCTCGTCATTCAGGATGTCGGGCGATACAGCGGCAGCCATCGCTTTGAACGTTGTTGCCGCATCCTCATCGCTGATGTTTTTCGCAACAGTCCAACCATCCCACCAAAGCGTGTTGGCAGGGCGGCCACTGTCGCCAACGGTCAGCGGACCAGAGGTCATGGTGTTTTCATAGACCTCAGGTGCCGACCCTTCGTCATCCATCAACACACCGGTCCGGCTGCCCCACATATTCATCAGCGCCACATTGCCCGCTTCCCATTCGGCGGATGTCGCGTTGCTGTCATGGGTCAGATAGTCGGGGTTCATATAGTCGGTCAGCGCCTTCATCATTTCCAGCGCTTCAACCCCTTGCGGGTTGTTGATGCTGACCTCTGCGGTGCCGGGCTTAAAGAACTGCCCGCCGGTGCCAAGATACATGTTGGTGAATTCCTGGGCGAGGTTCCAGCCCGCCGCATAAGCGCCGCCCACAGGGTTTTCCATGATGCCGGCGGCGCGGATTTTTTCGGCCGCTTCCAAAACCTGTTCATAAGAGGTCGGAACATCCATCCCGATTTGTTCCAGCACGTCCTTGCGATACACAAGGTTCTGGCTGTTTGCCATAAAGGCCACTGCCATGACTTTGCCATCCACAGTGATCAGTTGTTGCTTTGGAATATCCTGGCCAAATTCGGCAATGAGGTCATCCAAAGGGCGGATCACGTCTTCATTGATCAACGCCACGATGGACGAGTTTGCGACAATTGCTGTCGTGTACTCTGCCGGGTTACCGGTCATCCCAGGTAAGTTCAGCGTCTGGTGATCGGCAGTCAGATTCGATTCAGCATTTTCACCCACGCAGGCAACTGCAGCAGCAGCCACTGTCTGAATCGCAGGGAATTCGTTGCCAATGATACTCAGCCGACCATCGCCGCAATCCCCGTGACCACCGGCCAAGGCTGTTGTCGTGCTCAGCACCGCAAAGGCTGACCCCAACACAAAATTCTTTATAAGTGTCATATGCTTATACTCTCCCAGTTCGCTGTGCGCACGGCTTGTTCCATACAGCACCGCACGCTCTAGACGTGCATTATGATTTTTCGGCCGTCGAATCGCGACGGCATTGCATACGTTTGCAGTTTAAGCGGCAAATAGCAGATACACGCAAGAAAGATTTCGAAAAATCTGTGCTGTTGAGGAATAGATAAGAAGGGGCTTGCGAGATTTGCGGAATCGGGCGACTATTTTTGCAAACGTATGCAACGGGGCTAAACATGGCGGAAATAGAATTACGCAATGTCACCAAGCGGTGGGGGTCTTTCGTTGGCGTCAAAGAATTCAACCTTACAATCGCTGACCAGGAATTTCTTGTTCTCCTAGGGCCGTCCGGCTGCGGCAAGACCACAACCATGCGCATGATTGCTGGGCTCGAAGATGCGTCGGGCGGCGATATCCTGGTCGATGGGAAACGGATCAATAACCTTGACCCTAAAGACCGGGACGTGGCGATGGTGTTCCAATCTTATGCGCTTTATCCGAACATGAATGTCTACGACAACATTCGCTTTCCGCTAAAGGTACGGGGCATCCCGCAATCTGAACATGACGCACGGGTTAAACGCGCCTCTGCCATGGTGGAACTGGATGATTTCCTGCATCGAAAACCGGCAGAGCTGTCCGGCGGTCAGCGTCAACGTGTGGCCCTAGCCCGTGCGGTAGTGCGCGAACCCAATGTGTTCCTGATGGACGAACCGCTATCGAACCTTGACGCGAAATTGCGGGTTTCGACACGGGCGCAAATCAAAAACCTCAGCCATGAACTCAAAACCACCACGATCTACGTAACCCACGATCAGATCGAGGCGATGACACTCGCTGACCGCGTTGTGGTGATGAGCAAGGGTGTCGTGCAGCAGGTTGGCACCCCTACGGAAATCTACGACCGCCCAACCAACACCTTTGTCGCGGGCTTTATCGGATCACCGGCAATGAACCTGCTTGATGGGCATATGGAAAACGGCACCTTCTCTGCGGAAAACATCCGCATCGCGAGCCTTCCATCCGACCATTCCGGCCCCGTGACCTTGGGGTTCCGCGCCGAAGATGCTCAGGTTGCAGACCAAGAGGCAGAGGCAAATTCAAACGTCTATTCCCTGGAACTGTTGGGCGAGGCGACGATGGTCACCATGCGCGCCGGCGGAACGATCATTTCGGTCAAATCCGGCAAAGACTACCGGACTGAGATTGACGATCCGGTCAGCGCGCATATCCCGGCCGAGATTTGCCACCTCTTTGATGCCGAAACTGGGGAGCGTTTGGCATGAGTTATGACGAAACATCAGCCGCAACACTGGCCGCCGTAAAACGGATGGAGGACGGTCTCGCCGCAGGCGAGAACGACATGTATGCCTATTTCACGCCTGAGTTTCTCTGGCGCGGCAATCAGGGCTGTGGCACCAAAAAGGGCGTTGAGGAGTTTCGCAAAAACTGGCAATTGCCCCTGCGCGAGGCCTTCACAGACCGGGACTACAAGACCGAAAAATTCATGGCCGATGGCGATTGGGCGGCCTGCTTTGGCCATATCGAAGCCACCCATTCGGGCACTTTCATGGGCATTCCCGCGACAGGTAAGCGGGTCAAAATTCCTTATATGGATTTTTGGCGAGTGGAGGATGGGCGCATTGCCGACAACCCAGTCTCGGTCGATTTTGCAAGCGTGATGGCGCAGCTTGGCGTCGATGTATTCGGCGGACATGGCTGGGAGAATTACGACAATGGCAGTGCTGTACCTGCCACACAAGACTAACATTGTCCCGGGCCTGATCCGGGACCGCTAATTGGATCGACGTTGAGGTTCCGGGACACGCCCGGGGCGGGGAGAGCACGACAATGACAATCACATATCTTAAATCAGGCAAACCCGAAGCGGAACGCGCGGAAGATGACGCCAAGGTACGGAAAATCGTCGAAGACACGCTGAAAGACATTGAAACACGTGGCGATTCTGCGGTGCGTGACCTGTCAGAAAAATTCGACAAATATACGCCGCCCAGCTTCCTTTTGTCCCAGTCCGAGATCGAAGCGGCGATGTCCAAAGTCTCGGCTCGCGATATGGACGACATCAAATTCGCACAGGATCAGATCCGCAATTTCGCGCAAGCGCAACGGGCCTCTCTGACGGATGTCGAGGTCGAGACCATCCCCGGCGTGATCCTTGGCCACAAAAACATCCCTGTCCAATCAGTGGGCTGTTATGTACCGGGGGGCAAGTTCCCAATGGTCGCCAGCGCCCATATGTCGGTATTGACGGCCAATGTGGCTGGTGTCCCCCGCATCGTGGCCTCCGCCCCGCCGCAAAACGGTGAACCGCACCCTGCGATTGTCGCCGCCATGCATTTGGGCGGAGCACACGAAATCTACGTCCTTGGTGGCATGCAGGCCGTTGGCGCGATGGCGCTCGGCACGGAAACGATTGACCCTGTGCACATGATCGTCGGCCCCGGCAACGCGTTTGTTGCGGAGGCTAAACGGCAACTCTTTGGCCGTGTCGGCATCGACCTTTTCGCCGGTCCCACTGAGACAATGGTGATCGCAGACACTACGGTCGATGCAGAACTCTGCGCAACAGATCTCCTGGGCCAGGCCGAACATGGCTACAATTCGCCTGCAGTCCTGCTGACCAACTCTGAAAAGCTGGCCAAGGAGACTTTGGCAGAGGTCAATCGAATCCTGGACATCCTGCCCACCTCCGAGACTGCCCGCACATCGTGGGAAGATTATGGCGAGGTTATCCTTTGCGATACCTACGACGAAATGCTCCGGATGGCTGATGAGATCGCTTCTGAACATGTACAGGTCATGACCGACCGCGATGATTGGTTCCTCGAAAACATGACCTGCTACGGGGCCCTTTTTCTGGGGCCACGCACCAATGTTGCCAATGGTGACAAGGTAATCGGTACCAACCACACACTGCCGACGAAAAAAGCAGGGCGCTACACTGGCGGCTTGTGGGTCGGTAAGTTTCTGAAGACACATAGTTATCAAAAGGTGATGACCGACCAGGCAGCAGTTTTGGTCGGCGAATATGGTTCGCGCCTTTGCATGCTCGAAGGGTTTGTGGGCCATGCTGAACAATGCAATATCCGTGTGCGTCGCTATGGCGGTAGGAATGTCGCTTATGGTACCGCTGCCGAATAGTCTCTCATCATCTTGCCAAAAATACTCCCGCCGGAGGCGATCAAATCTCTAGAAATTTGATCACTCTGCAGCAGAAGATGCAAAACACATGACCTTGCCCCAAACCCCTTCATTTCGACTTGACGGCAAACGCGCGTTGGTCGCGGGCGCGTCGTCCGGTATTGGCTTTGGATGTGCTGTCGCTTTGGCCGAAGCGGGGGCAGTGGTCACATTGTCCGCGCGCAATGAGGCCCGGCTTGAAGCCGCGGTATCCGAAATGACAGCGGCGGGCCTGCAAGCTCGGTCAATTCACATGGATGTGGTCGACATTGGTGCGACCGAAGCGACGG
>JBCBGX010000143.1:0-6005 GCA_038526325.1 Pseudomonadota bacterium | reverse complement strand
TC
Organism: Pseudomonadota bacterium; assembly: GCA_038526325.1. Classification (GTDB taxonomy): domain Bacteria; phylum Pseudomonadota; class Alphaproteobacteria; order Rhodobacterales; family Rhodobacteraceae; genus Yoonia. The sequence goes on along the minus strand of JBCBGX010000143.1, from coordinate 6,003 downwards.
GTAACTGGAGGCGTCGTGACCGGCGGTGTTGTGACGGGAGTTTCGCCACCGGCATTCGCTTCGGCCACGGCGTCCATCAGAGCACTGCGGATTGTTTCCCGGATAGACCCACCACCAGAGTTGCGTGTCTCGTTGGCTGTTGACGAAACGCTAAGCGGCACAGACCGCACAGCAGAACGGGCTTGTTCAGAGACAGAAGCCATCGCTGTTTCAGTCGCTGTGTCATCAACAGTCTGCGTCGTTGCAGTTTCAGCACCTGCTATGCTTGATGCGCTGGATGTAGCAGATGTTGACGTGATGCTTGACGCGGTCATTCCAACGACCCCAGCAGTGATCGATGATACCTGTTCGGCGGTCAGATCGTCGCCATACACCGAAATGGTGTAGGTTCCTGCTGTTAGTGTTGTGAACCCACGCTGTGGGCCCGTCGCGCTGCCATCAGTGCTTAGCACTTCGGTGTCGCCGACACGCACAGTCACGGCCAACCCTGCTGGTGCTGTGAAGGCGTAAGTTGCCCCCGCGGGAACGGAAAGTTCACCCACTGCACCTGACACATCGGCACCGGTCAGACTTGCTTGGAAAATGGACGCTTCAGCCGAAATGGCAGATTTCGCGCCGTCTATACTTTGTGCAGAAACATTAACGGCCGCTGCAGTAAGAATCAGCGGCGTAACAACCAACAGGCTTGTTCGTCTTGAATTCATAATCACGCTCTCAGTAATGAGTGTCCGGGTCCCGCCAGACTATCGGAGCGATTTGGACGAAAATGTGTCGACCAGACAACCGCGATCTATCTTTTCGCGACAATCGGCGACAAAACGCCCAAGTTCGTTATCAAATTGTGAACATTAAACGGGATTACGCCTATTGTGTTTCCCCTCTGACGCGAGCAGCACCCGGTATTTGCATGGTTTCACTACAAAATTACGGTAAAGTTTACATAAGGCGATTGTTATCGGGCCAATCTCGAATCATATGATTGCCGCCGGAAAAGGGGTAAGAGCGTGTTGATGGATGTGAATGTGTCCAAGAAAATGCCGGCGCTGTTTGTGGAAAATGGCCGATTGACCGAAGCGGATCTTGCAAAAGTGACCGAGGCCGCCAACACGACCGGTCAACCAGTGCGCGCCGTCTTGGACCGATTGGGTCTGATCCCGCAGAAAGAGTGGGCGCGCGCCTGTGCTGATCATCTGGGTTTGGCGTTGGTCGGACTTGACGATCTTCCCCCGCGCCTGCCCGAAGATGAGCGGCTTTCGACGGATTATCTGATCCGCAATGCAATCGCCCCCATACGCATTGAAAAGGATAGTGCGCATTTCGCTGTTGCTGATCCGTTTGACATGGATGCCATTGCGGCGCTGGAAATGATCTTTGGATCCGCGCTGTCCCTTGCTGTTGCCACCGACCGCGACATTGAAACGGCAATGGCGCGCAGCCAAGAGGCGTCGCTGGCAGATGATCCTGGCCAAGGTAATGTCCTGAATACGCGGTCTGCTGGCCTTGATCTGGATACCGATAAGCTGACTGAGTTGGCCAATAATGCACCGACGGTCAGATATCTTGATACTTTGTTTGATTCCGCGATTGAGATGCGCGCCACAGACATTCACCTGGAGCCTACTGTAAAGCACGCGCGCGTCCGCCTGCGGGTTGACGGCGAATTGGTTGAGGTTCAGGCGCCCGAAAAAGGGATCTATGAAGGTGTGGTGTCGCGCCTGAAGATATTGGCGGGTATGGATATCAGCGAACGCCGGCTGCCGCAGGATGGCCGCATCCGCCAGCGGCTTGCCGGTCGGGATGTGGATATGCGTGTGGCGAGTGCGCCAATGATCCATGGCGAAACGATTGTTCTGCGCCTACTGGACAGTCATGAAGGGTTGTCGCAGCTGGACGATCTGCACCTGCCGCCGCATGTGTCCAAGCGGATCAAAGCCGCGATCAATCAACCCAACGGCCTGATCCTTGTGACTGGCCCGACCGGCAGTGGTAAGACCACGACCCTTCATGCTGCAATGAATGCCTTGAACGATACGCGCCGCAAAATTGTGACCATCGAAAACCCGGTCGAGATCCAGACGCCAGGCTTGCAGCAAATTGAGGTGAATGCCGAACTGGGCTGGACCTTTGCCGCGGCGCTCCGCACGGTGCTGCGCCATGACCCGGATGTAATTATGGTGGGTGAGATCCGCGACAGCGAAACGGCAGAGCTTGCTGTTCGGGCTGCGATGACGGGCCATTTGGTATTTTCGACACTTCATACGAATACCGCGAAAGATGCCGCGACCCGCTTGGTCGATCTGGGTGTCCCCGAATATCTGATCCGGTCGGTCGTCCGGCTGGTTGCCGCGCAACGCTTGGTGCGGCGCGTTTGCTCTTCCTGTGCGGTGCCCGTTGATCTGGACCGGCGACCCAAGGTGAAGGATCTTTTCACCAAACTTGACAAGCGGACCGGGGAACAGACGGACCCCAGCAACTGGGCTTTGGTGAAATCTGTGGGCTGTGACGCGTGCAACCAAACCGGGTTCAAAGGCCGGATCGCCTTGTTCGAGGCGATGGAACCTGAAGAGGTGTTTGCTACTGGGGCCAAGGCTCGACAGCTGCAGACCATGGGGTCAGAAGCGGTGCGTCTGGTCGCAGAAGGAAAGACGACAATTGAAGAAGTGATGCGTATTCTTGGTGTAAAGTACTTCTAGACGGTCATTGAATGGAACAAGCCCAAAAGACATTTGCCTATGTGGCGCGCGATGCAAGCGGCGCACGACAATCAGGTGTTGTGTCTGCACTGGATACAACGGATGCAACCCGTGTGTTGCGGGCGCAGGGTTTGTTTCCAATCAGTCTGAATATAGATGACGGATCCACCCCCACCCGTGGGAGAGCCAGAAAGAGGGGCGGTGCAGCCAGCCTGACACCCCGACAAACCGGTGACTTTCTGACCCGGTTGGCGAAACTGTCCAGCCGCCAGATCCAGGCCGAACGCGCCTTGGCGATTATGGGCGACGGCGGGCAAGATCCTATTTCGCGGGCTGCGGTTCGGGTGCGGGACAGTTTGCGCGAGGGTGCTGCGCTGTCGCGCGCATTGGAAGAAAAGGCAGGCATTGATGATCCTGTCACGCTGTCGTTGGTCAAAGGGGCCGAAGTGTCGGGCGATATGGGCAGTGCGCTGGAAACCTCTGCCGGGATTATGCAGAACCGCCTGGCAATCAGGCGCAGGATTGTCACAGGTCTGATGTATCCTGGCATCTTGCTGCTTGTGGCGTTGCTCTCTCTTGGACTGATCATGATCGCGATTATTCCGCAATTCCGCCCACTGATTGAGGACCGGATTGATCTGGTGCCGATGATGGGCCGGGCAGTTTTTGCTGTATCAGGAATGTTGGCGGGTTTATGGCCCGTTATTTTGCTAGGTCTGATTGTTATAATCGGCGGAACGATCATCGCCGCTCGACGCGGCGCGCTAGGGTCGATCTTGACGGCTATTGGCAATCGCGTGCCGTTTGTCCGCCGCCTTTTGCTGCGCAACCAGATGATGTTGTTGCTGCATGTGCTTGGCGCGCTTCTAAGCCGGGAAATCACGTTAAGCGGGGCGTTGAGGGTTGTCTCTAAATCAACAGCTTCGGGGCCTGTTAAGCAAGCTATGCTAAAAGTGACGCAAGAGGTCGAAAACGGGGTTGCCTTGTCGGCAGCGATGCGCAACGAAAAGCTGTTGCCGCAGGACGCCATTGAAATGATCCGCATCGGGGAAGAGGCGGGCGATATGGGTGGTATGATCAGCCGAACCTCGCTCGATATGCGTGAGGCGGCGGACCGCGACCTTGAACGATTTTTGCTTTTGTTCCAGCCTGCCTTGATTGTCGGCGTCGGACTATTGATCGGAGTAAGCCTATATGCCCTGTTTTCCGCTATTGTATCGGTCAACGCCATTACATTTTAGGACACGGCGCAACCGCCGTAAGGCCGCAACAACAGGCTTTTCGTTGATCGAAATGCTGGTTGCGGTCGCGATTGTGGGTCTTTTGATCGGCGTTGTGGGGCCAGCGGCTATGCGTCAGTTACAGTCTTCTCGTGTGACAACAGCAGAGGCGCAGATCACGCAATTGCGCAGCGCACTGGACATATTCCTGATCGAGGTGGGACGCTATCCATCTGAACAGGAAGGCCTGACCGCACTGATCAGTGGGGCTGGTACGATCCCCGGCTGGAACGGCCCTTACTTGCGTGATGGAAACCTGCCCGCAGATCCTTGGGGCGGTGCCTTTATATATCGTCTAGAGGAAGGGCAGGTCCGGATCACATCGCTGGGCGCAGATGGGCAGCCGGGCGGGACGGGCGTGGACGCCGATGTGGAAGGCTAGACAGCGCAAAAGAGCATTAACCGGCGGCTTTGCCACGGTAGAGGTTCTGGTCGCGGTCGCCATTGTTGTCTTGATTGGCACGATCTCCATTTTGGCGCTGGGCCGGTCGGACCGGGCAACGCTTCAAAGCGATGTGGCGTCCATAGCGCTTGTTCTGCAGCAAGCGCGCCTGCAAGCGGCAGAGAGTGGTCAGCCGGTTTTGATTGAATTCTCTGAAGAGAACAAAACCTTGCGCGGCGGGGTGGCCCAACACACTCTGAACCGTGTGGTCAGCAGTCCCACTGAAAGCGCCCGGGTCTTTATCCGGCCATCGGGTGAAAACGAAGGTTTGAATCTGGTTCTTGTCGCAGGTCCACATGAACGCGCAGTCGAACTGGATTGGTTGACCGGACGGGTGCGGGTGTCACCATGATCCGGCGGCGTCGGCAAAAGGGGTTTACGCTGATCGAAGCGCTGGTGTCGCTAGGGATTGCCGCATTGGCGATCAGCGGGTTTTATCAGGCCCTGTCTACGGGCCTGTTTATGGAACAGCGTTCGGGCGTGCAGGCCGAACAAGCGCTTGTGGCCACACAAATCATGGATCGGGTCGGGGTTGATCTGCCCCTGCGGGCTGGCTTGCAAGACAGTGGCACGCTGCGAGATTTGCGGTGGGAACTGACAGTGTCTGAAACGGGGACATCTGACATGCAGTTGGGTGTGATCCAGCCCAATGAGCTGTTGTTCATTTATGTAACAGTGACCCCCCAGGTGGCGGGTGGCACGCCCTTGGTTTTGCGCGGAATCCGGTATCGTGAGACCCCGTTATGAAGACGCGATGGGTCCGCAGACATCGCCGGGTGGCGGGCATTGCACTGGCCGAAGCGCTGGTGTCACTGACCATTGCGGCCATGACGCTGGCGCTTTTGACAAGTGCGACCTGGGGATTGCGCCAGACATCAGCGGACCCTGCTGTGACACAAGATACGGCGGCTGATTGGTTGACGGCCCGTCGCGTACTGCAATCCTGGGCCGCCGCCGCCACGCTGATATCCCGCGACGAGGTTGAAGGTCGCTTTTCCGGCGCACCCAACCAGATGCGGTTGATCCTAGATGACGGGCGCAGCCGTGATGCGGCCCCGATGATGGTGAGCCTGAATATCAGTGAAGTAGATGGCTTGTTCCGGCTGACAGCATCCCGATTTTCTAACATTCGTGACATCAGGCTTGCACCAGAACGTGCGCGCGAAAGCACCGTGATTATTGCGGATGACCCTATCAGCCTCATCTATCAGGTGCGGTCCACTGCTATCGGTGGCGGGCTGATCTGGACCTATGAACCGCGCCCCATACAGGGGTTGCCGCTGGCCGTGGCTATCGAACAAGGTGCGGAAAAAATGATCGTGGCCCAGATGCCTGTATCGCTCAGCGGGTTTTGTGTGTCGCGCCGGGGTGAGATTGGCATCGGAGAAGCGAATTGCGAAGTACGATGAGTGCATACCGGCGGCGCCACCGCGGCTTTGTGCTGATCACCGTTTTGTGGGTGGCGTTAGGGCTGTTGCTGGCCGCGTCCAGCTATCTGGTCACGCAACGCCAAACTGCATTGGCCATACGGGCTGAGGTGGAAACGACCCGTGCCACAGCCCTTGCCAGAAGTGCCGTGAACGTCGCC
>JBCBGX010000142.1:0-6040 GCA_038526325.1 Pseudomonadota bacterium | reverse complement strand
CCTTTGAACGGGCAAATTTACCACCCAAAGCGTCTGTTTGACGCAACAGCGGTTCTTGAGTTGTTAAGCAGGATATGGGACACGGAGCGTCGAATACAACGGGATTCCGTCCGCAGCCCGGATGGTATGACCAGGGAGCAGCGCGCGCGCCGCGCAACGAATGTTAGGGATTGTTATGGGATTGAAACGCTTTGCGACGTCAGCGTGGGCAACTGCCGGTCTGATTCTGACCGCTTCAAGTCTGGCCGCGCAAGAGGTTGGACAGGACCTTGAAATTGTGGGGGCACCGGTTGACGGCGCCACGGGATTCCAGCCATCGGCAACAGAACTGGCGCGCGATGTGGTCTGGCTCGACAACATGCTGCTTGTGATCATCACGCTGATCACTCTGTTTGTGGTCGGTTTGTTGGCGTGGGTGATCATCCGTTACAATGAAAAGAAGAACCCAACACCCGCGACGTTCACTCACAACTCGCCACTTGAGGTCGCATGGACAGTTGTTCCCATTGTAATCTTGGTTTTCATCGGGGCGTTTTCGCTCCCCGTTCTGTTTAAGCAACAAGAAATCCCCGAGGCGGACATCAACATCAAAGTGACGGGATACCAGTGGTATTGGGGCTATGAATATGTCGACGACGGGGTACAGTTTGAAAGCTACATGCTGGCTCGCGAAGAGCTAGAGGATTACGGTTACAGCCAAGACGAATATTTGCTTGCGACTGATACAGCTGTGATTGTGCCGATCGGTGCCACCGTTGTGATGCAGGTCACTGCCGCTGACGTAATTCATTCTTGGACCATCCCTGCTTTTGGTGTGAAGCAAGATGCCGTTCCAGGCCGCTTGGCACAGCTTTGGTTCGCGGCCGAACGCGAAGGGATCTATTTCGGCCAGTGTTCGGAACTTTGTGGAAAAGACCACGCCTATATGCCGATCACTGTGAAAGTCGTGAGCCAAGAGGTCTACGATAATTGGTTGGCCGAGCAAAAGGGAACGTCCTGAACCTCGCATGGTTTAGGGTATCCGCATGAGCGACTTTACCGCCAACACCACCCCGCATGAGGCCAGCATGGGCGATTATTTCGCCCTGATGAAGCCGCGTGTGATGTCGCTGGTTGTCTTTACCGCATTGGTGGGGCTGTTGGTGGCGCCGGTTCCTGTGCACCCCTTCATCGGTTTTGTCGGGATCCTTTGCATCGCTGTCGGGGCAGGCGCGTCCGGTGCGCTGAATATGTGGTGGGATGCCGATATCGACGCCCGTATGAAACGGACGGTCGGACGGCCAATCCCCTCGGGGCGCGTCCAACCAGGTGAGGCATTGGGGATCGGTCTGGCGCTGTCAGGCTTTACCGTCATCTTGTTGGCGCTGGCTGCCAACTTTTTCGCGGCTTTTCTGCTTGCCTTCACCATTTTCTTTTATGCCGTCATTTATTCGATGTGGCTCAAACGGTCGACACCGCAGAACATCGTGATCGGCGGTGCCGCGGGGGCCTTTCCGCCGATGGTCGGTTGGGCGGTGGCAACCGGCGGTGTCAGCATCGAAAGTGTGCTGATGTTCGCGCTGATCTTCATGTGGACGCCGCCACATTTCTGGGCGCTCGCACTGTTTGTCAAATCCGACTACGGAAATGCGGGCGTGCCCATGCTGACAGAAACCCATGGGCGGGACGCCACGCGGAGCCACATCCTGATCTACACGCTGCTGCTGGTGCCGGTCGCGTTGGGGCTTGGCCTGACATCCATTGGTGGTCCGCTTTATATGGCTGTTGCTGTCGTCATGAACGCTTGGTTCCTCAAAGGCGCTTACGATATCTGGCGGCGCGACGATGTGGCCTGCGAAGCGGACAAACACCGGACAGAAATCAAGGTTTTCAAAGTCTCGCTTTACTACCTTTTCGCGCATTTCGGTGCGCTTCTGGCCGAGGCCGCGCTGCGCCAGTACGGGCTTGGAGGTTGGTGATGGCGATCCGGGTCGAACATGAAATGCATGGGCGCCGCAAGGGTCGCAACTATGGCGTTGGGGTTTTGCTGATCGGCTTCATCGCCATCGTGTTTGGTCTGACCGTCGTCAAGATCTTGCAACTTGGCGAGGCGGGCGAATTCGAACGTTTTGATCATGTGGCCCGACCACAGCTGATCCCAGAAGAAGGAGCATCTAAATGACACTCTTTCCAAACCTCCAAGGTCCGAAACGCACCGTCGTGCAAACCGTCTCTGTCGTGCTTTTGTTCGGCGGGCTGGCCTGGGCGTCCGTTCCGTTTTATGATTGGTTCTGCCGGGTGACCGGCTTTGGCGGCGCCACCAATGTCGCAGATGCAGATAGCGACGTGATCTTGGACCAAACGATTAAGGTGCGTTTTGATGCGTCGCTTGAACGCGACATGCCCTGGACGTTTAAGCCTGAAGTGCGCGAGATGGAAATTCGCATCGGCGAAACGGGTCTGGCCTTTTACGAAGCACACAACCCTCTTGATGTTCCCATCGCAGGGCAGGCGGCTTACAACGTCACACCCTACGAAGCGGGCGCATTCTTCGATAAAATCGAGTGCTTTTGCTTTGTTGAACAGGTGCTCATGCCGGGTGAGACGGTCATGATGCCGGTCAGCTTCTTCGTACATCCCGACATCGTGGATGACCGCGAAGGGCAATATGTCCACACGATCACGCTGAGTTACACATTCTACCAGATCGACGTGCCAGAGGATGACATCCAGGCCTATTTGGCCCCCGAAACTTTGACACCAGTGGCGGGTGACGCCATAAAAACGTACTAGACGACCAGCCGATAGGGAACGCACCACATGGCGCATGTAAAGAACCACGATTATCATATTCTACCGCCCTCCATCTGGCCCTTTTTGGGCGGGTTGGGTGCCTTTTTCATGCTCTTCGGTGCGACGATCTGGATGCACGGCTCAGGCCCATGGATGTTCCTGATCGGCTTCGCAGCGGTCCTATATGTTATGTTCGCCTGGTGGGCTGAAGTGGTCGCCGAAAGCAATGTGGGCGACCACACGCCTGTGGTGCGGATCGGTCTGCGCTACGGCTTTATCATGTTCATCATGTCCGAGGTGATGTTCTTCGCCGCTTGGTTTTGGTCATTCTTCAAACATGCGATGTACCCGATGGAAACCTATGTGGGGACTTCCTATGCGGCCCCCGAGTTCTATCAGGTTGATGCCTTCCACTTGCCGTTGATTAATACACTGGTTCTTCTGTGTTCCGGTATGGCTGTGACCTGGGCTCACCACGCGTTGGTTCATGAAAACAACCGCAAAGACGTCGAACATGGCCTGCTTCTTGCTGTGATCCTTGGTGTCCTGTTTACCTTTCTGCAGGGCTATGAATACAACTATCTTCTCAACCAAGACTGGACATTTGGGGGGGATGAATTCTTTTCAAACTTCTTCATGGCCACCGGATTTCACGGGTTTCACGTGATCATCGGAACGATCTTCCTGTTTGTCTGTTACCTGCGGGTGCGCGCCGGGCATTTCACTCCGGAAAAGCACATAGGTTTTGAGGCTGCAGCGTGGTACTGGCACTTCGTCGATGTGGTCTGGCTGTTTCTTTTCTTCGCCGTCTACATCTGGGGCATCTGATGCCCTCATAGGATGGGTTCATCGCCCGTCACGGTATCAAGGACGCGCGGGGCAGCTCGCGCGTTTTTTACATCAAAGGCTTCCATGATGCTGCGCAAAATCATGTTTCCCCTGATCTTGGGTTTGGCTGGCTGTGGTGTATTGATCAGCCTAGGCTTGTGGCAGGTTGAGCGATTGGCCTGGAAAGAAGATATCCTTGCCGGCATCAGCTCTCGGCTATCAGCGGAACCTGCGCCTCTTGCGCTGAACGTGACCGAGACGGAACATGAATACACCCGCGTGACCCTGACGGGGACCCCAACCGGGGATGAGTTGCATGTTCTTGTGTCTGGCACGGCAGCCGGCACCGGATACCGGGTGATTTCCAAAGTGCAAACTGAGCTTGGCGCGATCCTTGTTGATCAAGGGCTTTTGGCGCTAGACACCAAAGACGCAGCACCGTTGATGGCCCCAATGCAGATCACAGGTACATTGCTTTGGCCTGACGATCAAAATGACAGCACGCCCGAACCCGACCGAGCCAAAAACATATGGTTCGCCAGAAATACAGCGACCATGGCTGAGGAGCTTGGCACCGAACAACTTTTGGTCGTGGCCACATCAAGCAACCCCGCCGACCCGCGCATTACACCGCTCCCTGTCGACACAGCCGACATCAAGAACGACCATTTCGAATATGCTGTCACATGGTTCTTGCTGGCGCTTGCCTGGGCGATTATGACCCTGGTCTTGATACTTCGGACCATCAGGGTAAAGGACGCCTGACCCCATGCGCTATATCTCCACCCGCGGCCAAGCGCCTGTGCTTAGCTTTGAAGAGGCGATGCTGACAGGTCTTGCCCGCGATGGCGGCCTTTATGTACCTGAAGAGGTGCCAACCCTCACCCCTGCACAGATCGCAGCGATGGCAGGAAAATCTTACGAAGAGGTTGCCTTCGATGTGATGTGCCCATTCATTGGCGACACGTTCACCGATGAAGAGTTCAAATCCCTGATCAATCAGGCATATGCCGGTTTCGGCCACGCAGCCCGCGCGCCTTTAGTTCAACTCGACAGCAATCATTTTCTGCTGGAACTTTTCCACGGACCCACGCTGGCCTTCAAAGATTTTGCAATGCAACTGATTGGTCAGATGTTCCAAGCGGCCCTAAGCCGTTCTGGCGAACGTGTCACGATAGTCGGCGCCACATCCGGCGACACTGGCTCTGCCGCGATTGAGGCCTTCCGGGGTTTGAAAGCCGTGGATGTCTTCATCCTGTATCCCCATGGCCGCGTGTCCGAAGTACAGCGCCGTCAGATGACAACACCTGCCGAAGCCAATGTGCATGCGCTGGCCGTCGATGGCGATTTCGACGATTGCCAAGCTGCCGTGAAAGACATGTTCAATGATTTTAGCTTCCGGGAAGAGGTAAAGCTTGCCGGTGTGAACTCGATAAACTGGGGCAGAGTGCTGGCGCAGGTGGTCTATTACTTTACCGCTGCTGTATCGTTGGGCGCTCCGCATCGCCCCGTCAGCTTCACCGTCCCCACCGGCAATTTCGGTGACATCTTCGCAGGCTATATCGCCAAGAAAATGGGCCTGCCCATCGCCGATCTGGTGGTCGCCACCAACCGCAATGACATCCTGCATCGCACGCTGGAGACAGGTGTCTACACGAAAGAAGGTGTGACGCCAACAATCAGCCCGTCGATGGACATTCAGGTGAGTTCCAATTTTGAACGCGCATTGTTTGATGCCTACGGACGCGATGGCGCCGCGGTGCACGGCCAAATGCAAGACCTTAAAAAGGGTGGGTTCACGATCAGTCAGGGTGCCTATCAGATGCTGAAGGATACATTCCAATCGGGGCGCGCCTCCGAGGATGACACAACTACCGCGATCACGACATACCTTTCACATCATGGCGAACTACTATGCCCGCACACAGCGGTAGGGGTGCATGTGGCCGAACAATATTTGAGTAAAACGCCCATGGTCACGCTGGCAACAGCACATCCCGCAAAGTTTCCTGCCGCTGTAAAAGCGGCGACTGGGGTGACAGCCCCTCTTCCCCCGCGCATGGCGGACCTGTATGACCGATCCGAACGTGTGACACGCGTCGCGGGGGGGCTGACGGCCCTACAGGCCGTCATAAGGGAACGGATTGCGAATTGACGATTGAACTGCATACCTTGTCCAACGGTTTCCGGATCGTAACCGAGGACATGCCAGGACTAAAATCCACCAGCATCGGCATTTGGGTACAGGCCGGTGGGCGGCATGAGCGCATCGAACAAAACGGCATCGCGCATTTCCTTGAACATATGGCCTTCAAGGGAACAAAAACACGTTCTGCGTTGCAAATCGCCGAAGCAATCGAGGATGTGGGTGGCTATATCAACGCGTATACCAGCCGCGAGATAACAGCTTACTATGCCCGCGTGCTTCAGCATGATGTCG
>JBCBGX010000141.1:0-6042 GCA_038526325.1 Pseudomonadota bacterium | reverse complement strand
CCATTTGCATGCTACTGGGTCAAGCGGGTCTTGCAAATGGCCTAAGGCGCCAAAGTTATGGATCATAGCCCGGGGGACCGTTTGGAAAACCTGTTGAACACTGCGATCTGGGATGGGCGTACTATCGCAGACTTGTTGACGCTCGAATTTCTTGCCTCTGCCGTCGGCAGTGTTTTGGCCGCCGTTGCAATCATAATTGTCGGTTTCATCATCGGCGGCTGGGTGCGGCGCAGGCTTGTGTCGCTTGGCGGCAAACATGCTCATCTGGACACCACCCTTTTCAACTTTCTGGGCAATGTTGCGCGTTACGTCGTCATCGGCTTTGCATTTCTGTTCGTCCTCAACACGTTCGGGGTCCAGACCACCTCCGTTGTCGCCGTCATCGGTGCGGCTGGTTTGGCCATCGGCCTGGCGCTGCAAGGCACTCTGTCGAACGTCGCCGCTGGCGTGATGATCGTATTTTTCCGACCAATCAAAATCGGCGATTTTGTTGAGGTGAATGGCCAGATGGGTGGCGTAAAGGACATAACGTTGAACTACACGGAACTCGCTTCAGTCAGTAATGTACAGATCATCATCCCGAACAGCCAGGTCTGGGGCAACACGATCGTGAACTATTCGACCTATGACACACGGCGGGCCGAATGGACTTTTGGCGTAGGATACGGGGCCAATCTGAAACTGGCTGAAGACACGATCCGCAGTACGATTCTGGCAGACCCGCGTGCCAAAAGAGATCCTGAACCATTCATTCAAGTGAACAATCTTGGCGACAGTTCGGTCGATTTTCTGGTGCGGGTCTGGTGCGACAGTTCAGACTATTTTGGCTTTCAGGCTGATATGAAGCGGCAAGTGAAAGAGGCGATGGATGCCGCGGGCGTCGACATCCCCTTCCCAACGCGGACCATTATGCAAGTCCAGGGATAATAAAAGAGCCGCACCAATAATGGCCCGGCCCATCTATCGGTGCGGGCTTAATCCGTTCTTTGAGTCAGCCCATCGCCTCTAACAAGGTCTCCCCTGCCGAGATCTCGCATTCCCCTGGGTTGGACTCTGCATTGAGGATGGTGACAACACCATTATCAACCAGCATCGAATAGCGCTTGGATCGGTTCACGAACCCCACCGGCGGTGCGCTGAAATTCATGCCGATTGCAGTGGTGAACTGGCTTTCGGCATCTGCCAGCATTGTGATCCCTGTCTCAATCGCGCGAGTACTGTCGCCCCACGCTTTCATGACAAACGGGTCATTGACCGCCACACAGATAATCTCATCCACGCCTTTGTCTTTGAAATCATCAAACGTGATCATGAAGCTGGGAACATGAGCCGTCGAACATGTCCCTGTATAGGCGCCCGGCAATCCAAAGATTACAACTTTGCGGTCCTTTAGTTTTTCCGCCAAAGCAACTTGCTTTGGCCCCTCTTCCCCCATTTGCAGCAATGTTGCGTCTGGCAAAGTGTCGCCGGTCTTGATTGTCATAGAACATAGCCCCTGTTCGCAATTGTATCCCAAGAGCCTTCCCATATAGAGTTCCGCAAAACAAGGGCCTCTGAAAGCAGGAGCAGTTCGAATGGGTCATGTTGTTATTGTTGGGGCCGGTCAAGCCGGGGCCTCTTGTGCTGCTAAATTGCGCAGCGGTGGATATGACGGAGAGATCACACTGGTCGGTGCTGAACCTGTTCCGCCCTACCAGAGGCCACCCCTTTCAAAGGCTTATTTACTTGGGGAGATGGCCGAGGAACGGCTGTATTTGCGTCCCGCTGAGTTTTACGCCGACAACCACATCTCTTTGCGGCTCAACACACGCGTTACGGGCATTGATGCTGTGGCGAAATCTGTCAGGCTGCAGGGTGGTGGGGCTTTGCCATATGACGAGCTTGTGCTGACCGTTGGCGCGAATCCGCGCATTTTGCCAGCTGACATCGGCGGCGCTTTGGACGGCGTATTTCCAATGCGCGATCTTGCGGATGCCGACGCGATTGCCCCCGCCTTCGTTGAGGGCAAGCGCGTGTTGATCATCGGCGGCGGGTATATCGGGTTAGAGGCCGCAGCGGTTGCAACCAAACTGGGGCTGCAGGTGACGCTGGTCGAGATGGCTGACCGCATTTTGCAACGCGTGGCCGCACCTGCAACATCAGACTATTTTCGGGCATTGCACGAAAAACACAACGTCGTCATCCGCGAGGGTGTCGGTTTAGAACGGCTTTTGGGTGACGGGCATGTTACTGGCGCGAAGCTGACCGACGGAAGCGAGCTACAGATCGATTTTGCGGTTGTGGGAGTCGGCATCAGCCCTGCAACTGATCTTGCGGACACTGCCGGGCTAACCATTGACGATGGGATTGTGACAGATGCCTATGGCCACACATCAGATCCACATATCTGGGCGGCAGGCGATTGCGCGACGTGCCAGTTTGCAGGCCAGAAAATCCGGCTGGAGAGTGTTGGAAACGCAATTGATCAGGCCGAAGCAGTGGCGGCCAATATCATGGGGGCAAAGACGCCATACACGCCCAAACCGTGGTTCTGGTCTGATCAGTATGATTGCAAATTGCAGATTGCAGGTTTGAATATGGGCTTTACGGATGTGCATGTCCGCAAAGGTGACGCGCCTGGTGTGCAATCGCATTGGTATTACAAAGGCGGTCATTTGCTGGCCGTCGACGCCATGAATGATCCGCGCAACTACATGATCGGCAAACGGTTGATCGAGGCGGGGCGCAGCCCGGATCCTGCCGCGATCACTGATCCTGAGACAGATATGAAAGCACTGCTGAAATCGTGAGGATCATTGGAGGCACCCATCGTGGCACCACACTTGCCGCCGTGGGTAAAGGCGATGCTGCCGCGCATCTGCGCCCAACAACCGACAGGGTACGCGAAAACCTGTTCAACGTTCTTTTGGGCGGTCGGTTGGGCGACCCCGTGCAAGAAGCAAAAGTGCTGGACCTTTTCGCAGGGACTGGCGCGTTGGGACTAGAGGCGCTATCGCGTGGGGCATCACATGTCACTTTTGTGGATAAGGGGCGCGTCGCTGTACGGCTTATCCGTGAAAACATCGGCAAACTGGGCCGCGATGGCAACACAAGGTTGCTGGCTACGAATGCGACTCGTCTGCCTGCGGGCACAGCTTGCAATCTCATTTTCCTTGATCCGCCCTACGGGCAAAACCTCGGGATGTCTTCCCTCATGTCGGCGCAGTCCCAAGGGTGGCTCGCACCCGGAGCTTTGATCGTGTGGGAAGAAAGTATGGCGCAGACTGCACCACCTGGTTTTATACTTGAGGACCAGCGTCGCTATGGCGACACCTGGATCAGTTTTCTGCGTCATGACACCTAAGCTTGTCATCTTTGATTGCGATGGTGTGTTGGTAGATACTGAAACCATCACCAACGAGGTCATTGCGACGAACCTTCAAAAATATGGGCTGAACATCTTGGCCGAAGAAACGTTGACCCTCTTTGCAGGCGGTACGATGCAGGGCGTGGCGGCAGAGGCGACAAGGCGCGGGGCAAAGTTGCCGTCTGATTGGCTGGACGAGATTTATGATCAGATGTTCCAAGAACTTCGCAAAGGTGTTGCCGTTATTGACGGGGTTTGGGACTTGATTGACCGATTGAAAGGCATCCAAATAGCGATCGCATCCAACGGTCCGATGGCAAAGATGGAGGTGACGTTAAAGCCGTCGGGCCTATGGGACAGGTTTGACGGTCGTATCTATTCCGGTCACGATCATGGACCAAAACCGGCACCCGACATGCTCCTCAGGATAATGCGGGATGCTGGAATATCGGCGCAAGACACGGTGATGATCGACGATATGCCATCAGGCTGCCAGGCCGCGCAGGCCGCAGGTATCAAGTGTTTTGGCTTCGTGGCCACAGGCGATCCATCGCGGATTAACGGCACTGGTGCCATACCGGTGACTTCGCTGGCGGACATCGCTACGGCCCTCGATTTGCCTTAGTGTGCATCCATGGCTAGGGTTTGATCATGACCGACGCGTTCCAAATCTCCGGCCGCTTGCGTGCGACGACCGCGCCGCCGCCCGATCTAGAGCTACCAGCCCCGGTCCCATTCAGCGCACCCGTTTTTGTCAGCGATTGTGTTACTCCGCTGGCAGGAGAGACGGTGCTGGGTTTATTGCTACGGCACATGGCTGATCGTATCGATGAGACGGGTTAGGGGCCGAGATTTTTCGTGACGAAAAATCTCGCGTCTAGCAAAATTTGGGCTCAAATTTTGCAGCTCTAAAGCACCGCCGCCGGAGCCACCCACCAATTCATATGAGATAGCTGGACGATACGCGCCACTTGACGTGCGCTGGCCATGTCCTTGACCAGACCAAAACAGGTCGCACCGGACCCGGACATGGCAGCAACGCTGACGGCAGGCAGTGATTTCAGTTTTGCAATCGCCTGCGCGATTTCAGGGACTTTTTCTTCCGCTTGGATTTGCAGGTCGTTTCTTTGCCTCGCCAACCACCTGGAAAACCCATCAAAATCCAACCCGGGGACAAGTCTCTCCATCGGAGTGCCGGATTTTTGTGGCATAGACTTGAATATAGCGGCAGTTGACACCTCAACTGGTGGTCGGACCAAAACGAGCGCACATTCTGGCAACCCTGTAATGTTGGAAAGTTTTTCACCGATACCGGACATTTGGGTGGCCGCAGGAGCCTGCAAACACACGGGGACATCAGCGCCCAGCGCCAGAACTTCCGGTGCCGTCGGTGGCAAAGGCGGCACGTCCCATAGCCTTGCCAGCAGCTTAAGTGTAGCAGCGGCATCTGACGAACCGCTACCAATGCCAGCGGCATGTGGCAGACGCTTTTCCAATGTCAGCGCAGCGCCTACTTTGACACCCCGAGCGGTTTGCAAGGCCGCCGCGGCACGCATCATCAAGTTGGTTTGATCAGTTGGTACACCCGCAGCAAACGGCCCACTTACAGAAATGCGCAAATCTGCTGCCAATGTTGCGCTCAGCGGGTCGCCCACATCGGTAAATACCACAAGACTGTCAAGAAGATGGTAGCCGTCCGGCCTCTGTCCCGTGACGTGCAAGGTAAGGTTTACCTTTGCCGGAGCAATCGTCTTAATCGTTGCCACGTGCGACATGGATCGGATCCAGGCCCTCGTCTAGTAACACCAGATCCAATCCACGAATAAGCTTGTCGCGAATGCGTTCTGCGTCCTCTTCCTTAGGCTCGAACGACAATGCACGCTGCCATTGAAACTTGGCTTCAATCTCGCGACCTACCGACCAGTAGACGTCCCCTAAATGATCATTGATCACCGGATCTGTCGGCAACAGCGATGCTGCTCGTTCCATATGAACAAGTGCCTCGTCATACCGTCCCATCTGAAAATAGACCCAACCAAGGCTGTCGATGATCGCACCGTTGTCTGGACGGGCCGCCGCGGCTGTTTCAATCATCTCAAGCGCTTCGTTTAGCTTTTCACCCCGCTCGACAAGAGAATAACCCAAGTAATTCAAAACCTGCGGGTGATCAGGGTTCAGCGCCAGCGCCGCACGAAAATCTGCTTCGGCCGCTGGCCAAAGGTCCATCGCGTGATTTGTGATACCCCGCGTATAATGGACAAACCATTTCGCAGAACTGCCGTCATCGTAAAGACTTAACGCCCGGGTGTAAGCATCATTGGCCTGACTGTAGCGTTCAGTTTGACGCAGCGTGTCCCCTTTGGTCGCCCAGACTTGGGGCAAGTCAGGGTGGCTGCGTGTCAATGCCTCAAGCACTTCTATCGCGGCATCATCCCGACCGGCACTGCGCAGCACATCGGCACGGCCCAATTCAGCCGCATGAAACGACGGATCCTCTGTGGAAATGCTCGAGAACGTCGTGTTAGCCAGATCATACTGACCCATCTCTTCCAAAAGTCCGGCCGCCATTAGGATGGCCGGTGTATTTGCTGGATCAAGATACATCGCGGCACGCGCATACATTAGCGTAAATGCTGGCGGTGCTTCGTCTTCGACCAACCCTGCAATCATATGATAAAGGTCGGATAAGCCGGCTT
>JBCBGX010000140.1:0-6086 GCA_038526325.1 Pseudomonadota bacterium | reverse complement strand
GCACCTGTTTCATCGACAAGGCTTCCACCATCCTGAACGTGCCCTCTGCTTTCGTCGACCAATGTCTTAATCTCAAGAGATGCATCGCTGGCCCGTTGCGCCAATGCTCGGACCTCGGACGCGACAACTGCAAACCCACGGCCTGCGGATCCAGCACGCGCGGCTTCCACGCCGGCATTCAATGCCAGAAGGTTGGTTTGGAAAGAAATGTCCTCGATCATTTCGATAATCGCGCCGATCTGATCGGACGACGACCGAATCCGACCCATTGCGTCGACAGCGCGCTGGGTCAGGTCTGCTGACCGGGTCGCCGCCGTCCGTGCATTGCCAGCCAACGAGGTTGCAGCGACAATTTCCTGGCCAAACACCTCAACCTCGGATGATAGTTCCGTCACTTTAGTTGTTGTGTCCTGAATGGTCTCCAACTGTTCGTTCGAGCGCCTTGTCAGATCTACTGCCGAACTTTTCATCTGGCGGGCGGAATGATCCAATTGGTGGATGGTTGCTGCAATCGACCGCAGAACGCCTCGCAAACGATCCGACGCAACGTTAAAATCATTGCGAATGGCGTCGTACTCTCCGTCAAGCGGTTTGTCGAAATGGCATGTCAGGTCTGCATGAGCCAGGGCGGCCAAACCTTCGGTGACTAACTCAACGACCTTCCCATGTTTTGCATTTAGCGCGGCTTCGTCACTGGCTTTCATATCTTCGGCCTCGCGGCGAAGTGCGAGTGTTTCCTGTTTGAAATGATAAATCGCACGCGCCATTCGGCTGATTTCGTCTTTTCGATCGATACTGGGCACCCACTTATTGAAATCCCCCTTTGCAAAACCGTACACAACCTCGGTCAGTCGTTTGATCCGCCAGATCATCCATTCAAAACTGCCGATCGCAAAAATACCAATCAGCAAAATTGCGATACCCCCTGCCCAGGCATTGTTTTGCATTTTTTGTGAGGCATCAGCCTGCAGCGTTTCGGCCAACCCATCGATCTTTTGGGCCTTAGCCAGTTCAGCGTCGCGCAAGGTATCAATCCATGCAGTTGAGATTTGAAACCACTGGCGTGCAGTCAAATCGCCGAAATCACCGCTTTCCTGTCCATTTGTGATCGTTGCCCGCGCATTTTGGACCGCCGTGAATGCTGGCGTTGCATACAGTGAATCAAGCTCATCCATTCCGCCTCTCCGCTTTGCGGTTTCCAGTAGCAGTGCCGCCTGCGCGCCACCATGCTGCTGGAAAGCCCGGTACACATTGGGCGAGAACCCAGCACCCAGACCGGTGGCCCCCATGGCCCTTTCAAGGCCCGCCCGTTCTTTTGCGGCCGCCAAAAGGGACCTTGTCGCCTGCAAAACCTCTAAGGAAGTATCTGCATCTTGGCTTTGTAGAGGGTACGCAACGAGAAGAAGGTCATTGATGATTGCGGTATAGTATGTCGCCAACTCCGGCACAGTTACCTGCAGCCCCTGCACCTTAGCTCGCATATCCGATAGGCCACGCAAACCCGCACCGGCCCTTGCAAATGCAGCCTGATTGTCGGCAGCAATACCCGCAGTCTGATCAAGAGCGAATGGCAGTGCGGCTGTTGTGGCGCTGTGCTGATTGTTTAGGTCCTGCTGGAAACTGGCCCCGTTGGATGAAACGAATCCTGCCGAGAAACCCCGTTCTTTCTGCAATTCATGCACCAAGTCATTGATATGTGACTGTTGTTGCGCCTGCTCCGCCGACAACGCTGCGGCACTGGCATAAAGGCGATCAACCTCCATCATTCGAGAGGCGAAATACCCCGAGAGAGCCAACAGAGGCAGGATGATTAACACCATTACCAATCGAAGTTTCATGAAGTCACCTTAGTTCCGCAAATCAAATCTGGGATCGCACAAAAGACCTAAGAGTTTGTGAAATGCTGTCGCCCCAACGCTGAAAGGGGCACAAATGTGTCTGGAACGGATGGCCAAACGCTAAAAACACGCGCCCTTCCACACATCTGAAACGTTCGCAAACACGTTGGCGGACTATCCAACCTCAATGAGTTGCGAATCTGTTTCGCGCCAACAGCACATGACCAGATGGGCGTTGGGCGTGACCCGCTTGGCAACACACCATCGCCCCAGCGCGACGAACGAAAAGAGGAACGAAATGAAACTAACGACACATTCGATTGCACTTTTGGCGATCGGTCTTTTTCCAACCAGTGGTTTTGCTGACTTTTCAGGTGCTTATGGCGGCCTCGCCATCAATAGCATTGATGGCAATGTCGACTTTATCAATGACCGCTTTCTGAGTGATGCCTTCTTCCTTCCCGACGAAGGTGTCAGCGGCCTTAGCCTGAACCCGGACACCGCAATCAGCGGTTTTGGAGGATATCAAATCCAAACAGGCAATCTTGTCTATGGTGGTGAAATCGCAATCACCAGCAGCGCGGACGGTGGGTTTTCCGGCATCCAGTTTGAGGGGATGGATACGCTCACAACCGAAATCAAGGGACGCGTCGGTTATGCATTGAATGATCGTGTGATGGCCTATGGGACAGCCGGGTTTAGCCGCGTCAGCGTTGATTTGGGCGCGTTGGAAGACGCAGGCGCAAGCGATGATCTTGATGCTGATGGCTTCGTGATTGGGGCGGGAATTGACTACCTTGCCACCGATAACATCATGCTCGGCGTTGAATTCACTAACCGCCAAGTGGGTGGCAACATCCCTGTCGACATCAGCGGAGTCGAGGATCTTGATATCGACCTAGATGCCAACGCGCTCGGCTTGCGCGCCGCATTCAAATTCTAAGCCCTGGGCCACTCACGCCGGAAGACGCGCGGCTGCTCCATCCAGCCGCGCGTCTTTTCTCAAAGAGAGATGCGGAACTGGGTAAATCCGGTGTCGCTTTGCCCCGCTTCTTCGATCGTCACACCCGGCACGGTGTCGGCATAGGCCGCGCCAGCGGGACCGGTTTCGAAGATCACGGTTGTGTCTTTCATCGGCGCGAACGACCAATTGCCGTCGGCGCGCGGGCTGACAGTGCCTTGTTCAACGATATACCGCACAATCACGTCCCGGTTGGTGTCTGGCCCTTCAAAAATGACGGTTGATCCATCCGCGCCAGGGAAGCTACCGCCACCAGAGGCGCGATAATTGTTCGTAGCCAAGATGAATTCCTGCTCCGGATCGATGGTGGCACCATTATATTGCAAACCAACGATCCGGTTGGTGTCGGGGTTCACAACGGCCCCTTCCCGGTCGAATTTCGCAGGCTGCGACAAGTCGATCTGATAGGTCACCCCGTCGATGACATCGAAATTGTAGCTGGGGAAATCCGGGTTGAGCAGCGTTGCATCACTGGCCCCGGCTTCGATCTGGTTGAACATCCCCGCGCTGCGTTCCAGCCAATCCTTGATCTGGGCGCCCGTCACTTTCACAGCGCGCACTGTGTTGGGGTAAAGATAAAGGTCCGCGACATTCTTGATCGCGACATCCCCTACAGGCACATCCGTAAAGTATTCAGGCCCGCCACGTCCGCCAGCCTTGAAGGGGGCAGCAGCCGAAAGGATCGGAAGACCTTCGTATTCGGTGCCGATCATCTGATCCTTGATGTACCACATCTGCGCGTTTGAGACGATTTGCACAGATGGATCATCGGCGACCAGCGCGAAATAGCTGTGCAGCGCCGCGTCCGTCTTACCCACGGCAGTCCGGACATAGGCAAGCGTGGCGTCATGCATGTCCTGAACAGACTCAAGAACCGGTTCGTGGTCCCCCACCAGGGCGGTGACGCTGCGATCTTCTTCGCGGCGGGAAATGGGGCGTGCCTCAGAGGTGTGGGACAGGATGCGCCAGCCATTGCCGTCGCGTTCAAGCAAGAGATCGACAAGGCCCATATGGCTGCCCCAGAAGCCACCCATGACACCCGGCTTGCCGCCAATTGTGCCTGCCGCTGTGTCGACACCCGCCCAATCGTCGTAATTCGACGATGGGAAGACCAGATGACTATGCCCAGTCAGGATCGCATCAATCCCATCGACAGCGGCCAGCGGGATGGCTGCGTTTTCCATACCATCGCTCGCATTTGCCTCTCCAATTCCGGAATGGCACAGCGCCACGATGATATCCGCCCCCTCTTCTTTCATTTGCGGCACATAGGCATTTGCGCTTTCGATAATATCGCGCGCTTGCACATTGCCTTCCAGATGCTTGCGGTCCCAATTCATGATCTGGGGTGGCACAAAACCGATCAGTCCGATCTTGATCGGATGGGCGGTCCCATCGCCATCAACGATCTCGCGCTCCAAAATAGTGTAGGGCGCAACCAACGTCGTATCCGCAGTGGCAGAGGCGCCCATTTCCTTGACCACGTTGGCGGACACAACCGGGAACGCGGCACCCGAAACAGATTTCATCAGGAACGAGATCCCATAGTTGAATTCGTGATTGCCGAGGGTCGAGCCATCAAAACCCAGCGTATTCATCGCCGTGATGATGGGATGCATGTCCCCTTCCTTCATTCCCCTCTCATACGCGATGTAATCGCCCATCGGGTTGCCTTGCAGAAAGTCCCCGTTGTCGAGAAGCAACGAATTAGTGGATTCAGCACGGACATCTTCAATGAGGCTTGCCGTGCGCGACAGGCCGACAGTGTCGATAGGCCGGTCACCATAGTAATCATACGGGAACACATGGACGTGCAGGTCAGTGGTTTCCATCAGGCGCAGATGCGCCTGATTTGGGGCCGCATTGGCCGAAAACGGATGCATCGCGATCAGGCCCGCGGACCCGGCGATAAAGTGACGACGATTGAGTTGAATTGGCATGGTGAAGCTCCCTCTCCAGTATAGACAGGGTAGACCCTGACCGAGGGATGTCACAAGGATATGATGGTTGGGGCAGCTTTCGGAAGACGAGAGTTGCCGGAAAAATTGGCATTGCGGTCGTGTAATGGCTACGCTTCGCCGTCAACAGATGACCCAAAGTGTACCCCGCTGATCGCTAGACTTCTTCTAAGAAGGGGCAGGCCCTCAACAGGTTGATAGCGTCGAAATCTATCTCGCGCCCGTCAAAGTCAAAGTGGTTCATCAGTGTGTCAACAGTGAGCGCTTCACTGGTAAAGTCAAACGCCTTTGGTTTTCGGAACTTATTGACCGATGCAAAGTAGTCGTAAAATTTAAACTCACCACCTTTGGGTGTGTCTGAGGCCAGATAAGCGTTCGGGATCCCGTAAGTATCGGCGATGATCAGGCCATGCAAGGACGAGGTGATGATCATTTCGCATGACAGTATTTGGTGCAGGGTGCCTTCAACATCGCGGCTGCCCAGATCAATGAGCGTGACGCCATCTCCAGGGGTCGCCTGCAACCACTCGGTTTCAGACCATCGCAGAACAAGCCCGATTTTGTGCGTTTTTTCCTCTGGCGCATCAAAGAACAACGGCGTCAGGAGTGCCGGATCACCGTAGACCTGCGGCACCTCTACCCCAACATTGCGCAGCAGTTGCCGCGACAGTGGGCCACGAACGGCGCAGTATCGCGCCTTGGTCGACAATTGGGTAAATTGCTCTGTTCCGAAAGATCCCGTGCCCCAGACAATCGAATTATCCTTCACGCGGCTCATGATCGACCCGATTGAAATGTAATGCGGGATCTTGATCGGCTTTTGTTTCCACTTGTACTGAACCATCGCGGCGAGGTTTACCGGGTTCACAAGGCCCTTGATCAGCTTTACCTCGCGCCCGGTGAGGTGCTGGAAAAGCCATGGCGCCAGCAGATCGCCAAAATTTGGCTTCACGCGCCAATAGATCAGCGGAACCTGCCCATCGTCCGTAAGCGCAAGCGCCGAAGGATCCAACCGGAACCGAGAAAACATCGCCCTATCGATCACACCAGCCTCGCATCTGATACCTTTGGGAACCACCCAGCAGTCTTGTATTTGGCAAAACCACCGATGGCCACAGCCATTGATGCGGCTCCGGCATCAAAGTAGAGCTTAGGCGCCGTCTGCATTGAAATGGCCCGCGCTGTTGGGGCAGTCTTGTGGTACGGAATTCCAAATACTTAGGGAGGCACAATGCCGGTTTTCACAAAACAAACCGCTAAGACGGATGA